>CAYRFB010000061.1:0-11597 GCA_964423485.1 uncultured Bacteroides sp.
TTGACATCAGCGGCTTTGTCGGCCACGGCGTCCTTGACGTCTGAAACTTTGTCGCTGACGGCGTCCTTAATCTTAATGTTGTCGGCTGCTGAAGAGATGCTGTCGCCGGCCACTGAAGCGGCATCTTTGGCTTTGTCGATGGCGTCTGCGCCGGCTGAGGGCACTTTGTCGATAAATGACTTGACTGCCTCAAATGCTCCGGCGAGCTTGGGAGCCTTCTGCTGAACGACCGGTTCGATCTGCTCGAGGTATTTCTTCGCTTCGTCAACCTTGCCTTCGTCGACAAGTTTCTGTACATAAGCTTTTGCTTCAGCGACATATGACTGAATGCTGTCGGTGTTGGTGCAATTTTCGATTTTGGTCTTGAAGTCTGATGCGTTGTCGACACCTGCTGCAGAGCCACCGCCTGCACAAGATCCGAGGGTCAAGGCTGCGACAAGCGCTGCCGGAAGGAGAATCTTTTTCATAAACAATTGTAGTTAAAACTTGAATAGTGGTTAATGCTTCCTATATAATGCAGCGCGGGAGCAAAAAGTTCATTGCGGAGGTGAAAAAATCAGCTTAAGAGCACGTCGAGAACCATCATCAGCAGAAAGCCGACGGCAAAGCCGATGGTGCCCATATTGGAGTGACGGCCTTCCTGGGTCTCAGGGATAAGCTCCTCGACGACAACATAGAACATCGCTCCGGCGGCAAACGACAAGAGGTAAGGCAAAATCGGGAGCACAACTGAGGCGAGCAGGATGGTGGCGATCGCCCCGATCGGCTCAACGACGCCGCTGAGGGTGCCGATCGCAAATGATTTGCGGCGCGAGTTTCCGGCGCTGCGCAGGGGCATCGCTACAATCGCGCCTTCGGGGAAATTCTGAATCGCAATGCCGACCGAGAGCGCTATCGCTCCGGCCATCGGCAGATAGGAGTTATGGTCCATCGCGCTGGCGAGTGCCACACCGACGGCCATGCCTTCAGGGAGGTTATGGATGGTGACGGCAAAGACGAGCTTGGCGGTCTTTGACAGGTGAGATTTCGGGCCTTCGCTCTGGCTGCTGTCGATATGCTGGTGGGGCACGATGCAGTCTAGGAAGAGTAGAAACAGTATGCCGGCCATAAATCCAATGACGGCCGGGATGATGCTCGCGATGCCTTGCTTGCCGGTCATCTCGACTGACGGTATGAGCAGCGACCACACCGCGGCCGCCACCATCACGCCGGCCGCAAAGCCCGTCAGGGTCTTTTGCAGCAGGGCGGGTATGCTTTTCTTCATCAGAAAAACACAAGCTGCCCCGAGCGTAGTTCCCGCAAAGGGCAGCAAGAGTCCTATTATGAGTCCATCCATGTTAATCGGGCATCGCGCTTGGGCGATGATTACTCAACGTCGAGCACCTCGACTTCATAGACCATCATTTCGTTGGGGCCTACTTGGCGAGAAGGGATGCCGGTGACGCCATAGGCGATTTCGCCCGGGACGTAGAACACGGCCTTGCCGCCTTTGCCCAACATCTTGAGGCCTTCGCCAAAACCGATGGTGACGTTGTTGATGTAGGCTGTGCGACCGCCTTCGTTAGTCTTGAAGATTTCAGTGCCGTCGATCTTCTTTTCGACGTATTTCAGTTTGAGACGGTTTGAACTGTCGATGGTATTGCCGTCGCCGACGGTCTCGATCTTATAGCCGAGTCCGCTCGCAGTCTTTTTGACTGAGGGGTCGGCAGCTATAGCGGCAGCGAGATACTCCTCGCCGGCAGCAACGTTGGCCTTAGCTTCAGGCGACTCAGCGATGCGGGCTTCTTCGCGGGCCTTGTTTTCGGCCTGCACTTGGTCGACCATTCCTTTGAAGACTGAGTAGGCGCGCTGAGCGTCGTCCTGGTTGATAGAGTCCTGAAGGAATGCTTTTTTGAAACTGTTGAGCATCACCGAGCGGTCGATGTTGATGCCGAGGTCTTCGAGCTGCTTCATTTCGTTGAGCATCTGGAGGCCAAACTGTATGCCGATCTGTGTGCCACGGTTGTCATTGGCGCCAAACACCGTCTGGATGCCTTTGATGATGTCCTCTTTTGACACAGAGCCTTCGCGTTGCATCATCTGGAAATTGCTGAGCACGGCCTGACCGATATACTCGCCCTGAGCCTTGGAGATAGAGTCAACGACAGCTTGGCTGACAGTTGCGTCGCTGTCACACTGACCGTTGTCACACGATCCCTTGCTGCAGCACGACGACAGCGAAGCGAGGGCGATAGAGGCCACGCACGCGGCTGTAAATAATTTATTCATTTGCAATTGTGTTTGTGTTAATGTTCTTGTTCTTTTTGAAAAAGGTTATTGATTAGTCGGTTTGGGCACAACCTGCAGCATATCGACGGTGAAGTCGAGGGCGGCATTTGGCGGGATGTCGCCGGGCACACCGCGCTCACCGTAGCCCAGCGACGCCGGGATCACGATGCGGTAGCGGCCGCCGGGCCGCATCATCTTGAGGCCTTCGCTGAAGCCCGGCACAAGGCGGTCGACATCGAAGGTCACAGGCGATGACGAGCGGTCAAACTCCGAGCCGTCAGACAAGGCGCCGACATAATTGACCACGACATCGTCGCCGGTGGCGGGAGTGACGCCTTCACCCTCGACTATGACCTGAAAGACCAGACCCGAGGGAGTCACCACAGCGCCATCTTCGACGGCTGCCTTATCGATGAACGCCTGCTGAGCCTCTTTCGAGAAGACACTGTCGATGTAGTGACGCTGTTGGCTGACCACGGCGTCGTCGATGATGGCGTAAGCCTGCTCATAAGTGAACATCGGCTGCGCGCCGTCGACGATGGCGCCCAGCATCTGCTTGAGTTGCTCACGGTCGAGCTTGACGCCGAGACTCTCGATATTGTCGATCGAGCCTTTGAGGGCTGTGCCGAGGACCGTGGCAGCGGCGGCAGTGACGCTGTCGGCAGGTTGCGACACAAAGGCAGTCTGCGCGCCGGCCGGCATAATTGATGCCGCCAGGGCGCAAGACGCCAATAATATGTGTTTCGCGAATTTCATTTAGTTACTGTTATTTTGCAATCTCAAGGAGCGATACGTCGAAAATCAGAGTCTGGTTAGGACCGATCACGCCGCCTGCACCCTGCGGACCGTAGGCGAGGGCAGAAGGGATGAAAAGACGCCAGGTCGAGCCGACGTTCATCAACTGCAGCGCCTCAACCCACCCGGGGATAACCTGGGTGACACCAAATGTGGCTGGCACACCGCGCTCCTCGCTCGAGTCAAACACTGTGCCGTCGATGAGCTTGCCGGTGTAGTGAACGACCACCTTGTCGTCGGCCGTCGGTTTGGGGCCGTCGCCCTCTTTGAGCACTTCATACTGAAGGCCGCTTTCGGTGGTCTTGACCTCGGCGCGCTTACCGTTCTCGGCAAGGAACTCGTTGCCGGCCTTCTCGTTGACCTCGGCCATGGCTGCGGCTGCTTTCTGCTGCTTGGCCTCGAGCTCGGTGAAGAATTTCTGTATTTCAGCTTTAGCGTCGTCATAGCTCATCTTGGGCTGAGAGCCGTAGAACACGGCTGCAACTCCATCGGCAAAATCCTGAACGTTGATCTTTTCGATGCCCGACGCGCGGAAATTGTTGCCCATGCTCAGACCGAGAGCATAACTTAATTTGTCAAATTGATTGTTATTTTCCATAATGTTTATGTTGTTATGTTTGTTTTGTTATATCACAAGAATAACAAAAACCGAGCCAAAAAGTTAATATGACTCCGACGCGTTGGGGAAGTCGCCGGTCTTGACATCATCGATGTAATGTGACACGGCTGAGTTGATGACGGTCGAAAGGTCGGCATAGCGGCGCAGGAACTTGGGCGAGAAGCCTTTGTTGATGCCGAGCATATCGTGCATCACCAACACCTGACCGTCGGTGCCGTTGCCGGCTCCGATGCCGATAGTCGGTATGGATACTGACTCTGACACTCGCTTGGCCAGCGATGCGGGTATCTTTTCAAGCACTAAGGCAAAGCAGCCGATCTCTTCGAGCATCTTGGCGTCGGCCAACAGCTTCTCGGCCTCGGCCTCCTCTTTGGCGCGCACGGCGTAGGTGCCAAACTTGTTGATCGACTGGGGCGTAAGTCCGAGGTGACCTATCACCGGTATGCCGGCTGAGAGTATGCGCTCGATCGACTCGCGGATTTCGGCGCCGCCTTCGATCTTCACCGCTTCGGCGTGGCTCTCCTTCATGATGCGCACGGCCGATGTCAGCGCTTCGATCGGATTGCCCTGATAAGTGCCGAAAGGCATGTCACACACCACCAGGGCGCGCTGAGTGCCTTTGACCACGCTTTTTGCGTGATAGATCATCTGGTCGAGGGTCATCGGCAGGGTGGTCATATTGCCGGCCATAACATTTGACGCAGAGTCGCCTACGAGTATCACATCCATGCCGGCTTCGTCGATAAGCTTAGCCATCGAGTAATCATAAGCTGTGAGCATAGCGATTTTCTCACCGCGACGTTTCATCTCAATAAGACGCATGGTTGTCACCTTGCGGTCTTTATCTACAGTGTTAGTTGACATAACTTCTTATTTAATAGTCAAGAGTTAAATTTTCGCGGCAAAGATAAATAATAAAAACCGAACCACGACCCCAATTAGCTTTTTTTATTTTCCTGAAATACGGCAATTATCGGCCGAGGATGGTGAGGCCTAAGGCGCCGGGGGTGAGTTTTACGGTCACGCTGTCGCCTTTGTGGTATGAGCGGACTTTTGAGGGGCTGATCGACATTTGTTTTTCGCGGCCGTCGGGGAGGGCAACGTCGATGTAATAGACTTTGTATGGCTCGCCGTTGGTCATATAGCGGCGTCCGACGCGGCGAGAGCGGTAGTGCTCCTCGCTGTAGACTCTGACGACGGCGACGCGCTCGGTCTTTGACTCAGCCTGGTTGCGTCCCCAGAAATTTATGCCTAAAAGCAGGCTCATAAAGAAACCCGTGGCGGCGACGATGTGACAGACAATATTGACCGGCAGACGGTCGGTGCCGGTTACGGCGCGCCATTTATTATATAAGGGTAGCCCTGATAGGGCGGCGAGGAATATTGAACCGACAACGATCACTGTCAGGTTGCCGACGGTCATGCCCCACAGCGCCATCGTCAGGCCATAAAGCACAATCACGGCCAGAATGACCGTGATTGTTAATGCTGTATGCTTGGTTGACTTGAATTTTGCGACCATCGCGATTACTTGGTTTCGTCGGCCGGGCGCTCGATGCCGTCGGCGACAGCGCGCTTGGTCATGCGCTCGATGCGGTCTTTGGTTTCAGGGTGAGACGAGAACATCTTGGACATATAGCTTGACTGGGCGTTGCCTTCCATATTGAGGAATTTCTCAAACGCCTTGACCATACCCCAGGGGTTGCGGCCGTTGGCCTTAAGGAAGTCATAGCCGCAGTCATCGGCCTCTTTTTCTTGCTTCTGAGAGTATTTGGCGTTGAGCAGCGATGAGCCGAGTGTGCCCAACTGTGATTCGGTGAGGGCAGCTGCCTTGCCACCGGTCGATGCGACTGCGTCTTTGAGAGCGCCGGTGAGCAGCTCGGCCTTGAAGGCATTTTTTGAGTGATGTTTCATCACATGGCCGATTTCGTGGCCGATGATGCCCATCAGTTCATCATCATCCATGATGTCCATCAGCGATGAGAACACTCTCACGCTGCCGTCTGGGCAGGCAAATGCGTTGACGTCAATGACTTCGTAGACCTTGAAGTTCAAGGGTATGCCATCGGCATCGGTGATGCCTTCGGTGAGACGGTTGAGTCGCTGGGTATAGGGGCTGTCGTCAGGCGACACAGGGTTGTGTTTGTCCATCCAGTCGACAGACTCTTTCACATAGCTGGCCATCTGGGCGTCAGTGAGTGTGAAAGCCTGAGCTGCCTTTGAGACGGCGCCGGCGGCTTTTTTGAGGTTGAACTGTGCGTTAGCGGGTGCGGCCAGCGATAGCAGGCAAGCAAGCGCCATTAACTTGAAAGTCAGTTTCTTCATAATTGTTTTTGTAATATAGCTTTTATAAATTTGTAATAGATTCTCTATTTTCTACGACAAAATTAGTAAAAATTTCCGAACGCTACCACATCCCCGCTCATCATAATTGCCCGAAACGCGGCCTCTCTCGATCATCAAAATGTAGAAAAATAGATGGCATAGGCCCGGCTCGCTGACAAAAGTGTCTAAAAATTTGTAAAATTTTAAATATATGATTACTTTTGCGGCGGAAAAGTAAACAAATGCTCCTCGACTCGCATAGTGCAAACTAACGCTCACATTTATCACCAAATAAATTTTTATAATGAAGAAAACAACAAGAATCCTACTCGCTTCTGCCGCTGCGACAATATCGTTTGGCGCATGGGCTGAGGGTGGTCAGCTCTTGGTGGTTGCAAACAATGCCGACGGTCAAGCTGTCGCTGAAGCGCCCGTCACAACTGCCAGCAAGATCGCCTTCTCTGAGACCGGAGTCGAGGTGCTTTCAGGAGGTACGCTCAACGCGGTGTTCAACTTCCAGACCCTCAAGTCGCTCAGTTTCCGCTATGACGGCACAACCGGCGTTGAGACGATCAGCGTTGCCGATGGCCTGGTGTTGCGCCAGAACCCTGTCGCCGAGGCTCTCGAGTTTGTCAGCAGTCCGGCTGAAGCCGCCTCTTTGACCATTACCGATCTCAAGGGCTCAGTCAGAAACAAGATCAGCAACTGGAGTGGTGAGGCAGTCGATGTGTCGACTCTCGCTCCGGGCCTCTATTTTGTGACAGTCAACAACAAAACCATTAAATTCATCAAGAAATAAACCGATTTGAAAATGAAAAAACTCGCTATACTCCTTGCTGCTGCTCTGACCGCCGGCAGCGCCAGTTTCGCTCAGGCAGAAGAGGCTGTGCCCAACCGTATTCTTGTCACCAACACTGCCGGTAACTACAAGGGCTTTGTGATCGATTACCTCGACGAGATTTCTTTTGCCCGTGTCGACGGCGAAGTGCTCGCCAATGTCGTTATCGACGAAGTCGGCTTGACCGAAATGACCCTCACCGTGACTCGTACAGAGGCCTGCGAATATTACAAGCTCGCCGTAATCCCCGGCGTCACCGCCAATCAGCTTACCGACGACGTCAACGCTATCCGTTATATCAACAGCCTCCCCTCATCAATGGTGCCCGTGCTCTATCAGGACTTTGACAAAGGCACACTTTCAGGCATCGAACTCAACCCCGAAAGCGACTACACTATCTTTACTGTCGGCGTTGACCGTTACGGCGTAGAGGCCGGTGTGGCTCGCGCATCTTTCTCAACTCCGGCCCCCGAGATCGAAGGCGACCCCCATGTTGAGATCGAGGTGACAGGTCAGACACTTGACTCTTTCACCGTGCTCTTCAAGCCCAACGAAGACGTGGTCAACTACTGGATCCTTGCCGGCGAAAAAGGCACAATGCAGCAGCAGTATGAGATGTTTGGCCCGATGTTTGGCTTCTCTAACTTCTCTGATATGATCCGGATGTGGGGCGTGCAGTGTGAAGACGAGACTGAGCATACCTGGACTCAGATGAGCCCCAATACAGAGTATGAGGTGTTTATTGCAATGACCGACGTCAACGGCTGGTTTGCGCCTTATGAAGTGTATGATGTTTCGACAGCAGCTCTCGGCGGCCCCGGCGCAGCCTATGTTGACATCGAGGTTGGCGGTTTCGAGCTTACCGACTGGTATGGCGAAATGGCCCCCACATTGACCGTTACATTCACCCCCAACGATCAGGCAAGCTGCTACCGTATGTCGGTGATCTCTGAAGCTAATTATGACGCAGATCCCGAAGCTTGCAAGGCTCAGCTTTGCAGCGATCCCTGGATGCCGATGAGCGGATGGTTCCAGTACAGCGAGGCTTCTTATGACTACCGCGTTGAGCCCGCGACTTCAGTGGTGATCATCGCTGCCGCCAAGAATATCGACGGCGTATGGGGCGAGGTTAACGAAGTGCGTTACACCACTCCCGACACTCTCGAAGGCTATGAGCCTGCACCCGAAAGTAAGAAGATCGCTACCCGCGCAAACGGCAAAAAGGCTATGGCGATCGGCAAGGGCATTGTGCCTCAGTTCAAAAACACAGCCGTCAAGGTGTCGCTTGACTGATCGGCAGCGCCGATTATAAATTAACAATGGGGGTGCGGTTCAAAAGTTGACGCACCCCCATTATCTATGCCGTTTTTTAAGAAATTCAAATTATTTTAACGCTGAGTGAACCATCGCGGCGGTTGAGGCTTTTTATTTGTATGAAAGCATTAAAATATATAAAGATATTGATGGCGGTGGCGACGTTGTCGGTGACGATGTCGGCGACTGCGGCGACTGCTTACGAGACCACGGCCGTGAAGGCATCCCGATTTTTCGAATGGCGCGAATGGGCGAGCGCCGAAGCTCTTTACGGGCTGATGCTCGATGAGAAACCCGATGTTGACTCCACTTATGTCAAAGCGATAGTTGCGGCCTCGATGTTGAATCATAATGAGACCGCGTCTCATCTTCTCACTCAGGCCATGAAAGCCGGCGTGAGCTTCCCCAAGCTCATGGAGGGCGTGAAGACGGTCTCTTTTGAGGTCGGAGCCGCCAATGTCTACGAAGACTTCCTTCTGCGCTCACAGCGTGACTGTCCCTGGCTCGAGAGGGCTATCGACGCCGAACTGCTCAAATATTATCAGTTCCGCGACAATGGCGAGCTGATCGTCATTTATGCCAACAAGATGCTTGCCGGGGTGCCCGACTCGACCGACTATCTGTCGGCCTTGGCCGAAGGCTATGTGATCCTTGGCGATTATGACGCGGCCATCAGAGCGTGGCAGAAGATCCTGAGTGTGTCGCCCGACAACTATCTGACGCTCCTTAAGCTCGGCAACTACTATGCCAACGCCGGCCGCAAGGCCGAGGCGCTCGAGTATCTCGGCCACGCAGCCGAGGTCCACGCCACGCCCTATGTCGACGGAAGGCTCGCCGCGCTTGACACGGTCGAAAAAAAGCAGTAACTTTGCCGGCATAACAACCGGCTTTCTGAAATTATGATTAAAAATCTATTGTTTGATCTCGGCGGTGTGATCATGGACATCGAAAAAGACCGTTGCGTCGCCTCGTTTCAGCGTTTGGGCCTGCCCGACGCTGCTTCCTATTTTGGTGAGTACTCTCAGAAGGGTCCCTTCATGCTGCTCGAGGAGGGCGTTATGGCTCCCGATGAGTTTCACCGTGTGCTCCGCGAGGCCATCGGTGGCGGTGTGACTGACGAGCAGATTGACAAGGCGTTCTGCGACTTCCTCATCGGCATTCCCGCCGCGAGGCTCGCAAGTCTCCGCCGCCTGCGCGAAAAATATAACATTTACCTGCTGAGCAACACTAACCCGATAATGTGGGACTCGAAGATTAAAGATGAGTTTACAAAAGAGGGCCGTGTCCGCGAAGACTATTTTGACGGTATGGTGACATCATTTGAGGCCAAGTCGATGAAGCCTGATGAAAAGATATTCCGTTATGCGGTTGAAAAACTCGGCATCAAGCCAGAAGAGACCGTCTTCCTCGATGACTCGCAGCGCAATCTCGACGCGGCGGCGCGTCTTGGCTTCAAGACTGTGCTCGTTAACCCGGGCGATGAATTTGTCACTCTCTTAGCTCAAGCCGGTTACTGATGGCTGACAAGGTTAAGGTCGCTACGGTCGGCATGTTTGACGGTGTGCACCGAGGCCACCGATCGTTGCTCGACCGCGTGATCGCTGAGGCGCATGACCATGACGGCGAGGCGTGGGTGTTCACCTTTGCCGCTCATCCCCTGACGCTCATAGCGCCCGACAAGGCGCCTTCGCCGCTGATGACGCCGGCTGACAAGGTCGAGGCGCTCAAAGCGAGCGGCATCGACGGTGTCGAGGTGCTTGATTTCGACGAGGCGCTGCGCTCGTTGACCGCCGAGGAGTTTATGGCTATGCTACGCAGGCGATATGGCGTAGATGTGCTGGTGATGGGCTTTAATCACCGTTTCGGGCGCGACCGCGTCAGCGAGCTTGACCATTACCGTGAGATCGGACGGCGCACGGGTATCGAAGTCGTGCGCGCAGACGAGTTGCGCGACGATGAGCTGTCGGCCACCATCTGCAGCTCGTCGATACGCGAAGCCATTGCCGAAGGAGATGTCAAGGCAGCCTGCGCCATGCTCGGCCGGCCATACATAATCCACGGTGAGGTCATCGAGGGTAAGCAATTGGGTCGCAAGCTCGGCTTTCCAACGGCCAACCTGCGCATGTCTGACCCCGCGATGCTCACGCCGCTTCAGGGCGTCTATGCCGTCGACGTGAAGTTGCCTGACGGCACCACGCGCCGCGGTATGCTCAACATCGGCCGGCGTCCGACTGTCGATCGCGGTGCTAAGCCCGAAGTGTCGATCGAGGTTCACATCATCGGTTGGAGCGGCAATCTCTACGGGGAGTCAATAGCCGTCGAATTTTTGTCACGCCTGCGCGATGAGCAGCGCTTTGCCGACCTCGACGCCCTCAAGAGCCAGCTTGAAAAAGACAAAGCCCTCGCGTTAAGCGAAGGCTTTATTGGGACATCGCATTGCGATGTTGACTAATATTACTCGAAGTGTATGTCGCCGAAAAATTCCGGGCGATGGAAGTCGGGATTGGCGACATCGATTTTATTCCAAGACAGAAAATGAGGGGTAGGGAGCTTATCGCCGCATTTATAGAAGTTACCGCGCGCGTTCACGCCTGAAAATGATTTCAGGCCAGATGCAAAATAAGTCTTTACAGGGACGATTAGCGCCACTTCCCAGGCGACGGGGCCGCCGGAGGGAAGGTGGTCCTTGTCGAGCGTGGAGTGGCGCTTGACGGCTGCCAGGAGCTCGGCGGGGGCCGGCTGTCGGTGCTCGCGGTCAGGGCCTACGGCGCTCAGGATGGTGCCTGCGCAGTTACACTCGATGTTCTGATAGTTCTTGTCATCAAACGATGCGAAAAATTCGACGCACGAGTCCTCCCAAACAGGGCCGTTATCGGCAGCTGCAGCAGCGCGCACAGCCTCCTCGGTTACCCGATAGTTGAGGAGCAGGTTGTCGCCGGTGTGAGCGGCGCGAAACTCTACGTCAGGGCGATAGGGAAACTCGGCCCAGTTGACCGTGTCGATTTTTTGAAACGGGATGTGTGCTTTGTCAAGAGCTGCGGCCACTTGGGCGGCGTCGCTGACTTGCTCGTTGAGCTTTTTGACGGTAAGGGTTTTGTTCATTTTATGAATTTTGATTATCCGTAGACCTGCCTGTCAGGCCTTTTGTTATTAACGGTGAGATATGCCGATTTATTTTTTAAGCATCAGGATTTTCAACCCAATCGCTGTTGGTTTGTTATAATATCAAAAAAGACATCGATAGATTATGAAGACTTTATTACAACTTCTCGTTGGCATTGCCATCTGCATCGGCGTGGCGCTGCTCCTCCGCATCAATCCTCAGGCCGAATATGGTTGGCTTATGGGCTCGGTCCACGGCCTGCTTCTCGTGCCTAATTGCATTATCAGCGTGTTTGACCCCTCTTGGCTCATCAAGGCTCCGCTCCACACCTCGGG
>CAYRFB010000062.1:0-11444 GCA_964423485.1 uncultured Bacteroides sp.
TTCTTGATTGAGAATATGCCGGGGCATTATTCGTTTGCCGACACTGCGAGGGTCGAGCGCTTTTATGACTCGCTCGACTCGCTGCTTGATGCGATGGCTGACTGTAGCCGTAAAGCTGTTCAAGATTCTATCCTTGAGCTGTGCGAGCGTCACGATGTCGAGCATTTCGCAACCGCGCCCGACATCCGCGTGATCAGCGCTGACTTCCTGATCGACAATATCGACCGGGCGTTTGAGCAGTGGCGCACGGTGCCGTGGTGTCGCAGCCTCGATTTTGACCAGTTCTGCGAATACCTATTGCCCTACAAGGTGACTGAGACTCAGGCGCTGACGCCGTGGCGCAACAAGTACACTGATTTTTACGCCGACTCCCTCGAAAGGATGTCGTGTTGCTCACTGTTCCGCATCTCGGCTTTTCAGGCCGCAGAGGTGGTCAACAACTGCCTTAAGCAACATTTTGTCCGTGATCCTGATGATTACCCTATCCCGCCTCTTTTTTACCGTCAATTAACAAGGCTTAGGGTGCCTTTCGGCTCATGTGATGACCACTGTCAGGCGGGCTTGAGCGCATTTCGAGCCGCAGGAATACCCGTAGTTATCGACTTTGTGCCGGTCTGGGGCTATGGCAACCGCGGGCACACCTGGGGTGCGGTCCACGCCCCCAATGGCAAGGATATGGCTTTTGTCCCAATCCACGTCTCGCCTTACATAGTTCATAAAATCAATGAAACTATATCTAAAGTCTACCGACGCACCTACGCCCGTAATGATGATATCGTCCGTCTCAATAATTCAGACGAATATGTGCCGTCGATTTTCCGCAACATATTTATGCGCGACGTTACGCCGCTCTATGTCGTGCCTCGCGATGTCACCGTCAAGGTCGATTCGCCTAACAAATATGTATATCTCTGCACATCAAGCCGCTCAAAGTGGAAGCCCGTTGCCTTTGCTGAGGTCAAAGGCGGCAAGGCGACCTTCGAGGATGTCGGGCCGGGCATAGTCTTTATGGTGGTCGCATACGACGACCAGGGCAAGATGTTGCCGTTGACCGCTCCTATAAAATTTGATCGCGATGGCTCTCTCAGCGAAATAGTTGCTGACACTGACAGCCTGATCGATGTCACGCTCTATCGCAAGGCTCCTCTGCTCGAATACGCCTGGAATATGGCCGTAAAAATTGAAAATGGCGAATTTGAGGCCGCTGACAATCCGTCATTTACTGACGCCGTAAAGGTCGGCGCAGTTAACACTTCAGCCGACAAGGCCGGAGAGTTGGCGGTCGATGCCGGCGCTCACCGCTACTGGCGCTTCGTGCAGCGCGGCGACTCGGCGAGCTGCTACGTCGGTGAGATAACGATGATGAGCGACGGCGTCAAGATAAACGACACTGGCCGTGCCATTGGCAATTACCCCGGCGGCGAAGGTCTGGGCGACGGCAGCCGGGCGTTTGACGACGATGTGCTGACCGCCGTGTCGTTTACCCGACCGGGCGAAGCTTGGGTCGGACTTGACTTCGGCAAGCCGGTGGCGGTCGACAAGATCAGATACTCGCCCCGCAGCGACGGCAATATGATCGAGCCCGGTGACACCTACGAATTAACATACTGGGCTGACGGAGCGTGGCAATCACTCGGCACCAAAGAGGCTACAACCGTGTCGCTTGACTGGTCAGGCGTCCCGGCAAACGGTGTCTACGTCCTCCTCAACCGCACAAAAGGCGACAGTGTCCGCATCTTTCTTCTTGATGAAAACGGCCGGCAGGAATGGTGGTAAAAAAACATAAAAAAGGATTGCCTAAAAATGAAGAATGAAAAGTGATGAATGAAGAGTGAAGAGTGAATAGTAAAAATGAAAAAAAAATTGTGCATTGTGCATTGTGAATTGTGCATTAAAAAAAGTGCATCGAGCATTAAAAAAAGTGCATCGAGCATTAAAATGGGTAAATAATTGTGCATTGTGAATTGTGAATTGTGCATTAAAAAAAGTGCATTGTGCATTGCTACGAAGGGTGTTCAACTGGCTGCTCAACATCTACCTGATAGCCTTCGGACTCTTGGTGTTGTGGGTGGTGGGACAGGTGTTCTGCTTCGCATCGTTCAGCACCCCGACGCGCTCCATGACCCCGACCATCATACCGGGCGATTATGTGCTGGTCAACAAATTTGTAATGGGGCCGCGACTTTTTAACATTTTCGACGCCCTCGGCGGCGAGCAGGTCGACATCATCCGCGGCCCGGGCTTCGGCAGTCTTAAGAGCGGCGACATCGTCGTCTTCAACCATCCCTACGCCGCCCGATGGGACAGCCTCGCGATGGACATCCGCCTCTACTATATGAAGCGCTGCATCGCCGTGCCCGGCGACACTCTCGAGCTGCGCGACTGCCGCTACTGGATCAACGGCCGCTGCGCCCGCGTCGGCGTAGCCTCACGCCAGCAGGAGGTCGCCGACTATCTCGACCGCTACGCCGGCGAGCCCGAGCTGATAAGCCGCACGATAGTGGTGAGTGCCTTCCCCAACGACTTGGCCGTCGGCTGGACCATCCGCGACATGGGCCCCCTCGTCGTGCCCCGCAAAGGCACCGTCATCCCCCTCGACACCCTCTCGGCCATCGTCTACCGCAACTACATTGAGTGGGAGACCGGCGCCAAGCTCACCAACGACTCCACGGGCATCCGCCTCGACGGCGCCGAGATCGACAGCTACGAGTTTAAGAAAGACTACTGCTTCGTGGCCGGTGACAATGCGTTCAACTCTCAGGACTCGCGCTACTTCGGCCTTGTGCCCCTCGACTATGTCGTCGGCAAAGCCGCCTTCATCTGGCAGTCAAAAGACCCCCACACGGGCCGCCGCCGCTGGTCGCGCACCTTCGACACAATGAAAAGCCGCGATAAATGAAGAGTGAAGAGTGAAAAATGAAAAGTGAAAAATTTCTGGCCCAACTTGTCCGACACGTCCGACAGGTCGGACTCGTCTTCCTGACGCTAACGCTCGCCCCGCTCGCCGCGGCCATCGCCCTGCGCTCGCGCTCGGCCGGTAGCGACTATACCCCCGAGTGGTGGGCCGTCCTGGCCGTGCTCGCCGTGTCGGTCGCCCTTATCTCCCTGCTCAGGCTCTTCGGCCGCCGCTCCTGCGGCGACAGCCTTGCCCGCGCGGCAGTGCTCAGCGTCGGCGCCGCCGTCGCCTATGAGGCCGTGATGGGCCTCTGCCAGATAGCCGGCCTCGTCCCCTCGGCCCACTCAACCTTTGTCCTCACCGGCTCATTCTACAACCCCGGCCCTTACGGCGGCTTCATCGCTCTCGGCCTTCCTATCGGCCTGTCGCTCAGCTTTTCGCGTGAACGGTTGCCCAGATGGTCGGGCTTGGCGTTGGTGCTTCTGATCCTCACCGTGCTCCCCGCCTCGGCGAGCCGCTCGGCCTGGGTGGCCGCAGCCCTCTCGTGCGGCTTCGTCGCCATCTGTCACCGCCGCGAGGCCGTCGGCCGATGGTTGCGCCGATGGTGGCCGCTCCTGGCCGTGCTGCTGCTATCAGCGGCGCTGGGGGCCTATCTCCTGAAACCCGACTCAGCCGACGGCCGCATGCTGATGTGGCGCATTGGCCTGAAGGCGTGTGCCGCCCATCCCCGGGGTGTCGGCTGGCACAACGTCGCCGGCACCTATGGCGACGCTCAGGAGGCCTATTTCGCCGCCGGAGGCGCCACCGCCGGCGAGATAGCCGTCGCCGGAGCCCCCGAATACCTTTTCAACGAATACCTTCAGGTGGCCTTGGCCTGGGGCTGCCCCGCCGCCCTTGCCTTTGTCGCCGTGCTCGCCGCTGCGGTCCTCGCCGCCGTGAGGCTCCGGCTCTATGGAGCCGCCGGCGCCGTGTTGGCCTTCGCCGTGTTTGCGTTCTCATCCTATCCCCTGCAGTTCCCCCTCTTCGTGGCCGCCATGGGCGTGCTCATCATCGGAGTTGCAGCCTCGGCGTGCCGCTCTCGCCTTAGCCGCTCCCTGCTCGCCGTCATCGGTCTCGCCGCCGCTGCGCTCATCGGAGTGGAGGCCGCCGCTCACCACCGCAAGGCCGACACCTACCGCCGCTGGCAGCCCTCCCGCATCCTCTACCGCTCGGGTCGCCATGCACCCGCCGTCACGGCCATGCAGGCCTTCGGCGACTCGCTGGAGTGGAACCCCAACTTCATGTTCGAGCTCGGCCACTCGCTCCACAACATCGGCGCCTACGACGAGTCAAACCGCGTGCTCGCCCGAGCCGCCCGAGTGAGCGCCGACCCGATGATCTATAACGTCCGTGGCAAAAACTATCAGGCGCTCACCCTCCGCGACAGCGCCCTCACAGAGCTGCGACGCGCCGCCGACAGGCTCCCCAACCGCATGTACCCCCACTATCTGATGGTGCTCCTCGCCGCTGGCAGCGATCCCGTCGACACGGCCCTTCTCAGGCGCGAGGCCCGGATCGTGCTCCACATGCCCGTCAAAGTCATGTCGCCCGCCGTCCGCGAAATGCGCGACTCCACCCTGAGGATAAAGCAGAGAGCAGAGAGTGAAGCCCCAACTTCATAACTAATCACTCTGACCTAATACCTAACCTCTGCCCACTCACCGCCATCACCCTAATACTCATTACTAATTACTCATTACTAATTGCTAATTAAAAGAGGGATTGCTAATTAAGAAAAAGGGCTTATCTTTGCATTGTGAAATATTTATCACTCATATTCATTGCCCTTACGCTCGTCCTGCTCGCCGCCTCTTGCGGCAGTGACAAGCGAATTGACGACGCGCTGCAATCAGCTGACCGGCTGATATTTGTAGCGCCCGACTCCGCTGTTGCCGCCCTCGACGGCCTTGACCTCAGCGCCGCCTCACGCGCCCAGCGCGCCCGCCGCGCCCTCCTCCTCACCAAGGCCCGCGAGAAGGCCAACATCGTCACAACCGACGATTCCCTCATAAAAATCGCCGCCGATTATTACCGCGGACGCGGCGACAGCCTCGAAGTGCAGAGCCTCTTCTATCGCGGCGTGATTCTCGGCTATCGCGGAGACTACTCCGAGTCACTGATATCCCTTATGGAGGCAGCCGACCGCGCCAAAGCCATCGACGATTACTTCTACCTCGCTATGGCTTATCGCGAACAAGTCGCCGTCTACACCAAGCTCCTTGAGTTTGACCGGGCCGCCCGTCTCGGAGAAAAAGCCGTCGAGGCCTTTAATCGCGCCAATCGCCCCCTCCACGCCGCTTGGGAGCGGGTATTAATTCCTCAATCACTATCTTATTCAGGTAAAAAATCCGAGGCCTAGACTCTATAAATATTCTGGCTTCTGACAGCATTATTCAATCAAACGTCCATTTGCGTCGTACATTCCTCTCTGTTGCGAGTAACGTATGCTATGATAATTATGAGTTAGAGGAGGCGGAAAGATATTTTAACGAGTTAATTGATGCCGGCGGCGCAACACCATCAAAAATGCTCTCGCAAATAGCCGAACTGCTGCTATCGAAAGGTGATATTACAAAAGCCGAAGAGTATTATTTGCTCGCAATTGACTCTCAACAAAATAAGTCCGATAGTCTTGCCGCAGAGTGGATTTTAACACAACTTTTTGCAAGTAATAACGATTATGAAAATGCCTATAGCCATCTTGCTGAGCTGCATAAAATTCTCATTAAAGGAACAAACAGACTTATAACCCACCCCTACACCGCTCTGATCAATGACCATTATCGTTCAGAAGTCAGCCGTCAGTCTTTATTGCTTAAGACAGCCGATCTTAAAGTAATCATTTGGTTATCGATTTCCGCGACTCTCCTGTCCGTGGCCATACTCTTGATTATTTTGTTTCGCTTAAAGCAGCGAAAGATCAAAGAGGAGCGCGATAATCTGATAAGAGACATCAACAGCCTGGAAATTCAGCTTACTCGTTTGTCCCGCAAACAACCGACATCGTCACAGACCTCGGTCACTATGTCTCTGCTCAACCGCATTTGTGAGGCTCGTGATTCTATGCTCTCGGGCGATGAAGGCATGCGTCGTTTCACAAAAGCCATCTCCGAAATTATTCTGTCTGTTGGCGACGACGATAATCTGACGGCAATCGAAGATCTTGTAAACCGTAGCTACGATGATCTTATGAGCCGCTTCTTAACCCAAGTCCCGGGTGTCACCCCCAAGGAGCGCGTCGTCTCCTTATTGTTATTCTTGGGCTTCACCAACCCTTCTATAGCTGCAATCTTGCAGTATAGAGACAAGAGCACCGTAAGAAGAATGAGAAATCGGATCCGGGATAAAATCTTATCAAATCCGTCGGTCGACGCCGAGCATTTTTTGCTATATTTTTAGTCTTATTTGCTAACATCTTGAATATCTGACCGTTATGTGTAGTAATAGTAACAGGCTGATAATCAATGTGTTATTACATTGTCCTGCATTGTCCTATTTTACATTTTGTAATTTATTGATATTCAACAATGTTACATCAGCGTTGTCCCGCCGTTGTCCTACATTAATATTTGGTGTAAACTATCGATTTGCCATAAATTTGCGGTCATAAAACAACCATTTAAAATCATACACTTATGACCGCACAAATACTAAAAAGACTCTTCGTTTCGCTGCTTATCGTAGTACTGGGTGCAGCAGCAGGATTAGCCTCTGATGACGAAACAAAAGAAAAGTCAATTGAGCTAAAACCAGTAGTAGAAACAACCGGTCCGTTTAAACCTAAAGCCCCCGCACTCCTTAGGCTGTCGGCATATTACGATGGCGATGCCGTAGTCATAACCTCTAATGTTGATATATTGGCTCAGGTCTCGATTTTTGATACAGCCTCGGGGCAGACCTATTATAATAGCGTAGTTGCCATAGCCCCCCAGTGCCGCTGCCAGATCGCCCCCACATCGGCAATGCTTACTCTTCAAATAACCGTCGGCGACACCGTCTACGAGGGTATGTTCACCGTCTTGTAATTGCCAATCGCCGTTGATTACCTATGGGTCGCACGATAGTGCATCAGCTGAAATAATACTTACTTTGATAAGTGCCGCTATCCCCACGTCCCCACCATCAGCGAAGATCTAGCTATAGGTATCAATTTAAGTGATGCTGAATACATCCCCTGTTTGGAATTTAACTGCATTTTTTTTTACCAATAATAAAAATACAATGAAAAAAATAACTAAAATAATTTGCGCGGTTTCAGTAGCAACGATTTCATTATCGCCGTATACCTAAGTAATAAACATCACACTCTTTCAAATATAACCCTCAGAAATCTCACATCGTTAACAGAAGGAGAGACTGGGTATATGTTTCCGTCCTCGAAGTCTGTACCTTACCAATGCAAATTTTTAGTGGATGTCTTTGATGGAAACTTCATTTATTGCAATACTATAATGATAGAGTGCGAGGGGGTAGGACAGGGCTGTACCCCTAAAGGATGTCCAAGGCATGTCTAGACTATTACTTCTGTGTAAACATCTCCATAAGATTTATTTAATGGTAAATCTCTGATATATTATGAAATTCTGGTTTCTATATATTGTGTTTTTCATCATCCTCACAGCGATGGGTTGTAAGGGTAATAGAGATAATGTAGAATATGTGCAATGCTCGTCCCCAATAATGTTTGATGGCTCATCTGAAAGACTAATATCTGACTTTGTTGACAATATAGAATTTATACCGTTGCGATGCAGTGTAAATGAAATGTTAACAGACGTAACGAAGTTGCGAGTTATAAACGATTATTACATATTAAGCAATAAACGCCAAGCAAAGATTGGCGTTTATGATCCGACCGGTAAAAATATTTTCACTATTGACAGTAGAGGAAACGGCCCCGGGGAATATATTGAAATAGCTGCATTTACTGCAACGTCGAAAAATATATATATATTGGATAATTGCAGTCATAAAATCAATGTCTACTCCATTGACAATGGAGAATTTAAGGAAAGTAATAGCGTCGATTTTAATGCTTATGATATGGAAGCTCTAGACGATGACAATTTTCTGTTCGCAAATGTACCGACAGGAGCAGAATCCGATTTACCAGAAGTTGGTTACAAAGTATGGCGAACAAATCGAGGATGGCGTATAACGGAAAAATATTTACCATATGAAGATAATTTTTATGAGATGGCCGCAAAACAATATTATTTCACAAGGAAGAGTAATACGGTTATCTTTCATTCTTTTGAAGACGATGGTTATTACGAATTTAGAGATAGCATTGCCCCGTGCTTTACATTTTTTGAATTTGCATCCCCCGTCCCAGATGAAATAAGAGATAATTTCTTAAAAGTACAAGAGAGCGGAAGACAGTATCTGGCTGCAACTCCATATTTTGTTTATGATTATATGTTTTGCGAGATTGTAAATGAAGGGTTCTTAAGAAATTACTTATATAGTTTTTTTACAAAAAAATTTTATATAAATAAAAAGGAAGACTTAAGAAATGGCATCTTCACAGTTAATGGTGCGGATGAAAATTCATTTTACACTTTTATTCCAGATTATAGCTTGTATGAAATACTTACCAATAATGGGTTTAATAAAGCGTCATCGGAAATAGAAGATTTTATTAAAGAAGAAGGAGCCTGCCTAATAAAAATAAAAATGAAAAATGGAAACTAACAGTTTCTCTCTAAATAAGCTACTTGGAATCTTCATAGCACTATTAATTGTGGCTTCTTCTTGTAAGGAGCAATTGAATGATAACATTGAAAATTTATTAGGGAACGAGATAAATTTTGATGTAAGCAAATATAAACTTGTCAAAGGCCGCAGAAATTTCTTTCCAAACAAAACAAATTATACGATGTTCATATATTTCGACTCAGATGAATGTCAAACTTGTGCAGCAAGCAGACTACACGACTGGGATCAACTAATTTTTGAGAATCTTAATCGAAAGGTTGGATTTCAATATGTATTTTCCCCTGACATTAATTCTATTAATAAAACTATTCTTGCAATAAAATCAAGCGGATTCATACGAAATGTGTATGTAGATACTGCTGATATTTTTAAAACTCATCATCCATGGATAGCGAAAGCCAAAGAAAACCATATTTTTCTCATAGACAAAAATAATAAGATTGTTATGGTTGGAGATCCACGACGAAATAAGAATCTTATGAAATTATTCAATGAAATAGTATCTGACTCAATAGCAATTTGATAAACAAAAACTTAAAAATTGATTAATTATAAAATCGTTGATACTTACGTATTTCATAATTATACCATTTTACCTTGCGAGCGAGTGCAGATTTTGGAGAATGCGCTTTACTCGTTTGGTGATAGTCTTGCTTTATCCTCTTATAAAACTACTTAATTGGTCGATATTATGTCTTTTTATAACGATTATCTCTGGGTGCAATGCAAATGACGCTAGATTGTCAATGGTATTCGAACTTGCCGGCGATAACCGTTCTGAATTAGAATCAGTCTTAAATCATTATGCCAAAGACCCGGAAAAACTTGCGGCGGCTCGGTTTTTGATCGAGAATATGCCGGAGCATTATTCGTTTGGTGATCCGGCGCTGCTGCGCCGTTATCACCTGCGGGCTGATTCGTTTATTACGGCTAATCCTCAGATTTCAATATTTAATCTCTGCGACTCTATCGATAGATTGGCCGCTGAGATGGGCATTGACTTTTCGCCCATAGTCAGTGACTGCAGTTTAATCTCTGCCGATTACCTGATTGACAACATTGACAGGGCTTTTGAACAGTGGCGCACCAATCCTTGGCTGCGCCACTTGGATTTTGAGCAGTTCTGCGAATACGTCCTGCCCTACAAGGTCAAGGATCTGCAGCCCCTCGACAACTGGCGGGCAAAGTTCAGTGACGTCTATGCCGATGAGATAGATCCGTTGGACTACTGCGATTTATACGCAGGCTCGGCCTACCGAGCCTGCCGGACGCTTAATGAGGCACATCGCCGCGACGTTCATCCCGGCATCATTAACAAGAAGTGGGTCAAAATCTATGACGTTGAGACGAGGCTAAAGGTGCCTCACGGCATGTGCAGTGACTTCGTTTATCTTACCGAGGTGATATTCCGCAGCCGCGGTCTTCCTATCGCCCGTGACTGCACGCCCCATTGGGGCAATCAGCGTCTCGGCCATAGCTGGAACACTCTTCTGGCCCAGAACGGCAAAAGCGTGCCCTTTGTCGGCATGGTGATCAACACAGAGGAGGGGCCGATCATTGACGAGCGCCTCCCCAAGGTCTTCCGTGCCACTTATGCCGCCAATCCCGATTTAAAGAAACTCAATCAGTCTGGCGGCTATGTGCCTCAGTTCTTCAAAAACATCTTTCAGCGAGACGTCACCGACGAATATGTAGCCACGTCGGTCGTCGACATCGACTGCCGGAAGTGCGACAGCCCGACGGCCTATCTCTGTGTCTACGGCGACAACGACTGGACGCCCGTCGATTTTGCCCCCATTAGCCGCGGTCGCGCAAGCTTTAAATCAGTGGGGCGCAACATCGTCTATCTGCCTGTCGTCTACTCGGCCTCGGGCGAGCGCCGGGCGCTCTCCGAGCCCTTCATACTCAACTTCGACGGCAGCCTGACCTATCTGACCCCCGGCTCAGAAAGGGTCAGCGCAAGCCTCGACCGCAAATATCCCGTGCTCAAATATGTCTGGCTCTACTCCAAGCTTATCGAGGGCGGCGAGTTTGAGGCCTCCAACGATCCGGAGTTTAAGACCGGTGTCCACACAGTTCACACCATCCCGACAGGCCGCGCTGTCGGCGGCGAAGTGGCGGTCAGCGACAGCGTGCCTCCCTGCCGCTACTGGCGCTACATCAACCGGCGCCCCGAGACCTACGGCAGCATGGCCGAGCTGGCCTTCTACGCTCCCGGCTGCGACAGTCCCCTCGAGGGCACGGTCATCGGCACCGTAGGATCGAGGGAAGACAATCCCGCCTGGGTGCGCGACAATCTCTTCGACGGTAATGTGCTGACCTCCTACTGCGCCCCCTCGGGCTCGGGTTGCTGGGTCGGTCTCGACTTCGGCCGCCCCGTCAAGCTCGACCGCATCCGCTACACTCCCCGGGGCGACGGCAACATGGTCGAACCCGGCGACAGCTATGAGCTATCCTACTGGCACGACGGCCGCTGGCACAGCCTCGGACGCAAACAAGCCGAGACAATGTCAGTCACCTACGACAACATCCCCTCCGGCGCCCTCCTCCTGCTCCGCGACCTCACCAAAGGCTCAGAAGAGCGCATCTTCACCCTCACCCCTAACCAAACCTTCTGGTAATGCCAAATGAAAAATGAAGAGTGAAAAATGAAGAATGAAAAGTGATGAATGAAAAATTAAGAATGAAAAGTGATGAATGAATAGTGAAGAGTGAATAGTAAAAATGAAAAAAATAATTGTGCATTGTGAATTGTGCATTAAAAAAAGTGCATCGAGCATTAAAAAAAGTG
>CAYRFB010000063.1:0-11411 GCA_964423485.1 uncultured Bacteroides sp.
TCTTCGCTGACATCAAATACTTCCACGACAAGATCCTCATGCGTCCGGCCGAGATTTCAAATAATCCCGAGGTTATCCGTCGTATAGGCGTTATCGCCATGAACACGGCTCTCGAGGCTGACATCTTCGGATCGGTCAACTCAACTCACGTGCTCGGCACCAAGATGATGAACGGTATTGGCGGCTCAGGCGACTTCACCCGCAACGCCTACATCTCGATCTTCAGCTGTCCGTCAGTGTCGAAGGGCGGCCTGATCAGCAACATCGTGCCTATGGTTGCTCACCCTGACCACAGCGAGCACTCTGTCGATATCCTCGTTACAGACCAGGGCATTGCTGACCTTCGCCACAAAGATCCGGTCGAACGCGCCTATGAAATCATCAACAACTGTGCTCACCCGATCTATCGTCCCCTCCTTCTCGACTACCTCAAGCTCGGCAAGGGTGGCCAGACACCTGTGACACTCCAGGCTGCATTCGAATTCCACGTAGCGTTTACCGAAACCGGCGATATGCAGAACGCCAACTTCGCAAAATACGTATAACAGTACGCGCGCATCTGCGATACAAAAAGAGAGTGGACTGCCGATTGGCAGTCCACTCTCTTTTTGTATCAGGGGGGCAGATTTTTTTGTGACGGGGTGACGGCTTATTTGCCATAACCCTTGGTCGCCCTTACACGACGAAGGATATTCTGCATGTCAAACACCACTTCGGGGTTTTCGAGGGCAACGTTGTTGCGCTCGTCCTTGGCGCTCGTCATATCATAGAGCTGAGGAGTCGGATAGTTGCCGGTCTCGACTTTGGGTCCCCACTGGATCATCGCCGGGCCATCGTTAGGCTCAATGTATTTCCAGTCTTTGGTTCTGACACCGAGAGTATGGTTAGAAGCCAGTTCCACAACCCAGTCAACATCCTCGTTGTCTGTGCCGAGGAGGTTGCCGAGGCGATCACGGCTATCAGGCGCCGCGCCCTTGGGTATCTGGGCGCCGATAAGAGAACCGAGCGACGCCATCAGGTCGATATGCGACATCAGCACATCAGACTCCTGTCCGGCCTCGACACTCTTAGGCCAACGGACGATGGCAGGCACCATCGTGCCGCCTTCGAAGGCGCTGTACTTATTGCCGCGATAGGGGCCTGTCGGCGAGTGACCATTGAGTAGCTCCTCTGCCTGATCATCATAACCGTCGTCGACCACGGGACCGTTGTCGCTGGTAAGGATCACGAGAGTATTGTCGGCGATGCCGAGTTCGTCGAGGGTCCGCAACAGTTCGCCGACTGACCAGTCGAACTGCACGATGGCGTCACCGCGCACACCCATCGGGTTTTTGCCGCGGAAACGGTCATGAGGGAAGCGGGGCACATGGACATCATTGGTGCAGAAGTACATGAAGAAGGGCTCATCGGCATTCTCCTTGATAAAGTTGATGGCGTGGGCAGTGATAGAATCTGCGATATTCTCATCTTTCCACAGAGCCTTACCTCCACCTTTCATAAAGCCGATGCGACCGATGCCGTTGACAATCGACATGTCGTGGCCATGGGAAGAGCGCTGATTGTAGAGCAGCTCGGGGTTGTCATGGCCGGTCGGCTCACCTTCGAAATTTTTCTTGTAGTTAACAAAGATCGGATTTTCGGGATCATAGTTGGCGACCGCGCCGTTTTCGATAAACACACAGGGCACACGGTCGGCCGTGGCGGCCATGATGTAGTGATAATCGAAACCAATGTCGGCAAGCGACGACGGGAGCGGAGCATTCCAGTCCTGCTCGCCGGTCTTATCGCCAAGGCCGAGATGCCATTTGCCGATAGCGGCAGTCTTATAGCCGGAGTTTTTGAACATATCGGCCATAGTGTACATCTCGGGACGGACAATCATGCCGGCATTGCCGGGTGCAACATCGGTGCCCGGACGCCGCCACGCATACTCACCGGTCAACAGTGAGTAGCGTGAAGGTGTACTGGTAGCTGCAACAGCGTGGGTGTTGGTAAACTTTATGCCTTGTTGAGCGAGCTTGTTGACATTAGGGGTCGACACATTTTTTGCTCCGTAACATTCAAGGTCACCGTATCCGAGGTCGTCGGCCAGGATGACGAGCACGTTGGGCTGCTCGCGGTTGTTGACCTTGCTGTTTTGTTTAGGCGATTTTGCCTGGGCAGCGAAAGGCATCAACAGACCGGGAGCCATCAGCGTGGCCGCCGCGAAAGCTGTAGTAGACAGAAATGAATTCTTCATTTATACGAAATCATTATTCGGCGTCGCGAAGGTTGGGATTGATATTCTGCTCCGACAGAGGTATGGGCCATGTGTAATCATCGGGATTGCGGAAATCACGACGACCTACATACCAGCGGCAATGACCGGTCGGATCGACAATCTTGGTCGAAGACGCATAAAGTTCGGAATTGGGATAAGGAGCACCCCAGATTTCGCCGACGAGGACTTCATGGGCGATGCGCCAGCGAAGAAGGTCCCAATAATGGATGCCTTCATAAGCGAGCTCAACGCGACGCTCGTGGCGCATAGCCTGACGCATTTCTTCGGTCGAACCTACCTTGACCGCCGGCATCTGAACGTCAGCACGACCGCGCACGGCGTTGATCGTAAGGTCGAGCAGATCCTGAGTGACAGCCTTGCCGCCTTCGAGCATACACTCAAAGTAGCTCAGGAGCACTTCGGCATAGCGGATCACCGGAACCACGACGCTATAGCTGTTGAGGTCGTTGATAGGACCTTCGTCATAGAATTTGCGCCACATAAAGCCGGTCTTAGAGGCTTCAGACGAATAGTCGATGCGCTCCTTAACGCTTGCCGAATAGTCGGGGCTCATGCGATACTCGGTGCCCTTGAAGATTGCACCGTTGTAGTAGATGGTGTAGTCGAGACGCGGGTCACGGTTCTCACCTAAATTGTCGCTGTTGTAGCGGGGATCGTCATAGCTGAACGGTGTGCCGTCAAGGAACTCATACTCCTCGAAGAGACCTGCGGCGGGGTTAGAGAGACTCCAACCACCGTCTTTGGCCGACAGACACTGCTGCGGGTGACCCCAGCCGAAGAAGTTCTCAAGATATTCGATATAGAAGATGTTCTCCTTGTTAGAGCTACCTGTGCCGGCAAGGAAAAGATCTGAATATGAAGAGTGGATGGCGTTTTCGCCAAGATCGATGATCTGTTTGTAGACGGTTGCACCGGTCTCCCAGTCGTGCATCAGCATGCAGGTACGGCCAGCAAAGGCGAGAGCTGCCTGCTTGCAAGCACGGCCGGTCTCGGCAGCGGTAATCTGTGAGAAGCCGGGAAGATCTTCGGCTGCCTCGCGGAATTCTTTCACACACCAGTTCAGGATATTGGCCTGAGTTTCTTTGGTGACGTTGTTTGACTCCTCACCTGTGAGAACGGTTGTCACCAGGGGCACATCCTTAAAGTAGCTTGCGAGATAGTGATACTGTGTGGCACGGAGGAAACGCACTTCTGCAATAAGGCGATTCTTTGTTGGGCCATCTTCCATATTGGGGATGCCTTCGAGGAAGCGGTTGCAGCGACCGATGCGCTTATAGGCTGTGCTCCAGTAGTTGGCGAGCTGAGCGTTGTTATTCTGGAGCTTGCCGCTCGAAAAGATAAACAACGGGCTGTTTTCGCCGCGACGGTCGAAAGCGTTGTCAGTCATATGGTCCATGAAGAGCATGCCCTGATATGACCAGAAATCGGTTACGTTATATTCAACACCGCTGGCAATCGAGTTTCGGTAGATACCGGTGAGAGCGAGTGTCGCATTCTTGGGGTTGTCCCAGAAATTGTCAGATGACAGACTTGTGAGCGGGGTGCGCTCCAGATCGCAGGACTGCAGACCGGCTACAGCAGCAAATCCGAAAATTAGTTTATATATGGATTTCATTGTTAGTAAGTGCTTAGATATTGAGTGTCAGACCAAATGTATATGAACGCATTGTCGGATAGTAAGAACCGCCGTTGCTGCGCTTCTCAGGATCCCATCCATCGGGATAATCGTGGAAATCAAAGGGATTGTCGAGTGTGATGTAAGCGCGGATAGAGTTGATCTTGAGGCTCTTTAATACCGATGCGGGGATAGTGTAGCCCAGCTGGATATTGCGCACCTTCAGGAACCAAGCGTTGCGCACCCAGAAATCAGAAGTGAGGGTGTTGCGGCTGCCTGCGTTTGACAGAGCTTCGAGACGCGGATATGCCGGATAGCGGTTGTCCTGCTGAACATTCCAGCAGCCTTCCATCTGCCATCTCTGGATGTTGCCTTCCTGCCAGAAAGCATAACCTGCATAAGTTGAAAGTGTGCCGCTGACGTCAGCTACGCCCTGGAGGAGGAAGCTGAAGTCGATGCCCTTATATTCGAGACCGGCGCTTAAGCCATAGTTAAACTTAGGAATAGTAGTGCCGAGATAAGTGCGGTCAGCTGTAGTCACCTTGCCGTCGCCGTCAATATCGACATAGCGGATATCGCCTGCGCCTGCGCCCTTAGCGATCGCGCTCTGGTCGGGCCATGAAGCAACCTCTTCGTCAGAGAGGAACACACCGTCAGTCTTATAGCCATAGATCATCTGCATCGGATAGCCGATGAAGAGGTTAGAGCCGTTGCCGACCATGCCATTTTGCTGAGTAACGTTGCCGAGACCGAGGGTCTTAACCTTGTTGTTGACGATAGTCAAGTTAGCGCTTACGCGATAGTTGACTTCGCCGATGCGGTTGTTGTGACCAACCTCAAATTCCCAACCGCGGTTAACCACCTTACCGGTGTTGATCTGCGAAACGCCGAGGCCGAAG
This sequence comes from uncultured Bacteroides sp., assembly GCA_964423485.1. Lineage (GTDB taxonomy): Bacteria > Bacteroidota > Bacteroidia > Bacteroidales > Muribaculaceae > CAG-873. Next base: position 4,796 of record CAYRFB010000063.1, read on the forward strand.
ATGCTTGAGAAGCTTGCCGACGGCGTATAGAGAATGTCTTTGGTCTTACGGTCAAAATAAGTTGCGTTGACAGTCAAGCGGTTGTTGAAGAAACCGGTTTCCAAACCGACATCCCAGGTGTGGGTCTTCTCCCATTTGAGATGGGGATCAACATAAGTGGTGACTGCTGCGCCCTGAGTGTAAACACCGCCGATCACATAGTTTGAACCAAGCGCATACACACTTTGATAGGGGTAGTTACCGATATTATTGTTACCAAGGATACCATATGAAGCTTTCAGCTTGAGGTTGTTAACAAAATTGAGGCTTTCGTTTTCGCGCCAGAAGCTTTCTTGGGCGATGCGCCAGCCGGCACCCACTGAGGGGAAGAAACCATATTTGCTGTCAGTCGGGAAGCGAGAAGATCCGTCATAGCGGAATGTGCCTTCGAGGAGGTAACGCTCGTCGTAGTTGTAGTTAAGACGACCGATCACTGACTGCACTGCCCAGTCGTAACCACCGCCGCTGTTGAGCTGGCCGTCAACACCGCCGGCCGACAGATAAGGCACGTCGTCAGAGGGGAAATTATTACGGGAACCGCCGATAGTGCGCTGACTTTCATCCTCCCAGGTGTAACCGACGAGAGCACCGATATGGTGACGCTTGATGTCTACGTTATAGTCAACGAGGGCCTGGAAAGTCTTGTAAGTCGTGCGTCCCCAGCTGTTGCTAAGAGCAGAGGGGCCTGTGCTGCGGTCGCCGGTGAGAGTCATATCGGCACGATAGTTACGCACCTGGCTCATCGTATAGTTATAACCGCCGATCACCTTTGCCACGAGACCGGGGATGATGGTGTATTCGAAGTTGAGCTGTGCTTTGTAACGGTCGATCTGTTCGTTGTAGAACGATTCGCAACGAGTCCACGCGAGAGGTGTGCCGCCAAGTTTCGGGCCGAGGCCGATCGAGCCGTCGCTCATATAAGTCGGGTAAAGACCGGGGAAGCGGACTGCCGAAACGATGATACCGCCGTTGCCCGATGAATCCCAAGAACCGGGGGTTGAAGCTTCGTGACGGTCGCCGAATGTGCCGTTGATGATCACGCCCATGCTCAAGTTTTTGGCAAGCTGAGCTCTGAGGTTAAGGCGAGCGTTGAAGCGATCATAGTAGCTCTTCTCAAAGAAACCGTTAGAACGCATATAAGCACCGGTCAGCTGATAGTTGATTTTTGAGTTACCGCCGCTGATGCTGAGTTCGTGCTTGGTCTGTAAAGGATGGCTGCCGAGCAGGTCTTCGAGATACATTTCGTCTGCGTAATTGTCAGGATCGCTGCCATCGCGAAATTTCTGAATCATATCGGGAGTGTAGCTTTCGGCGCCTACTGCCATATTGTAGAACTCGGCATACTCATAAGAGTGAGCGAGTTTGGGAAGGTCGGCAGCCGAGCTCCAACCAACGTTACCGTTATAGGTGACGCGAGTCTTGCCTTCACGGCCATTTTTGGTGGTCACGAGGATGACACCGTTGGCCGCACGCGAACCGTAGATAGCAGCCGACGCTGCATCCTTGAGCACTGAAATATTATCGATTTCGGCGGGAGTCAGGTCGTTGATATTGCCGGGGAGACCGTCGACAAGGATAAGCGGCGAAGGATCGGCACCAAATGAACCGACACCACGCACACGGATAGTGCCCTGGTCAGCACCGGGAGAACCTGAACCCTGGGTGATGGTGACACCCGAGAGGTAACCGTTGATCATGTTTGAAACGCTGCCGCCTGTGCGACCTTCGAGCTGACGGCTATCGACAGTCGAGATCGAACCCACGACGTTGACTTTTTTCTGCACGCCGTAACCTACAACCACGACTTCATCAAGCAGATTGTCTGCTTCCTGAAGGCTGATCGCGAGCGGAGCGTCGCCTGTACCGGTCTTCATCGTAACGGGTGAATAACCGATAAACGAAACTTCGATTGTTGAATTTGCAGGAACAGAAAACGAGAAATTGCCATTAACATCGGTGACAGTGACGATGTCAGAACCTTTGACCTTTACGGTTGCGCCGGGCAGAGGTTCGCCGGATGCGTCAGTTACTGTACCAGTAGTTCTCACAGGGTTTTCAACACCCTTGGCCATTGTCGGTGGAATACATAATAGAATGCTCAGAAAGAGCATAATTCCAATTTTAACACTTCTTGGCATGTGATTGATTGTTAATTGATTTAAGGAAAAAATTATTTAGTTACTATATTGATTGGCAATTTTTACGTCAACAAAGGTAACTAATGTATTTCAAAATTCCTAAAGAATGACAAAAATAAGTGAAAAAAATATGGAGCAGAAGATCTCTCACCATCACAAATAGCGCCGGGCGTGGCAGCACGGCGCTATTTGTCTATGCAAAACTTTATCGATAGTTCTCAGATCAATATCGGACCATTTTTGCCGAGTCGATTGTCGAAAAACAAAGTAAAATATACAGGCACATAACAAATTTTGTCCTTTCGTTCAACCTCGCCACTGTTTGACAGAACGTATCCACGCCTTATGCCATAGTCTTCTGTCTCTACAAACCTGCTTATCGCAATATGACGCTTGTAATCCTTACCTGACTTAACTTCTATTGGGACTACCGACAACGTATCATAATCATCGTACAAGAAATCCACCTCACCGCGCGAACGATTATCGTAATAAAACAAAGTGTTATTATTAGCCGCAAGCTGGCATGCCACTGCACACTCATAAACCGAGCCAAGATTTATCCCTGACTCTGAATTGAGCACAGGCACAGGGTTGCTGCGATACAATGCTGCCGTCAACAGTCCGGGGTCATTGAAATATAGCTTAACCAACTTTTTATGTTCGGTTTCGGTCAATGGGAATTTAGGGTTAGAAATTGCATTTACGCCTAACGCTATGCCGGAACTGATAAGAAATTCAATCTCATACTCGTAGTCCGAAGCCCTTTTGCCTTTTGATCCTTCTATTTCGCTGAAAACAAGCCGCTTCTTCTTATTTTCCATATTTGATGGAATAAGGCTGTAAATGCGGCCAATCTTTAATGTATGTTCCTTATCATATCTTGCTGCGTCAAGTTTATATAGATCAGAAATAGTATTCTGCACTGCTCTAACCTGAATGAGATCGCGCGTTTCTAAAAATTTATTTACCGCTTCCGGCAAACCTCCCACTAAAAGATAACGCTTATAAAGATTCATTACTTTGCTATGAATGCCTTCAGGCACACTGATGAGATCGGTATAGCATCGTCGGAGATGCTCTATCGCCTCCGTGCCAAAATCATTAGCAATCAAGAACTCCTCAAAATCAAGCGGGTACATCTTGATTATATCTATGCTCCCCAGAGGGATAGATGCAGATTTCTTCAAGCTTACGCCGAGCAATGAGCCACTGGCTACATATCTGTAACGACCGTCTTCTTTGAGAAATTTCAGCATCGTCAGCAAATGGGGGTATTGCTGGATCTCATCAAGAAAAATAAGCGTGTCGGAGGCATCACCTAATTCTTTTGATGTAAAAGCGGCCAAAGCTAAGTAGAAGTCATTGATCGTCCGGATCTTTTCAAATATTTTATCGCCTTCGGCATCCTCAATAAGATTGATCTCGACTACATTTTTAAAGAATTTCGTAGCGCAATATCTTATTATATATGATTTTCCTATCTGACGAGCTCCCGTAACGATAAGGACTTTGTCATTACCTGACCTGAAGTAATTTGATAGTATCGGTTCTACTTTCCTAAATAACATATAATCAACTTAATGAAAATAAAATTTACACTTTTCAATCTTTTTTACGGGTGCAAATATACACTTTTCAATCCAATTTCGACCTATTTTTATACACTTTTCAATCCTTTTTTAGGCCATTTTTATACACTTTTCAATCTTTGCCTAAAAAGCAAGAGGGTGGAGCAGCTATCGCAGCTCATTACGTGAGGGCGGTGAAGCCGCATTTTACCTATGGCTGCATTGGGCGATGCCCAATTTGTCAAAGGCTAATCAAAGACGCCCGGCTAAAGCTGAGCTTGCGCTACGCGGTTTTGCGCACTGAGGTTGTGTCAATAGTCATAATTGTAGACTTCGCTTTGCGGCATAGCAGACATTGGATAATTTTTCGCAAATTTTTATGGGGAGGAGTGAACTAAAGGGGCCGGAGGGTTGTTATAATAGTACAGAACAGCAGAAAACGAAACAGAATTAGTTTTTTTTCATAGGATTAGATTTTAAGGTTTTAACAAGGCGCGGCAGTCGTGAGACCGCCGCGCTTGTTGTTTGTATGATCGAGAGTCGTTGCGAGCAACGACCGTACAAGTGACTTACTTAATAATCTTAATAACCTTAATAACTACTTAACTTGGATTTTAATGCAAGCATCAGCGGTTCGAGCGATGTAGATACCTGAACGGAGATTGTCGTTAGCGACTTTTGCACCTAAAGTATTGTACAGGTCAACAGCTGAGCCGTCGGCGGCAACGATTTTTTTGTTGTCGACATATATTTCTGCGGCACTATCTGACTCAATCGCATTGACGCCTGAAAGTTTCTCGATCTTGAAAGCCGGCGAAATAGTCTGAACCTGAGTATTGCCGGCCTTGTCGGTCAGTGTCACTTTCAAATCATACCAACTGTTGGCGCTTTCGACGTTAACTTGGCTGAGGTCAGCAGAAACATATTCACCGAAGCCGGGCATAAAGAATTTTTCGGGATCAACGTCAATAGCCAAGGGTGAAAAATCAGATGTTCCGTTAGGGGCGTATGCGGCCGCGCACTCTACATCGGCAAATGTGTAATAGGTGAAGGTCATCGGGTAAGCACCGGTGCTGACTGACTCGCGGTTGCGGATAAAGTCGCCACCAACGATCGCAAGGGTCGCTCCGGCTACGTCATCAAACTGATTAGTCACCGAGCCATCGGCCGAACGGAACATCACGCGTTGCACTGTCGGCGGCTCGGCATCATCGGCTCCCACGGTGAATGACACTTCGCAAACATTTGACCCGGCGATGCCATCTATGCTAAAATTATTGTTGGTGAAGACATAAGTCAGAGTGCCGGGTTCGTGCTCAGACTGAGCCCACCGGTCTGCCCAATCATAGACGCTGCCATTGGGGAGCTCTTGCTCTACGCCGTTAAACCTGATTTGCGTAGTAGCCTTAACCACATCGATCGAGCGGCTCTCGCCATAGTTGCCATAATAGCAAGCGGGGACGATGTAAGAGAATGGTACGTCAGCCCAGGACTCATACTCGACCGCACTTACGCATACCGCAAAATTATCGCCGAACTTAATGTCTGAGCCACCGACAAAAGTCAACGCTGGATTGACGGGAAGCGTCTCCCAAACCGGTTCGTCATTATGATAAGGGTTGCCAATCTGAGTAGCATAGTAAACGATTCCGTCGTCAGAGAAACCGAACTGCGGGGTGGCAAGGCAACCGTACTGTTCATCCCAAGTTTCCTCATCCAGATAATAATGCTCAGTGGTGTTGATCTGCATCAGGACGTGGAGCGCATCAAAATCGGTCGGAGCCGCGCAAGCATAGACTTCAGCATCTTTCGAAAGGGTTGCCGAAATGCCACCGGCCATAGTGGCAGCTGAATTAAAGACTGAAAAACTTACGTCATAGTCCTCGGCGTAGTCATTATCGGGATCATAAGCCTGAGTGCGGGTGACCACGTCGAGATTGACCTTGTGATAATCGGCAGGGTCGTTGGTAAGAGTCAGTGGTTCGGCTGCCTTATCAAGACTTGATGAAACCATATAGAAATATGTCACGGGCGAGTCTCCGGGAGAGATAGCCCTGACTGCATAGAAAACCTCGCCGGCGGCGTCAGAAACATTGGTTCGGATCTTGGCCACATCGATGTATTTTTCACCACCGTTCTGGATGACCATCTGGGTTGATCCTTTAGAGATGCCGTCGTAGGTGATGTGGATGTCAAGCTCGAGAGTTTCGATATTGTAATCGGTGTCATCAGCCGATCTTTTCAATACAGCTTTTTCACCTGAAGGCAGGAGCATTGAGGTGGTTATTTCTTTATCGGCCATAGCTGAATTGATGTGGATCTCTTTACCGTCTTCGACCTCTACAGGCAAGAAAATGATCGCCCCGGCATTGTCGACATCATTGAAAATTGCTTGCAGTATATATTTTCCGGAGGGCACGTTATATGTGCGCTTATCGCCTGAATAAGTGGCATAGCTGATCATATCATCCTTTATAAGCGCCATAAATGACGGCGACGTTTTCTTTGTCTCGTCCTTGTCAACGATGACCGTAAACTTGCAGACATCTTGCGCATCTGACATAAGAGAAATACTTGAGGCTGGTTCACTACCGGGCGCAGGGACTGACTTGTTAGCGGCAACGGCCGTAAATGGCAAAGCACTTGCCAATAAGGTGATAGGTAAAAGTTTTTTCATATCGATTACTTTTGATTCGTGATGACTTTAAAATTTGAGTGATTGGCAATAAGGCAAAAATCTACAATCTCGCCAAAATACTTGGCAAAGATATGCAATTTTGTGCAATCCACAAACAATATGAAACAAATACGTGCAAGCTGGCGCATCTCAGGGAGCGAGAAACAAATCATTTACTAATGGGAGCGTCT
>CAYRFB010000064.1:0-10925 GCA_964423485.1 uncultured Bacteroides sp.
AACTCGTTGTTTGTGCCAAATGTGATGTCACACTCGTAGGCTGCGCGACGCTCAGCTGTGTTGGGATCGTGTTTGTCGATGCAGTCGACGGTCGAACCGTGGAACATATATAACGGGCCCATCCACTCAGAGTCACGCTTTGCGAGGTAGTCGTTGACAGTCACGACGTGGACGCCTCGGCGAGATAGCGAGCGGAGGAACACAGGCAGAGTGGCGACAAGGGTCTTGCCTTCACCGGTGGCCATTTCGGCGATCTTGCCCTGATGGAGCACGATACCGCCGATGAGCTGCACGTCATAATGGGTCATGTCCCACTTGATCTCATTGCCGCCGGCGAGCCAGTGGTTTTTCCAGATGGCTTTGTCGCCATCGATGGTCACGAAGTCGCGGCCCTGACCGGCGAGTTCGCGGTCGAGATCGGTGGCCGTCACTTCGATAGTCTCGTTGCGGGCAAAGCGGCCAGCAGTCTCACGGACAACCGCAAACACCTCGGGTAGGTGCTCGTTGAGCTTGTCTTCGAGTATGTCGAGAATTTCTTTTTCGAGTTTGTCGATTTTATCCCATACCGGCTGACGCTCTTCGAAGGGCAAGGTCTCTACGGTTTCACGGAGAGAAGCGATTTCAGTCGACTGGGCTTTTGTGGCTTCGTCAAGGTCAGCGCGGACAGCATCGATGCGGCCGCGAAGCTCATCGTTTGAAAGATTTTCGAGGGTGGGGCCGATGGCCTTGATTTTGTCAACAATTGGTTTGATGGCTTTAAGGTCACGCTGCGACTTATTGCCAAAAATTTTACTTAATACTTGTACGAATGACATGAGTATATGGATATAAAAATTTTATTAGTGAGAATAATGTAGGCGGGGTATGATTGCTTGACATCAATCTGTGAAAGATTTGAGCCAAGCGACGGCATCAGTCAAGTTCTAATGCCGGAAGAGCCGCAGCGTTGGGTGAGCGTATGCGCAGCAGCCTGGCGATTGTCGGCGCTATCACGCGCACATCGACCGGACGGTCAAGCCGCTGAGGCTTGACGTCAGGCGCAAGGATAAACGCGGGAGCTGTCGTTGAACTGATGCGCTCGACCTTGTTGTGTTTTGATATAGTTTTGTCGTTAGAAAAGTCGTTGACGATTTCCCAACCGGGGATGACGGTAACATAAATGTCGCCGGCAGTGGGGATATGGGTGTTGCGTTTAAGCGCAGCTGCGTTCTCGCCCGCATCGCCTGAGAAAATCTGGTCGATGGTGAACACGTCTTTGACACCGCTCATCCTTGCCACAAATGAGGCGGCGTCTGTCCTGACAGCCTTCGGGTCAAGATTCTTGTCTTTAATGAGCTGGTTGTTGAGGTAGAAATGGCCGTTGAAAAATCCGCTTACCCATTCGCCGGTGCCATAGACGGCCATCAGATACATATTGAGCAACGAGCCTGCCTTGCGGGTTGAGAATTCTCCATAAGGGATGTTCCATTTTTCTTCATCACGGCGTACAGTCGACGGCGGGGGAGTGGCGACAAGGAAGATGACAGAGTTGCCTCCTGTTGCCCGGTCGACGGTGTTGAACAGTTGCTCGAGGTTGCGGTCAAGACGGATGTAGCTGTCGATCAGCTCCAGGCGGTTGTCGGTGTTTTTGGCGTACTCAAACGGCTGTAGAGTGTAAGACATGTTGAGCATATCGACGCCGTCGTGCTTGCCCAGGCCGAGAGTGTTGATAAACTCGTTGGCAAGAGTGGTGACCTCATGGTTGACCGGAGCAGAATTTTTAAACATGGCAAAACGCTCGGCGCTGCCATGGGGATAAGCATATTTAAACGGGTAACGCTTAAGATGATCGGGGACAATAGGATAGTCGACGGCAGGCAGGAGGGTGGTCCACGTCATAGTGTCGAGACGCGACTGGAGCGGGATCAATCTATTGCGGCCACCGATGACCGGGGGCATATCGCGGTAGAAGGTCGTTGTGGCCCAGTTGCCGTTGTTGTCGTCAATCCAGAAAGCGCTGTTGGCGGCATGGCCACCGAGGATCAGCGCTTGCTGAGCGTCAGGCGCAAGGGCATAGACGTCAGTGACACCTCCACCGGCGATCTTCACTTCGTCAGAGAGTGTGCTGACAAGGATTTTAGCGGGCGAGTATGTGTCGGTGGTGAAGTTGCCGATAGAGTTCGGATCATAAAGAGTAGGCTCGAGGCGGCTGCCGGAAATATCGTAGACAAATTGGCCGCTGATGCCGCTGACTGAGGGCGACGCTCCGGTCATAATCATGGCCGTTGCGGCAGTAGGGTCGACCGAAGTGCCGTAATCGGCATTGGCAATGACCACGCCATCGCGCATCAACCGCTTGAACCCGCCTTCGGTGAAGTAGTCGCGCAGGTTGTTGATATAGTCGGCCTGGAGACCGTCGACCACTATTCCCACGACCAGACGCGGCTGAGTCTTGCTCTCGACGGCGGGCAAAGTCATGCCAACCATCGATGCCAACAGCACGACGACTAAGCGTGAAGAAATAGAGGCGTTTATTTTTGACATTTTATATTATTGCTGTTCAGATAGATATAATTAAGAGCTCTGATCGCATCAGCTAATATGAGCGGCACGAAAGCAAGGTTGAGCGTCTGCAGTCCGAATGCCGTAAGAGCGAGCAGCGCAATCAGAGCCACAAAGTTAGCAATTTGATATGAGAAAATGATAAATTTGCAGCGATTAATCCATATAAAAAATGTTGGAATGAAGCAAAATGGATTAAGCCATAAAAGCAAAAGGTTAGGCGAAGTTGCCTCGTGGACTGAAATGAATACCAAAAATGTGATAAGGCAACCGGCGAGGCCAAAGAGGCCGAAGAGCACCGCATCGACCCAGCGAGTGACCTTCTTTGCTTTGATGTCTCTGATTGTCATAAGGATTATGAACAGAAGCACTAAGGTGCAGACGCAAAGGGGCGTGGCATACCACGGCGTGGCGGCAAGCACGGCTGCGTCAGGGGCAGTGTCGTTGACCACGATGGTTGAGTCGACGAGTTGGTTACCGCTGACTGTTGCATTGATTAGCTGATTGTCAAGCAGGACCGGGGCGAAAGACTTTTCGCGGTTAGAAATTGTATAGTCAATGCCTGATCCGAGAGCGAGGTCTATGCCGAACTGATACCACGGATAGTTGCGGTGATAATGGCGCATCAGCGACCTGAAGCTTTGGTCAGAGTCGAGAGGGCTGTCGGGGATGCCCATTATGATCGTGTCGCCTAAGGCAAGCTCGACAATGCGCAGTGGACGTGTGGCACAGTTGTCCTTGACGTAATTGTAGCGATAGGTGCGGTTTTCGGGCTGAAGGTTGTCGCTGACAAGCTCAACAAGGCGGCTCTTCTGCTGCGGTGACATATTGAGACGGTGCTCGACGATGCGTCGCCCTTCGCGGGTATAAGAATTTGAGATATAATCCCAGGGAATGGCCGTTACCCAATAGTCGGTCTCTCCTTTAACAAAGCGATAGACGAAATTTGGCTGATTGAAGTCATAAGTGCCATAGCTTATGGCAACGTCGGTGCCGGGCCATTGCACTCGCAGGACCGAGTGACCTTCAAGCTCATAGATTTCGGAGCCCGGATAGATGTTGACAAAGCTGACGATAGTGTCGGCCGGTTGGGCAGAAATGCGATCAAATGACGCTATGAATAGCGCCAGTAGCAGGGTGAAAATCTTAGAAGTCATCTTTTTGTTGGAGAGCATTGTTGAGTGACTGCGTCATCGAGCTGTCAAGATTTTTTAGGTTGACGAGAGGTGTGCGCAGCAACTGCCATTTATGCTCGGCTCTGCTCCACTCGTCGCTGATTTTGCCACGGTCGCGGTCACGGTCTGTGCGGTACTGAGGCGTGGCGCCGAGCAGTTCTCTCGAAGCCTCGATGATTTCATCATAGTTTGTGTCGGCCGGCCACTCGTATGAGCCTTCGTAGCCGCGGGTGGCTATGCCGTTGATGAAGCGGATATCGGCAGTGGCCTGCTCGGCGCGCTCGGTGTCGAGATTGTCATACAGATCAGGCCGAGTGAATTGGAAGCTTATGCGGGGATTGATACGCTGCAGACGGTATTTGCCATCGCGCACGTCTATGACATAAGTCATTATCGCGTTGGCAGAAATGTATTCGGAGTCGAGCTTAACGGGGCAGCTCCATTTGATAATCATCGTGCCGCGGTCAGGATCTTCCATATCGATGACGTTAGATTTGTCGAAGGTCAATGATACCCATTTCTTCAGGTTGTGCCATTGGTCGTCCTTTGACAGGGGAGTCGTGGCGACAGTCGCTTCTGACAGCGATTCGGTAGTCCGCGACTGGGCCAGCGAAGGAAGGCTGATTGCAGCTGCAAGAATTATGAATAGTAGCTTTCGTGTCATTGAATATTGATCAGTTTGTGGGTCTGGAGTGACAGACGCCAATGAGGATGGGTCAGGATATAATCGATAGTCTCGCGGATGTTTTGTCCCGAGCAAGGTTGGAGAAACAGCCGTGGTGCGGGGAGGAGTTGGGTGAGGCTTTCGACATCCTGCCCCTGATAGACAACTTTGAGTTCGTCGATGCGGTCTATGCGCCACGGCGCGTCTTTGGGCGAACATGTGACCCAATCGACGCCGGTCGGGACAGGGTTGCTGCCGTTGGTCTCAATCTGGATGAAGAAACGCTCTGCTTTCAACGCACGGACAAGGTCGCAGTCGAGCTGCAGCGTCGGCTCGCCGCCGGTGATGACTATATGGCGAGCAGGGTAGGCCGACACGGCGGCGACGATCTCGTCGGCAGTCATATCACAGCCGTCGGCGAAGTCTGTGTCGCAGAAAGGGCAACGTCGATTGCAGCCGCTAAAGCGGAGAAACACGGCAGCTGTGCCGGTGAAGAAGCCTTCGCCCTGGAGCGAATAGAAGATCTCGTTGACTTTATAGGTCTTGCTCATAGCTGGCTATATTACCTTCGCTTTCCTGAACGTCGACGCGATAGCAGTTGTCAATATTGTCACAAATCCAGCGGGCGATGTTCTCGGCGGTGGGATTGAACGGCAGCACATCGTTGAGGCAGGCGTGGTCGAGTTTGTCGGTGACCAGACGCTTGATGTCAGTGAAATCAGTGACCATACCGTTGCTGTTCAACTCCTTGGCGCGGCAATGGACGGTGATGATCCAGTTGTGGCCGTGGAGCGAGGTGCATTTGCTCTCGTAGTCGAGTGCCAATCTATGAGCGGCAGATATTTCGATTCGTTTTGTTACGTAGTACATATATAAATGATGAGAGATTATGTCATACCGTGGGGTCGGGGGTGAAGTCATCAGGGTAATTGACGACGGGGATATTGTTTTGCTCGGCAAGCTTCAGCAAGTAGGAGAGGGCGGCATCGCGATTGTCTTCGATCTCACAGTCTTTGATAGCCTGCTTGAGATGAGAGGCGAAGAAGCCGACAGTCGGCGATTGAGGCAGGCCGAAAATGTGCATGATTTCAGTGCCGTCGACGGGATTTCGCTTTGCGCGCTCGGCGTCTTTGGCGCGGATCTCTTTGAATTTTTCTTCTACGATGTCAAAGTTGTCGAGGAAGCGCTGCTTCTTTTCCTCGTTTTTGCTTGTGATGTCGGCGCGGGCGAGAATCATGAGGTCGTCAAGATCCTCCTCGGCGTAGTTCATCAACCGTCGCACGGCACTGTCAGTAACCTCGTCCTCGACAAGGGCTATCGGGCGCATATGGAGGTCGACAAGCTTGCGGACGTAGCGCATCTCGGCGCCTTGAGACATGCGCAAACGCTTGAATATCTTGGGGATCATCTTTGATCCGACCACGTTATGATTGTGGAAGGTCCAGCCGATCGCCGCATCGTAGCGCTTAGTGACGGGTTTGGCGATGTCGTGGAACAATGCAGCCCAGCGGAGCCACTCGTTGTCAGACTTAGCTGCAACATTGTCGAGCACTCCGAGAGTGTGATAGAAATTATCTTTATGTCCGCGGCCATTGACGATCTCAACACCGCGCAGAGCGGCGAGCTCAGGCATTATCAGCTTGAGCAGCCCTGACTTCATCAGGAGATCCCATCCGATCGACGGGCGCGGGGAGCGCATTATCTTTGACAATTCGTCTTTGATGCGCTCAGGTGTGATGATCTCGATGCGATAAGCGTTGCGGCAGATAGCATCAAAGGTCTCCGGAAAGATGTCAAACTGAAGCTGAGTGGCAAACCTTATGGCGCGGAGCATGCGCAGCGGGTCGTCACTGAAGGGTATGTCAGGGTCGAGAGGGGTGCGGATTATCTTGCGCTCGATGTCGCCAAGACCGTCGTAAAAGTCGAGCAGATCGCCGAAGTTGTGACTGTTGACCGATATGGCCATAGCGTTGATGGTGAAATCGCGACGGGCAATGTCGTCGGCAAGGGTGCCGTCTTCGACAATGGGATTGCGAGATTCGCGGCGGTATGACTCCTTGCGGGCGCCGACAAACTCGACTTCGAGGTCGCCGCGCTTGATCTGAGCTGTGCCGTAATTGCGGTAGACGGCAACGTGAGTCTTAGGGCCGAGAGCTGCACCGACGGCTTCGGCGAGTTCGATGCCCGAACCGACGGTCACGAAGTCGATGTCTTTTGAGTGGCGCCCGATTATGAGGTCTCTCACGTAACCTCCGACTACATAACATTCGCGACCGAGGCTGTCGGCTGTTTGGCCAACAGTGTGAAAAATATTTTTGGATAACTTATCTTTCAGATTTACAGTCATTCGAAATATATTATCTCGGTAGGTGCAAGGGTTACACATTCCATCGGTCCTTCGTTGCGGACAACGTAGGTGTTTTCGATGCCAACGGCTCCGACCCCGGGAATGACAAATTTTGGTTCGATTGCTATTACATTGCCGGCCTGGAGCACTGATTTGGACTTTGGAGCAAGCACCGGGAGCTCGTTGATCTCGATGCCGACACCGTGGCCGACGAAGCCGGCGTGCTGGCGATGACCCATGAATTCGTTTTCTAATCCGGCCAGACGCGCCATGTCATAAGCTTGTTCATAAAGCGATTTTGCTTCGACGCCTACGCGACCCATTTCGGCGAGTGCATTGCAGATGTCAATCGATGTCTGGTGGGCCTTGAGGGCCTTGTCGGGCAAATCGGAGGTGAGGGCAAAACAACGGGTCATGTCGGTCATATAGCCGGTGAAATTGCCGTTGACGTCGACCATTACGCTTTCGCCGCGGCGGATCAGACTGCCATCGGCACCGACGGGCATCGACGGGTCGAGTCCTGCGCCGCCCATTGCAAAGTCGTAGGGCGAAGGGTTGTCGGCATTGTCGCCGACAAGGATGCTGCCCATGAATAGCTCCATCTCGTCGCCGTTGATGCGGAATTGTCCGAGACAGCCCTCCTTGCGGGCCGCGCTTTCGATTTCGATCTGGAGGTCGATGTCGCGCATGCCGGGCTGATAGAGGCGGGGTATGCGTTCGTATAGCCGGGTTTGGCGCACGCCTGAGTGGCGGATCTTGTCGAGCTCGAAGTCGGTCTTGACCGAGCGGGCAAGCATCAGTATTGGAGATGCATCGCGATATGTCGTCAGCTCGCCAAACGCTTTTTTGAAGCGGCAAATGGTCGAGTAGGTGGCTGATGACATTTCGAGAGCGAGATTACAGGGGGTGTAATTTATCTTGGCCGGCAAGTCTTCGATCTTGCGGATGAAAACCGCGTCGGGGCTTTCGAGGATCGATGGCCGGCGGACAGCGTATATCGGTGAGCCTGAGATGGGAATGTAGATGTAGCCGCAAAAGACGCGTCCGGTGAGATAATAGATGTTGGCGTTGCTGCTGACAAGAATAGCGTCGACGCCGGCTGCCGACATAAGGTCGCGCAAGCGTGAGAGGCGAAGGTCAAGATCGTCGGCGGGCAGCAGCTGAAGACTATATTGTGTATGAGTTGACATTGGTGATGAGTGGTTATGCGTAATTGAGGAGGTCGCGGATGTCGTTAAGCTTTATTTTGGCCTGCGGCACATTGCCAAAGCCGTATGACGCCCAGGCAAAGTCAACGCCGGCCTTGAGGCATGACTGGTAGTCACCCAAGGTGTCGCCGACGTACAGCGGTTTGCGGAGTGAGTAGCGATTGCGGAGCTCGTTGATATTGTAAGCCTTATCCTGATGGGTGTCGCCGTAGCTGAGCGTGTCGGTGATATAAGGGGTCAGTCCGGTAAATGTAAGAAAGTTTGGCAGACCGAGAGCCGAGCAGTTGCTGACCATAAATAATTTATGAGTCTCGGCGAGTTTGGCCACGGTCTCGCGTGCTCCATCATAAAGTCGGCCTCCGAGCTTGAGCATCATTTTTTCTTCGTTCTTGTCAAGGAGGTCGATCAGCTCGCGATTGCCGCTCGCCTGAGGCACGAGGACGTCAACGATGCGCTCAATTGTATTGCCCATAAGGCCGATGAGCTCTTGACGTGTGACCGGCGCACGGTCAATGTCCATCTGCTTAAGACTGACATCCCAGACTTGGCAGTAAGACTCGACGGCGTCCCAAAGAGTGCCGTCCATATCAAAAATTATGCTGTCATATATTTTGTCAGGCATATCTGAAGCTAATCTTTTGAGATGAATATCAGGCCGATCTGCTCTACGTCGGTCAGTTTGTCGGAGCGCATGATGTGGCGCAGCGACAATGACGCCGGGAGCGGGAGGGTAACGTCGCGGACAACCGTGTCTACCTTCTGGAAACTGAGCCCCAGACCGCGACCCTGCCAGTTGCCGTAAAGATCGGCAAGCATGACGTTGAGAGTGTCGGCCCCGAGCCCGGCGGCCGGAGGGTAGGAGAGCTCCATCCACAGGTTGCTGTAAGGGTAGGCGGCAGAGTGACGGATAGCTACAGCGATGTCGCCTCGCCACACTGAGTCAGCGTCGGCCATCGGAAGGTCGTAGCGCAGGGTGTCGCCATATAGCCACCCCTCAGCGTCGACGGCGTGAAAAGCGCCGGCTTCCTTCTGCTGACTGCATGACGCAGCTGACATCAAGAAAGCTATCAAGCTGAGGACTGACAGGCATTTATGAATTATTGTCACTGTTGTCTGGCTTTGGTGCGTTATTAGCGGGTGAGTCGCCTTGGGGCCTCTTCTTGCCCTGAGGACGGCGCTTGCGATCGTTGCGCTGCTGTCGCTGGTCGTTATGCTCGGGCTTTGTCTCAGCAGAGGGTTCGGCATCAGGGTTCTTGGGTGAGGCGTTCTTGTTCTGGCCTCCGCCGGGCTTTGACTTATTTTTCTTTTTCTTCTTTTTGTCAAAACGCGTAACATCGTCCTGGCCGAGGATGTCGCCGAAGGCTTTTTTCTCAACAGGCTTGGCATCGGAGTCTCTCACGAGGGTGAGGGGCTTTTCGCCGGCCTTGTTGAGCGCTATCACCTCAAACGCACGGTCGGCGTCGATGGTGACGAGGTTAGCGGCAATATTTTTGTCGGTCGAGTAGGTGATCTCGCGCTTAAAGATGTCGGTCTTGAAGTGGAAATAAGTCGAGTCGGCAGTCTCAAGGCGAGCGTCGCGCGGTGGCAGACGCTTGGCGCTCTCGACATAAGTGTCAACCTCAAAATTGAGACAACATTTAAGCTTGGCGCACTGTCCGGCCAGTTTCTGGGGGTTGAGCGAGATATCCTGATAGCGGGCGGCGCTCGTGGCGACCGACACGAAGTTGGTCATCCAGCTCGAGCAACACAAGGGGCGCCCACAAGGTCCGATACCTCCGATGCGTCCCGCTTCCTGACGGGCACCGATCTGTTTCATCTCGATTCTCACTTTGAAGGTCTCGGCAAGCACTTTGATGAGCTGTCGGAAGTCGACGCGTTCGTCAGCGATATAATAGAATATGGCCTTGTTGCCGTCGCCCTGATACTCAACGTCGCCGATCTTCATATTGAGATTGAGGCTTTCGGCGATCTTGCGGGCCTTGATCATTGTGTCGTGCTCCTTGGCTTTGGCTTCCTCAAATTTTTCGAGGTCGGCAGGCTTGGCCTTGCGGAAGATGCGCTTTATCTCGGCGTCGGGCTTGATGCGGGCTTTGCGCATGCGGAGATTGACGAGGGCGCCAACGAGCGTCACCTGGCCGATGTCATGGCCCGGTGATGCCTCGACCGCAACAATGTCGCCGATTTCCAGGGGGAGGTTGGTTGAGTTTTTGAAAAAACCTTTACGAGTGTTCTTAAACTGAACCTCCACCATGTCACTGTCGGCATAGCCACCCGGGATATCCTCAAGCCAGTTGAACGCGTGGAGCTTGCCGCGCGGTTCGCGGCGCCAACACTGGCCGCAGCCTTGACGCGGACGTTGCTGTTCCGCGTCGGGGCGGTTCTGGTCTTTTTCGTCCATTGTCTGAGGCTTGATTATTTGGCGAAGCTGACAGCGCGGGTTTCGCGGATTACAGTGATCTTAACCTGACCGGGATAAGTCATTTCGTCCTGAATGCGGCGAGCGATTTCAGATGAGAGCTTTTCGGTCTCTGTGTCGTCGATCTTGTCGGCGCCGACGATAACTCGGAGCTCGCGGCCGGCCTGGATAGCGTAAGTCTTGATCACGCCGGGATAAGAGAGGGCGAGCTGCTCAAGGTCTTTGAGACGCTTGATATACGCTTCGACGATTTCGCGGCGAGCGCCGGGACGGGCGCCAGAGATGGCGTCGCAGACCTGAACGATGGGGGCGAGCAGCGATGTCTGCTCGATTTCGTCGTGGTGAGCGCCGATAGCGTTGCAGATATCGGGCTTCTCCTTATATTTTTCGGCGAGCTTCATGCCAAGGAGTGCGTGGGGCAGTTCAGGCTCTTCGTCAGGCACCTTGCCGATGTCGTGAAGGAGGCCAGCGCGACGCGCTTTCTTGGGGTTAAGGCCGAGCTCGGAAGCCATGATGGCACAGAGGTTGGCTGTCTCGCGTGAGTGCTGCAGCAGGTTCTGGCCGTAGCTTGAGC
>CAYRFB010000065.1:0-10913 GCA_964423485.1 uncultured Bacteroides sp.
CATGCCGGGAGTGCCGTTGAGCTCCTGCTCAATGGGGGTGGCCACGGCCTGTGTGACGGTCATAGCGTCGGCGCCTGGATAGCTGGCCGAGATTTTCACAACCGGAGGCACGATCTCGGGGTACTGGTCGACGGGCAGCATGACGAGGCCGATGCCGCCGATGATGACGATCACGATCGACAGTACGATTGAAAAGACCGGATGGTCAAGAAAGAAATTGCGTTTCATGACTTAATTCGGGAGCTTTTTTAATTTGCGGGTTTCTCGGTGGGGGCAACTTTCATGCCGTGCTTTAGTTTGTGGAAGCCCTCGGTGACGATGTTTTCGCCGGGGGCGAGGCCGCGCTCGATCACGATGGTGTTGTCGAGCTCGGGACCGGTCTCAACAAAGCGGCGCTCGACGATGCTGTCAGGTCTGACAACGTAGATGTAGGCACCGCCTTTTTCGATCTCGAGAGCCTTGGTCGGCACGGCGATGGCGTCCTCGCGGATATCCATCAGCAGCTTGACCTTGGTGAACTGACCCGGCAGCAGGGCGCGGTCAGGGTTAGGCATCTCGGCGCGGACCGAGAAAGTTCCGGTCTTGGGGTCGACCTGCGGGTCGGCAAAGTCTACAAGGCCGCGGTAAGGGTAGGCCGAGCCGTCTGCGAGGGTCACGGTCACATAGGGATCCCACTTGCGGGTGCTGTCGTTCTGGCCGAAGTTGACGTTGCGCGATTTGCTCTTCAGGTAGTCGAGCGATGTCATCGAGAAGTCGACGCGCACGGTGTCGCTCTTGACTACGGTGGCTAAGAGCGACTTGCCGCCGGGGCCGACAAGGGTGCCGATGTCGGCGCTGCGCTCTGAGATGTAACCTGAGATGGGCGACTCGACGGCTGTATAGCCGAGGGTGAGTTCGGCCTGGGTGAGTTCGGCTTCGGCGACGATGACGTCGGCAGTGGCCGTCTCATAGGCCGCCTTGGCGTTGTCAAAGTCGAGCTGTGAGGCTGCGTTCTGGGCGTAGAGCGGGCGGATGCGCTCGAGGTCGCGCTCGGCTTTCTGAGCGACGGCGCGGGCCTTGTTGAGCTGAGCCTTGGCCTTCTCTGCATTGGCGCGATAGACGCGTGGGTCGATGATAAAGAGGGTCTGACCTTTCTTGATATATGTGCCTTCGGCAAAAAGCATTGACTCGAGATAGCCCTCGACACGGGCACGGATCTCGACAAACTGCTGGGCGCGGATGCGGCCGACATATTCGCCGTAGATATTGATGTCATCAACCTCTACCGGCTCAACTTCGACGGTCGGCAACTGAACGGTCTCGGCTGCCGGCCTCTTGAAAATCTTGACCGCAATAAATGCGATGACTATAATGCATACGGCGGTGATCCAAACGCTTTTGCGAGTGAGGATTCGGAGGAATGGCGCGAAAGATTTCGCAGTCATTGATTTTTGTTTCATTTAGGTCGGTAAATGGTGATGAATGTTATAGCTTTGAATTTAATTAGCCTTTAAGGTCTAAAAAACCTTTAACAAAGATAACGCTTTATCTTGAAAAATTGTTCGGATAGGGAGTTATTATTGCTTTTTTAATCGCTCAAGCAGAAGCTGACGGCAACTGTCGGAGACCGGTATGCGGGTGTCGCCATAGACAATGCGGCCTTGCTCGAGGATGCGGATACGGTCGGTGTTGGCTATGTATGAGCGATGTACGCGCATAAAGCTCTCGGCGGGGAGAGTGGCTTCGATGGCCTTCATGCTCATAAGGGTAAGGACTGGTCGGGCCTGACCGTTGACATAGATCTTGATATAGTCTTTCAAGCCTTCGATATAGAGGATGTCGTTGACAGGGATGCGGATCAGGCGGTATTCGCTCTTGACGGTGATATACTGCTGAGTCTGAGCCTCAGGCGCCGTGGCGCTTGCACGCTCTACGGCCTGGAGAAACTCGTCATAGCTGATGGGCTTGAGCAGATAGTGAAGGGCGTTGACCTGAAAGCCCTCGACCGCAAAGTCTCTGTAGGCCGTCGTGAAGACCACCTTGGTCTGAGGGTCGATACGTCGGGCGATGTCGAGTCCTGTGAGCTCAGGCATCTGAATGTCGAGGAAGGCGAGGTCGGGCTTCTCACGGTTGATCGCTTCCAGCGCCTGAAGGGCCGATGTGTATGAGCCGCACAGCTCAAGGCCGTCAGTGCGCTGGACGTAGGAGGTTATCAGTCGACAAGCCAAGGGCTCGTCATCGACGACTAAGCAACGGAGTCGGCTCATGGCAATGGGTTGTTGGGTTTGACGTTAATTTCGAGGCATGCAGTGTAGGAGTTGCCGCTGCTCACGGTCGACAGCGAGGCGCTTGAGCCGTAGATGAGTTGCAGGCGTCGACGGAGGTTGGCGATGCCGATGCCCCCCTGACGGTCAACGACGGTCTTGGCGTCGAAGCTGTTGCAGGTCCGGCAGGTGATTACGCCGTCGCGGGCCGAGATGTCGATAGATATGCGGTCGTCAGGATCGCCGGTGTTGCCGTGCTTGAAGGCGTTTTCAATCAGGGCGATAAACAGCAGCGGGGCTATCGGAGCCTCGGGCATATCGGCTATGTCGATGTTGAGATTGACGATGCCGGGAGCCATGCGCAGCTCCATCAGCGAGATGTAGTTGCGGGTGAAGTCGGTCTCCTGTCTCAGCGTCACCTGTGAGGGCGTCTCATACAGGATATAGCGCAGCATCTGCGAGAGCTCGTGGACAGCGGTCTGGGCCTCGGATGGCGAGATCTCGATGAGGGCATAGATAGAGTTGAGGGTGTTGAAGAGGAAGTGGGGGTTGAGCTGGCTCTTGAGGTTGCGCAGCTCTGAAGCCTTCTGCTCGGCGGCGATGTCGCGGCGCTGACGTTCGAGGGCCGACCAATGGTCAGAGAGCCTCATCGCCACGGCGAGCCCGATGGTGAGTATCACCATCACACCGTCGCGCACCATAGATGATACAAACATCCAGCGTAATTTGTCGGGATTGCGTATCGGCTTGGTCACGCTTTCGGCCACGCGGGGCAAATAGGCAAAATAATACCAGATGAGATAGCAGATGCCAAGCGCGGCGAGCAGCAGCAAAAGGTTGTAACACAGGAACCGCCACAGCCTGACTTTGGGCGTCAGCGTGTGGCCGATGACGTAATAATACTCGATGTAAAAGGCGGCGATGTAGATTAGCGATTTGGCATACATATGCCATTGGGGCGCGCTGTGAGGCTTGCCCGAGGCAGCCATGGCGTAGCCCATGATGAACTCCGGCAGCAGAAACAAAATGGAGATGACAATGAGGTGAGAGATGAATTTATTGACATTGACCCGCTTGTGGTCACGGTGGATGTCAGGAGTCCCGGTGTTCATGACTGCATTGCAAAAGAAATTATACTGCAAATATAATCCTAAAACTCGACACCGCAATCAAAACTCGACCAACCACCCCAATTTGTCTATGAAAACTCTGATGACCATCACGATGTTTCCGTTTCTTGGGAAATAAGCTTTAAGGTAGTTTTCCTAAATTCCTCTGTGCTCTTTCTCTTTATTGTAGTACTGACTAATGTATGCGTGGAAGCCTTCAGGGTTCTTAGGACAGGCACAATTAATAAAGCGGCAGCGGTCGATTATCTTGTCAGGCTTTATCATACGGCCGGGAATGAGGAAAAATTCATCGGGATTGGACGGTGACCCACCGACCCCAAGCGCTAAGAAAAATTCGATGCCGTTAGCCTTTGCAGCACATTGATACCGCAAAAATTGTGAAGAAAGGTCTACACCCTCTGCTCTCCAAGATGAACGGTATTTGCACTCAATGAAGTACTCCACCTGGCATGCAGCTATCCGGTGGCGAATGTGGAGGTCGGGCAAAAGGGTCTCAGCTGCATAGGTTGAGCCAGAGATTTTATCTCCGCGCCACGCTAAAAGTTTGAAGCGTGAGTTGTCAGCGCAAAGCGACACGACAAATTGCTCGAATTAGAGTCCCTTTATTTCGTTAGGGGCAGCAAGCATCACCTCTTGCTCAAAGTCGTTAGATATGCCGTAGGCAAGTCTAATTACCTTGGCTGAATCGAGCCCATAGGCGTTTGCAAATTCAGTCAACACTTTGCGTTCGGACGGAGAAATTGCGCCATCGGCAGCCGCTACCTTCGCGAGCCAGCGAGCAGCAGCCAACAGTGTAATGGAGGAATCATTTTCAGCCATTTCTTGAAATTCTTTGATGAGTAAAAGATTTGCCCTTTTAGCATATTAGCTGCCGGAGGAAAGCTAAACCCAGAGTATGAATATTGTATTTTGGGGCAAAGATACGAAATGATTATCTAAAATGAGCTATTTAAAATATTGTGTTTGTATTGAGGCTGTTTTTGCTTCGAACTCTTTTGGAGAGGGTTGGCTTTTGCCTGATCGGAGAGTGCTGAGTGATTGGAGGACTCGGAGTGCTCGGAGCACTCCGATAGTTATTGGTGGGGGATTTTTAATTTTTTTTTGGGGGGAGGGTTGGAATTGATAAAATTTTGGGTTAACTTTGTCCGTATGGACCGGATGATTGGTCAGACGGTCGGACTTTATTGAAATTTTTATTGTTTTTTGCCTTAGATTTAATCTTATGTCAGATCTTTCGAGAAGAGATTTCCTGAAGAAAAGCGGCATCGCTTTGGCGGGTATGATGGTCGCTCCGACTATCGTGCCGGCATCAGTGCTCGGTAAAAGCGCGGGTTACACTGCGCCGAGCGATAAACTTAATATCCTTGCAGTAGGCATCGGCGGCCGCGGCGCGGCTGACCTCGCTGAGATGGAGACTGAAAATATCATCGGTCTCTGTGACTGCGACTGGCGTTATGCCAAGCCTATCTTTGACAAATATCCTAAAGCCAAGCGTTACAGCGATTATCGCCGGATGTATGACGATATGCTGAAAGAGGCTGACGCTGTGATGGTTGCGACGGCTGACCACACTCACGCCATCATCGCCGCCGACGCTATCATGGCGGGTAAGCACGTCTATGTGGAGAAGCCGCTGACGCTCTATCCTTATGAGTCGCGCCTGCTGACCAAGCTGGCCAAGAAGCATAAGGTAGCGACGCAGATGGGCAACCAGAGCACGTCGCACGCTCATACGCGCACCGCGCGCAACTGGCTGGCCAATGGTGAGATCGGCGAGGTGACGAGGATCGAAGCGTTCACCAACCGCCCGATCTGGCCGCAGGGCATGGCTACTCCCAAGGAGGTGATGAAGGTGCCTAAGACTATGGATTGGGAGGCGTTTATCGGTCCGGCGAAGTTCAGACCGTATCACGAGACTTATACGCCGTGGAACTTCCGCGGATGGTGGGATTTCGGCTCGGGCGCCTTGGGCGATATGGCCAACCATATCCTGCATGTGCCGTTCCGCGGGCTTGAGCTCGGCTATCCGACTGCAGTGATCGGCAGTTCGACGATGCTGATGAGCGATGCATGCCCGACGGCTGAGAAGATCACGTTTAAGTTTCCGGCGCGCGACAATCAGCCTAAGCTGGCGTTGCCGGCAGTCGAGCTGACGTGGTATGACGGCGGTCTGATGCCTAATCTGCCTGACAATATGCCTGAGGGCATGAAGTTTGACCCCAACGGTGTGTCGGTGCTTTACGGCACCAAGGACACGATGATCGTGGGCAACAGCGGCACGGCTCCGATACTCTGCTCGGGCCGTAACCCGGAGGTGCCTCAGCTCTGCCGTGTGGTCGAGAATGACAATCACCAGCAGGACTGGATACGCGCCTGCAAGGAGAGCCCCGAGAACCGTGTGGCGTGTGAATCAGACTTTATGTATGCGGGCCCTCTGAACGAAATGATCACTATGGGCGTGGCCGCCGTGCGTCTGCAGGGTCTCAACCAGTGGCTCGACTGGGACGGCGAGAACATGCGCTTCACCAACATCCCGGCCGACGCTACGATCTCGAACGTGATCGAGGATAAGTTCCAGATCCACGACGGACATCCGACCTTTGACCGCACCTACACTGAGCCGGTCGACGCCAATCTCTATGCCGAGCGTCTGATCAAGCCCGTCTACCGCGACGGCTGGACGCTGCCCGAGATGCCTGAGGTGTAATCACTTGCTAAGAATCAATAAACCAATCATATATCAAAAATATACAATATGTCAGATCTTTCGAGAAGAGATTTCCTGAAGAAAAGCGGCATCGCTTTGGCAGGAATGATGGTGGCGCCGACGATCGTACCGGCGTCGGTGCTCGGTAAAAGCGCGGGCTACACTGCGCCGAGCGACAAACTCAACATACTTGGCGTCGGCATCGGCGGCCGCGGAGCTGCTGACCTTGCGGCGATGGAGACCGAAAACATCATCGGCCTCTGTGACTGCGACTGGAAGTATGCCAAGCACATTTTTGACAAATATCCCAAAGCCAAGCAGTACAGCGACTATCGCCGGATGTATGACGATATGCTCAAGGATGCTGACGCTGTGATGGTCGCTACGGCTGACCACACTCACGCCATCATCGCCGCTGACGCGATCGTCGCCGGCAAGCACGTCTATGTCGAGAAGCCGTTGACGCTCTATCCCTATGAGTCGCGACTGCTGACCAATCTTGCGAAGAAGCATAAGGTAGCGACGCAGATGGGCAACCAGGGCGCGTCGAGCGCCGGTTCGCGCAAGGCGATCAACATCATCCGCAACGGTGAGTTGGGCGAAGTGAAGCGCATCGAGTCATACACCAACCGCCCGATCTGGCCGCAGGGTATGCCTGCGCCCAAAGAGGCGATGAAGGTGCCTAAGACCCTCAACTGGGATGCGTTTATCGGTCCGGCAAAGTACCGCCCATATAATGCGGCCTACACGCCGTGGAACTTCCGCGGATGGTGGGACTTCGGCTCGGGCGCCCTCGGCGATATGGCTAATCATATCCTTCAGGTGCCGTTTATCGCGCTCAACCTCGGCTATCCGAGCTCAGTGATCGGCAGCTCGACGATGCTGATGAGCGACTCTTGCCCGTCGGCTGAGAAGATAACCTTCAAGTTCCCGGCTCGCGACAATCTGCCCCGCTTGGCGTGCCCCGAGGTCGAACTGACGTGGTATGACGGCGGTCTGATGCCAAACCTGCCTGACAATATGCCTGAGGGCAAGAAGTTTGACGAGAACGGCTGCGTGGTGCTCTACGGCACTAAAGACACAATGGTCGTAGGCACATACGGCTCGGATCCGATACTTTGCTCGGGTCGCGATCCGCAGGTGCCTCAGCTCTGCCGCGTGGTGGAGAACGACAATCACCAGCAGGACTGGATACGCGCCTGCAAGGAGAGCCCGGAGAACCGTGTGCCGAGCGAATCAGACTTTATGTACTCAGGTCCGTTGAACGAAATGATCACGATGGGCGTTGCGGCCGTGCGTCTGCAGGGTCTCAACCAGTGGCTCGACTGGGACGGCGAGAACATGCGCTTCACCAATATCCCGGCTGACGCTACGATCTCGAACGTGATCGAAGACAAGTTCCAGATCCATGACGGTCATCCGACCTTTGACCGCACATATACCGAGCCGATCAACGCCAATCTCTATGCAGAACAGCTGATCAAGCCCGTCTATCGCGAAGGATGGGTGCTCCCTGAAATGCCAATAATCTAAAAAAGACAACAATTACATAACTGACATGAAAAAAACAGTGATAATGGCCGCTTCGCTTGCGTTGGTAATCGGCGGCGTGATGAGCTCGTGCGGCGGCAAGAAGGCTGCCGACGCAGAGTCTGTAGCCGAGAGCGCGAAGACAGCGACCCTTACTTATTCGACCGAGCGTCAGGGCGAGCAGATCGCCGAGGCCGAGTTTCCGGTCGATGACGAGGGCTATATAGTGATCTTTGACGGCACTGACTTCACCGGCTGGCGCGGCTATGGCAAAGACCATGTGCCCGAACGCTGGTCAGTCGAGGACAGCTGCATGCACTTTGTGCGCGGCGATGGCGAAGGTGGCGACATAATGTTTGGCCATAAGTTTGAGGACTTTGACGTGCAGTTTGAGTGGAAGGTGTCAGAGGGTGCCAACTCGGGCTTCTTCTATCTCGGTATGGAGACTCTCGACCCCAATGGAAATCTCGAATATATGTGTATGTCAGCGCCGGAATATCAGATACTTGACAATGAGAACCATCCCGACGCCAAGCTCGGCATCGACGGCAACCGCCAGTCGGCCTCGCTCTATGATATGATACCCGCCAAACCTCAGAACTCCAAGCCCTGGGGCGAGTGGAACACAGCGCGCGTGACAGTCAAGGACGGTAAAGTCGCTCACTATCAGAACGGTGAAAAGGTGCTTGAATATGAAATCTGGACACCGGAGTGGACCGATCGTCTTCAGGCCTGCAAATTCAGCGAAAAGGAGTGGCCCGCAGCGTTTGGCTATCTCAACAACAAGCACGACGGCCACTTCGCCTTTCAGGATCACGGCGATGAAATCTGGATCAGAAACGTGAGAGTCAAAGAACTGTAATTAAGTAAGTTTTCAACAATGAAAAAGTCAATAATGCTTGTCGGCGTGGCGGTAGCACTGCTGTCGTCGTGCGGCAACAACAAAAAGTGCAGCTGCGGCTGCGGAGACTGTGTATGCGAGCAGGACACTGCGGCAGTGGCAGCCAAGGCCAATCGCGGAGAATATAAAATCGCCGATCGCGCGCAGACTGATATCTCAAACTATCCGGTTGATGAAGAGGGTTATATCGTGCTGTTTGACGGCAAGACCCTTGACGGTTGGCGCGGCTATGGCATGGATGCGGCTCCGGCGAGCTGGAATGTCGATGACGGAGCGATACATCTTGTCGGCTCGGGAACGGGCGAGGCCCAGATGGAAGGCGGCGGCGACCTGATCTTCCCCCACAAGTTCAAAAACTTTGAGCTCGAACTGGAGTATAAGATTTCTAAGGGTGGCAACTCAGGCATCTTCTATCTCGCTCAGGAGGCAACGGCCAATGAGGACGGCGAAGACGTCTATCTGCCGATATGGCAGTCGGCATCTGAATATCAGGTGCTTGACAATGACAATCACGAGGATGCAAAGCTCGGCGTCGACGGTAACCGTCAGGCCGCTTCGCTCTATGATATGATACCGGCCAAGCCTCAGAACGCCAAGCCCTACGGAGAGTGGAACAAGGCTAAAATCACCGTCTACAAAGGCACTGTGATCCACAGTCAGAACGGCGAGAACGTGCTCGAATATCATCTATGGACCCCGAAGTGGAAGCAGATGCTCAAGGACAGCAAGTTTAACGAAAACGGTGACTTCCCCTGCGCTTACAAGCTGATGATCAATATGGGCGGCGACAACCACGAAGGTTATATCGGTCTGCAGGACCACGGCGACGATGTGTGGTATCGCAATATCCGCGTCAAGGAACTTGAATAATAACCAATTAACACATTAATGCAATGACAATCAAAACAACAATACTGACTATGTCGCTCGTAGCCTGCGGTTTAATGACAGGCTGCAAGCCGGCTGAGACCACAGAACAGGCGCTACCGGATAAGGATATGTGCCTGCAGCTCTATTCGATCCGCGAAGTGATCGGCGACTCGGCAAAATATGCCGACAATCACGAAGAGACCCTCAAGGCTCTTGCCGATATGGGCTATAAGACCGTCGAGACGGCCAATTATATCAACCGTAAGTTCTATGGCGTTACGCCTGAGCAGTTTAAAGCTGACTGTGAGGCTGCAGGGCTGAGCGCTCTGTCGTCGCACGCAACGAGAGTGCTGACCCCGGAGGAGATCACAAACCACGACTTTACTGAGGCAATGAAATGGTGGGACGACGCTATCGCCGACCACAAGGCTGCCGGTATGACATATATCGTCACTCCCTGGAGCTCAATGCCTAATAATCTCGAGGAGGCTCAGACGCTTTGTGACTATCACAACGCTATCGGCGAAAAGTGTAACGAGGCCGGCCTTAAGTATGGCTATCACACTCACTCGATGGAGTTTGACAAGATCCCGGGCACTGACACAGTGTGGATGGAGTATCTGGTTGAGAACACCAAGCCCGAGAATATGTTCTGGCAGCTTGACACTTATCTTGCGGTGAAGGCCGGCGCGAGCCCTGTGGAATATATCAAGAAATATCCCGGCCGCATCATCCTGCTCCACGTTAAGGATAAATATGAGCTCGGCCAGAGCGGCATGGTTGACCTTGAGCCTATCTTCATCGCCGCCGGCGAGAATGGCCTGAAGGACTTTGTCGTAGAGCAAGAAGGCACTGACGGTAGCCACACGATTATGGAAGGCGTGGCAATGGACGCCGACTACCTCCGCAAAGCCGACTTCGTGAAGGCCGACTATTAATCAGACGTTTGCAGATCAAATTACTGACAGGCGCTCCCGCGATCGCAGGGGCGCCTGTTGTTGTTTTGTTTTGCTTGATAATTCAGTTATTATCCAATGAGTTGAGAAATTCCGATAGCCACAAGTTTGCGATAAACTTTTTTAGTTCATTGATTTTGGTGGTTAGTTCTTTATTGTCAGTAATATGCATCGATGCTGAGTCGATGATGGTTTCACGACCGTCTTCTTTGAGTGATAATTTGAAGTACAACAGGTGGTATTCATCGTCACTTGTGAATTGTTGTTTGGGCATTTCCTCGGTGATTTCATTAAATGCCCATTGAAGGATTGGCACAGCTTCGCAGGTCGTCGAAATGACCCGGTCTTTATTGTCTGACTCAATGATTACTTTGCAAATCGAATCGCATTGAAAGATTGTAATAGTCTGGAGACCCAATATATAGCAAATAGATTTGGGATTGGGTTCTGTTTCTACCTGCGTTCGTCCATCGGTTGATAGAAAAAGTAGAGAGAAGAGGAGATATGTGACCATATGCTTCATCGGGCAAAAGTAGTAAAATCTTTTCGAGTTTGTGTGATTTAAAATATGTTATA
>CAYRFB010000066.1:0-10437 GCA_964423485.1 uncultured Bacteroides sp.
TGAGGGGGTAGTGGCCGTTCGGCTGTGTGAGTTCGAATCTCATCTCGGACACTTTGAAAATCCGCAAGCGATTAATCGTCCTTGCGGATTTTCGCTTTTTATAACTTCACTGCTCCCCGATTTTCGACAAAGATTTACTAACTTTGCGCCTATGATTGAATCACTCTATAAAGCCGATGACAACCGTTACTCTAACGGCATGAAATACCGCCGCTGCGGCCGTAGCGGCATTTTGCTCCCCGAAATCTCTTTGGGCCTTTGGCACAACTTTGGCGAGGTCGACCCCCTCGCGCGTAGCAAAGACATGCTCCGCTTTGCTTTTGACCACGGCATCACCGCCTTTGACCTTGCCAACAACTACGGGCCCTCCTACGGCACAGCCGAAGAAACCTTCGGTTATGTCTTCGCAAAATCATTCCGCCCCTATCGCGACGAAATGTTTATCGCCACCAAAGCCGGCTACGACATGTATCCGGGACCTTACGGCAACTGGGGATCACGCAAATATCTTATGGCCTCCATCGACCAAAGCCTTAAGCGCATGGGCCTCGACTACGTTGATGTTTTCTATAGCCACCGTTACGATCCCGCTACGCCTCTTGAGGAAACCCTGCAAGCCCTCGTCGACATTGTGCGCCGCGGCAAGGCCCTCTATGCAGGCATTTCTAGGTGGCCGCTCGACGCCACAAAGTTCGCTTTCGGCTATCTTCGCGAGCGCGACGTGCCTTGCCTCCTTTATCAGGGGCGCTACAACCTCCTCGACCGTGAGATCATCGACAGCGGCATCCTCAATCTTATCGACGATCGCCAATGCGGCTTCGTCTCATTCTCTCCCCTCGCCCAAGGCCTCCTGACTGACCGCTACCTTCACGGCGTAGCCAAAGGCTCGAGAGCTTCACTCGGCCGATCTCTTAATCCTCAACTTCTGACCCCTGACCTTTTGAACCGTCTCGCCGGACTAAATGACCTGGCTGCCAAGCGCGGCCAGACATTGGCTCAGATGGCTCTCGCATGGGTACTCAACGATCCATGCGTAACATCGGTCATCGTCGGCAGTAGCTCTGTCGATCAGCTTGCCGACACCATTAGGGCCGTCGACAGCCCCGCGTTCAGCAACGAGGAGTTGGCAACCATCGATTCAATCTTGATGCAAAATTAACGATATGGATCAAGAATTTACTTCACAAGTCCTCGAAAGCGCCGTCACCGAGCTGTCTCGACTGCCCGGCATCGGACGCAAGACAGCCCTCCGCCTCGCCCTTCATCTCTTGAGGCGCGAGGAACGCGACGTCACAGCCCTCGGCGAGTCTCTCATTAGGCTTCGCCGGGACATCTGCTACTGCGACACCTGCCACAACATCAGCGAAAGCTCCACCTGCTCGATTTGCTCATCGCCTTTGCGCGACCACTCGACCGTCTGCGTTGTCGAAAACGTCAAAGACGTCATGAGCATCGAGAACACAGGCCAGTACCACGGCGTCTACCATGTGCTCGGAGGCCTCATATCGCCCATCGACGGCATCGGTCCAGACGTTCTCGAGATCAATTCGCTCGTCGCCCGCATCGCTGCCGGCGGTGTCAATGAGGTAATCCTCGCCCTCAGCTCAACTATGGAAGGCGACACAACCAACTTCTACATCTACCGCCGTCTCGCAGACTACGACGTCAAGCTCACCCAACTCGCCCGAGGCATGTCGGTCGGCAACGAGATCGAGTACACCGACGAGGTGACCCTCGGCCGCTCGCTGCTAAACCGCGTCCCATTCAGCGATTCATTTAAAACCAATTGATATAACTTATGACTACACTTAAAGGAAATCTCATCAACCTTCGCGGCCCCGAACCAACCGATCTCGACAATCTATATCTTTGGGAGAACGATACAGCCCTTTGGCCATTCGGCTCCACCCGCGCCCCGCTTACCCGTCACCAGATATGGCAATATATCGACACCTACGATGGCGACATCTTCACCCAGAAACAGTTGCGCATGATGATCGTCGAAAATTCATCAGGACAGGCCGTCGGCTCGATCGATCTCTACGACTTTGATGCCCGCGACGGTCACGCCCTGCTTGGCATCTTCATCGCCGCCGATCACCGTCGCAAAGGCTACGCCTCAGAGGCCCTTGCACTCATCAACGAATATGCACGCCTCACCTTAGGCTTGCACCAACTCGCAGCTCTCGTCAGCGTAGACAACGCACCATCGATCGCCCTCTTCAAGCGCTCAGGCTTCAAATCAAAAGGTTGCCTCAAATCCTGGATCCGCCAAGGCCGCCACTACACC
Organism: uncultured Bacteroides sp.; assembly: GCA_964423485.1. Lineage (GTDB taxonomy): Bacteria > Bacteroidota > Bacteroidia > Bacteroidales > Muribaculaceae > CAG-873. The sequence goes on from CAYRFB010000066.1 coordinate 2,291, forward strand.
GACGCCCTCATCTTCCAACACCTCTTCGACTAACCTCCCCATATATTAAGAGAATCCCGGCACTGCATTCTAAAAGCGCCTTGGCTCTTTGCTCAGTGATCACTCTTTCTTTTTAAGTTTGGGGAACATTTTGCGTACGTGGAGGATGGCTTTGTCGACGGATTTGTCGGCGATGACGATAGTTGTGGCAATGACGATGAGGAGGCCTCCCAAAATGTCTCGCGCGGTGATCGATTGGCCGAGGACAGTGACGCTTAACACGACTGCCGACACGGGTTCGAGAGCGCCTAATATAGCCGTCGGAGTAGAACCGATGAGCTGGATGGCGCGGGTGGTGCACGCGAGCGATATGACCGTCGGTATGATCGCTAAAGCCAACAGGTTAAGCCATCCGGTCGGGACTGCGGGCAGAGTGACATCGCTCCCTAACGTGATCATCACAACATACACAAGGCTTCCCCATCCTAACACGTAGAAGAGCAGCTTGGTGGTAGGTATGGCCTTAATGTGTGAGGAGACATTGACAAATATTATGTAGAGGGCATAGGTCAGGGCTGAGACCATAACCAAGAGACAACCGTATGCACTAATCGTTTCGCCGCCTTGTGGTTTCATCAGCAGTACAAGACCTCCGGCCATAATCAGCAGACATAGCGCCACGGTGATCTTAAATTTTTCGTGGAAGAAAAATATCATCATCACTGCCACCATGATCGGGTAGACAAAGAGCAAGGTTGAAGCGATGCCTGAGTTCATATATTTATAGCTCTCAAACAGCGCGAGCGACGACAAAGCCATCAACACACCCAATATGGCCGTCGGGCCGAGCTGCTCTCGGGTCAGCCTGAACGACACTCCCCTCGCCGTCATAATGGCAGCAAGAATCGGCAGCCCCATGACATAACGGAAGAGGAGGACGGTGTTGGGATTCATCCCCTGCTCGTAAAGAGGGACGGCAAAGGCAGGGTTTGTGCCGTAAGCAGCTGCAGCTATCGCGGCTAACAGATATCCTTTTAATTCACTTAGCTTCATAATTTGCACCAATATGGGTGCAAAGTTAACACATTTACTCCTTACCTGCGATAATATCAGAAAGGAAGTCGCTGAGATTGACTCTGAATTTCACCGATGACTGGGCAGCGACCACCCCTGCATTGGTTGAGACGTTGCTGTAACCCCATAGCTGGTCAGCCAAGCCGGCCTCGCCCAAGCCGCCTATGACGCCTTCCTCGGCCTGCCAGCGATAGTTGGCCCAGTCGTAGTAACTTTTTGAGATAGCCGACAGCGTTATGTCGTAACCGCAGTCGAGCAGACCGTCATGCCACTTTTTTGACGCAACTTCATAGCGGCAGTCAGTGAAGAACAAATGCAAGGTATAAGTTCGACCGGCAAACTGTCGATCGGTGAAGAAGGTGAATCCGTAGCTGTCACCACCCATCACAGCATCCAATGCGCCGATATGCTCTCCTAATATCGGTTCATTTTCATTCTGGAACAATCCCGACATAAACCAAGCATTGGCCGCCTGAACCCACACTATATTGCCCTCATCGTCATATTCATATATGGTCTCACCCTCTGGAGAAAAGGATTGATAATCAAATTTGAAATAGTTATCTTCAGCCGGATCATCGGCGATCTCGACAGCTATTTCGACATTGAAATCGACGCCGCCTTGCATCGTGCCGTCTCCCTGCAGCCATTTTCTCTGCACTGTCGGGGTAAGCTTAACAGATCTGACCGTAACGGCATAGGGCACTTTCACTTCGGCCTCGGCACTCCCGTACTCGTCACTGCTCGCCTCTATCCTTATCACGTCGCCCTGCTTGGGCAGATAATCGGGGCTTACGCGCTCGCCATTTGCAAAAATGGTAACAACTGCGTCTTTAACATATATGTTGTCATAATCTGTCTCAGTGTAGAGAAATGAACGTGAGACGGTCACTACGATAGGTTCACCAGCCTCAATCAGAGAATTGATGCAGAGCACGGGCTTGACGTCGATTTTCGGATCAAAATCTTCGAAGCAAGCAGTCATTGCAAGCGTCAGGCAAGACGTTATAATATATCTTAAAATAGCCATGTGTAGGATATTGAAGGTATGACAGGTAAAATTTTAACTTTTTGAAACACCGGCTTTGACACAACCGTATGGCCGTAAGGCGTCTGCTCAACAACGTCTTTTGAGCCATATCGGATCGCGATGGTGTTCATATGGCAGTAGGCGTTATAGAGGCTGAAGGTCCAGTAGCCTCGCTTATTCTTGACCGTGCATGACAGGTCGAGACGATGATAGAACGGCAGCTGATAGTTGTTGACCGGACAGCGCAATGGAGCGTCAGAGCCATAATTGAAATTCAAGCGTCCGAACTCGTCGGGTGACCACATCTGAGGCATAAACGTGAAACGGTTGCCCGAATGGCCTACCCAGGCAGCATTGAGCTGCACTTTTTTGCTGACATCCCAGTTTGCCACAATATTAATAGTGTGACGGTTGTCAAAGCGGGCCGGATAAGTGACGCCTCCGTTCTTTTCGGCAAACGTCCGGTCTGACCACGCCAGAGAATAGGCTATGTGGCCGGTCAGCCGGCCGGTGCGCTTCTCGATCTTGAAGTCGAGGCCTTTGGCCCTGCCATGGCCCGATGTCAGGCGTGAATTCCACATCTCGGTCGGCGACGCAAGGAAATACTCGTCGCGATAGTCTATGAGATTGTGCATCCACTTCCAGTAGCCCTCGACCGAGGCGCTGAAGCGTCCGTCATCTGTCTGGCCATAAAGACCTAACGAAATCTTATCGGCCGTCTGCGGTTTAAACTTACCGGCTACAGGTATCCATTGGTCGGTCGGTAGCGAAAGATAGCTTTGCGCAATCTGGTGGACATATTGCACTGTGCGACTATAGGCAGCTTTCACCGCTATGAGGTCATCAGGGCGCCACGCCAAAGACAATCGCGGAGACAAATTGTTATATGTTTTGCGATCGATATTAAAGAGTGAGTAATGCAAGCCGCCGTTGACACGCAAGCAGTCGCTTATGCGCCAATCGTCTTCGATATAGAGGTTTACCTCATTGGCTCCATAGCGGTGCACAGAGTCATGGGTCGTGACGCGGTCATCATTAAACCTCAACTCTCTGACAGTGCGCGTCGGCAGGAAGGAGTGGCGCACGTAGCCCGCTCCGAAGCGCACCCGCGAGTTTTCGCCAGGCTGCCAGTCAAAATCTCCTTTAAAAATCCAATCGTTGATATTATTGTCATTCTTTAGCCTGAAATGGGACTCAGAGCGCCCTTCCTCATCGTCCTCCCACATATATTCCTCTCTCTTAATCGAAGACCGGAAGCGAGTGTAAGCGGCAGTAAATTCGCTCGTAAGAAATGAGTTGAAACGGTAATTCATACCCGCCTGAACAACAAGATTGCCCCAATTGAAGTCATACTTATCATTAGAATAACTGCGATATTCAGCATATGGAGAGTCCTTAAACTCATCACCCGTCTTAAGCAGGTCGTCACCGAAATATGCGCTGACAAAAGCACTCAGATTATTGGTAAATCGATGATTGATGCGGGCGTTGAAATCCATAAAGTAATATTGGAAGCGCACCTTTTCGTCTTCGACTTTAGAGTTGACGATTGCAAGGGCCGGGATGCTCAACACGTCGTACCACGACCTGCGCAGACCGAAGAGATAAGACGTGCGGTCGCCGATCGGGCCCGTAATATTAAACGCACCCGAGGTGAGGCCTAGGCGCCCCGAACCGTGGACCTTGTCCGGGATACCGTTTTGGAGTCTGACATCCATAAACGATGACAGCCGCCCGTCATATTTCGCCGGAATCGATGACTTGAAGAAGTCGACATAACGTATGATCTCAGGATTGAAGGCCGAGAAGAGTCCGGCGAAGTGATTGACCTGATAGAGAGGAACGTTGTCGAGCATATACTGATTCTCATCAGCGTTGCCGCCGTGGACATACATGCCAGCCAGGCCCTCGGTACCCTCGCTCACGCCCGGCTGAGTGTGGAGAGTCTTGATGACATCATTTTCGCCGAAGAGCACCGGTGTGCGCCTTATCTCGTCAAGCGTAATCTTTTTGGCTCCGATCTCAGCAGTCTCCACTGCCGGAGCCTCCAGGCGCGAAACGACCACCAACTCATCGAGCAGCCCCGCCTTTTCATCAGGAGCCTTGGCTACGTAGACCACTTGCTTTGGAGCAGCAGGCTCAGACTTCACTTTGTTTACCTTACGCCTGAGCACGACATTTTTGCCTTTGACTTTATACTCGATATCTGTGCCGTCAAACATTTGCGACAACACCCGCTTGAGCGGTGAGCGGTCGGCATTGACGGTGATAACCAAGTCTTTGAGCAAATCAGAAGAGTAGACAAAGTTCTTGCCAGTCTGCTCCATAATCTCTCTGAAAACGTTAGCCGCAGGCTGACCGTTTGCGTGGATGGTCACATTCTGAGCCACCACTGCAAACGGCAGAGCCACAGCTGCAATTAATAGAAACAAAAACCGTTTTTTCATTTTTTAATCATCATATTGGTTTCAAGCAGCTCATTGATGGTGAGCACGAGATCTTCGGCTGTGCCTTCATATTTGAGCGAAAGCTTGTAAGAATCGGCATCGTCGGGCAGGTTGATGACCTCCACGCCATAGACCTCCTTGATCTTGTCAACGACCTTAGGCAGCGGGGCTTCCTCGAAATCGATAACGCGTACGACCTCTGCCTGCGGAGTGGCGGCATCGCCGTCGGTGACGACGATCGGCAGGTCGGCTCTATGTTGGTATTGATTGTAGATGACTGCTGCTGTTGCCGAAATCACAACCACCGCCGCAACCGCTGCGGCGGCTCTGAGGCGTCGCCATTTTGACGGAGACGCCACTCCGAGCGAAGCCCACGCCTTATCGACCGAGAAACTGCCTTTACGATAATATTTTGCTACAAACGATATATTTTTTTCGTCTGACATAAACTTGAGATTAATTCAGTTAAAAATCAAATCCTACTTTGAAAGCGAAGAACGTGTCACAATAGTGCCCCTTCTTGCCAGTGGCAATTATATTATAATATCCATTATCATCGTAGCCAATATCAAAAATATCATAGGTAATCTGTTTAACAGTAAGTCCGACTCCGACATTAATGCCTAATTTCCGGCCCCAGTTGAAACGGTAGCCTATCATCGGCGAGAAGTAGATGCCACCACCGTCAGTCAGCGAGTAGCCGATGCGCATATCGCCAAAAGGAGTGAATTTGCCAAATTTTTGGTCAGTTCGGGCCTGCAGATATATAGGTAGTATCCAGCCGGTATAATACTTATTATAAATCTGGACAGCCACGCCAGCGCCCAAAAAGAAATGAGGGTTAAACTGATAGCCGTGAGACGTTGATAAGCCTGTATATAGATAGTTACTGCGAGACCCCTCCAAGAGACCGGCTTCCCGGCGAATATTGTTGTCCCACTCGATAAAGCCTCTGTAGCCGCGCTGAGGTTGACGGGCAAATGCACCGAGCGACAATGTTACTATTGCAAAAAGTAATAAGATACGTTTCATATTGGTCATTGGTTTTTATCATTTTCTGAACCTATGACGCAACAGTCCCCAAAAAGTCCTATCCCAAAACCAAAAAAGGCAGAAAAAAAGGTTTATGACCCGGAGCAAGCGCTTCGCGCAGGCGGGCAAAGGCTTTGGTCATCTGATTTTTAACAGTCTTAATGCTGATATTAAGTTCTTCGGCAATTTCTTCATTTGTCAGGCCATCGCGCTTGCTGAGCAGAAACACTTCGCGACATTTTTCGGGCAATCCGTCGACGGCTTTCCAGATGCGGGCATCTCGCACCGACGTGTCTACGGTCTCGTCATCAATCTCCGGAACACTGTCGAGACCGACAGTCTCTTTCTGCTTTCTGAGCTGAGAAATGCACTCATTACGGACGATCTGATACATATAGCTGCGGAAATAGCCAATCTCGCTGCCGGTCTCAATCGCCATCCACGCTTTGATAAACGCCTCCTGAACCGCGTCTTCCGACGCCTCGACGTCACCGACTATACGCAGCGCATACATGCCCAGCGGCAAGTACAAGTTCTTGAAGTGCAATTCAAATTCGCGGCGGGTCATTGGCTGATAGGCGATATTTTAATTTCTGCACAAAGTTACAATAATAATTGTTATTTTTGCAAACTCTCTTTTAACTCTAAGCCTCGACGCATGGACAATCGCGAAAAAGTCATCTACCGCACCACATTGATCGGCACCGCTGTCAACGCCGTGCTAATAGTGCTCAAATTCATTGCCGGATTTGTCGGGCGCAGTTCGGCAATGGTCGCTGATGCTGTCCACTCGCTGAGCGACTTCGTGACCGACGTGATCGTGCTTATCTTTGTCAAGATAGCCGGAAAGCCTCGCGACAAAGGCCACGAATATGGCCACGGCAAATTTGAAACCCTTGCTACAGTGATCATCGGCCTGATCCTTGTCATTGCCGGCATCGGCCTGATGATCAACGGCATTGATCTTGTAATCAAAAGCGTGAAGGGCACGACTCTGCCCCGTCCCGGCATGCTGGCGCTGATCATAGCCGTAGTGTCGATATTATCAAAAGAGTGGCTCTACCGCTTCACTGCCCGAAAAGGCAAGGAGGTCAATTCACAAGCCGTCGTTGCCAACGCCTGGCATCACCGCAGCGACGCTATCTCGTCGGTCGGCACACTTATCGGCATAGCGGGAGCGATGTTTCTCGGCGACCGTTGGCGCATACTTGACCCTATTGCAGCGATAGTGGTCAGCCTCTTTATCATAAAGAGCGGCTATGACATTATGAAGCCCTGCATCGATGAGCTTCTCGAGGCCTCGCTTCCCGAAACTCAGGAAGATGAGATAGTGGCAATCGTTACTTCGATACCGGGGATCAGAAACGTTCATAACCTCCGCACCCGACGCATCGGCAACGGCATCGCCGTCGATCTGCACGCAAAAATGGATGGTAATCTGTCGCTCGCGGCCGCTCACGCTATCGCAACGCTCGCCGAAAAAGCTCTGAAACAACGCTTTGGCGATAACACTTACGTCAATATACATATGGAGCCAGCCATATAAACAAAAAAATTATCCGTCATCACGACGAATAATCTTCTTACCTTAAATCTAATACCATGAAAAACTGGTGCAAAGTTAATGCTTTTTTCTCACCCCGCAATACCTCGCACCAAAAAAATCAATATTTTAATACAATTTAACCCTTTAGGTCGAAATATAGCATCCGAGTACGAAGTTCTTTTGATTCCTCTATTTGGAAAAAAGTCTTTTCATCCATTTCATCACTGTAAATTGGCTTAAATCCATTATATGAATAAAAGCCAATTGTCGAAGTTACATTCACCGCATCAACAACAATAAATCTACACCCGGTTTTATTGTCTTCAGACCTTATCCATTATTACCTGTGTACCAATGTGGTCATTACCACCTTAAAATTGCTTATTCACCCCAAGTCTTCCAAGAAGGACTGCAGGATAAGTCCTTCCTCGTTTAGGATTTGAAACAGCACGTTGGATACGGTTTTTTATTTTATTAGGCATACCGTGAGTCTTTATAATGTCGTTTGCCAACGTGAATGCTGCAATTATAATATCAGGTATATCTTTTTTAATCCAACAATATGTCTTCCCTAATAATTCAGCATCATATAATATTGCATCGTCATTAAAAAACTCATCAAGATCTTCGTTTCCGCACACAAATCTTTGCGTATTAGAGAAAAGGTCTTTGCTCTGCTTTACCAAGACGCAATCTTCCTCCAACACCATAATACTACAGATTATGAGTCCTTTTGCCAAGGGAACTTAAATTCTCGCGAACGAGAAAGCAATTCCCTTAACTTTCGTTCCTCATCTTGACTAAGACGTGGAGTTGGTTTCTTAGCATTCTCGTCTGCCAACAAATCAAACTCTCGGGCCGACTCGCCCCATAGCTCTGGAGATGTCTTTATTGATGTGGCCATAATTATTGATTATAACTATTTATAATTTTAATTATACAAAGATACAACGAGTTAACTTTTCGTGCAAATAAATATTTCACTTTTCCTACTCTCAACAAGCAAGTGCAAAATTACGAAATGAGTTTGTAAAACTCT
>CAYRFB010000067.1:0-10383 GCA_964423485.1 uncultured Bacteroides sp.
TTGAGCTCCTTATGCTTGGCGATGAGAGCGCCGATGCGGATACCGCACTCGTTGTAGCGCTTTGACACGGAGTCGATAAGCACCACCTTATCTTCAATTCCGGGAAGATGGAAGGCCGATATATAAGGTGCGCCCGTGTAGCAGAACTCACGATATACCTCGTCAGAGAAGAGGAAGAGATCATATTTCAGCACCAAGTCGCGGATCTGGAGCATCTCTTTCATCGTGTAGAGATAGCCGGTCGGGTTATTGGGATTGCAGATCAGGATGCCTTTGGTGCGGGGAGTGATGAGCTGCTCGAATTTCTCGACCGAGGGCAGCTCGAAGCCGTCGTCGATGCTCGAGGGAATGGTGACGATCTTCGCACCGGCCGAGATAGCAAAGGCCATATAGTTGGCATAGGCGGGCTCAGGCACAATAATTTCATCGCCCGGGTCAAGACAGGCCATAAAAGCGAAAAGCACAGCCTCCGAGCCGCCGGTAGTGACGATAATGTCGTCGACATCGACGTCGATGTTGAAACGTTTGTAATATTGCTGCAGTTTCTGTCGCAGTGAGAGCAGGCCTTCGGAGGGGCTGTACTCGAGCACGTCGCGGTCAATCTTGGTCAGCGCCTCAAAAGCCTCGGGCGGGGTCGGCACATCAGGCTGACCAATGTTGAGGCGATGGATTTTGATGCCGCGCTTCACGGCTTCATTGGCGAGCGGCACAAGGCGGCGTATAGGAGATGCGGGCATTACTTCACCGCGGTTAGATACTTTAGGCATAAAATTTGTAAAAAAGTTATTCTACCACAAAATTAAGTCTTTTCCAATCCACAAGCAAAAAACTGCTGCTTTTTATTGAGAATTGTCAGTCAATGCGTCGTGAACAATTGCGGAGGAGACCCGCGAGCTTGGCACGCCGCACGGCCGAATGACGGAATATCTGATTAAACGACTCTGGGGTGAGCCGGCTGATGGCTTCAACTTCGAGCCGCATCATGGCCTCAGAGGGGGCAAACTCGGCGACATTTGTTTCTCCCGGCTCACGGTCAAGAGGACAGACGTCCTGACAGATGTCACAGCCGTAGAGTCGGCCATGAAGGGTCAGCCCCTCAGGCAAGTCGCCGCGATGCTCAATGGTCAGATAAGAATTGCAGCGACGGGCATCGAGAGTGCGATCGCCCCGGAGCGCATGGCCGGGGCAAGCTTTCAGGCAAGCTCCGCAACGCAGACAGCTCTCATCCAGGCGCGACTCATCGGGGTCGACTTGGCCCGTCCAAATTATCTCGGATAAAAACACCTTTGAGCCCACGGCGTCGACAATCAGCATACCGTTAAGCCCGATACGGCCTACACCTGCCCGCGCCGCCCAGTACCGCTCACGGATAGGGGCGGTGTCGACACAGATCCTTGCTTCACCACCGTAGCTGCGACATATTTCTTCGGCAACCGGCTTCAGGCGCTGCCTTATCACCTCGTGATAGTCGGAGCCGAGCGAATAGTCGGCAAACAGAGGATGGCGCACCGAAGGACGGTAATCAAACGCGCAACTGATCACCGTCTTCGCCCCTTCGAGCAGCAGCCGGGGATCGGAGCGCACGTCGTGATAGCGATCGAGATAGCTCATCTCGGCGTGATTGCCACCGGCGATCCAGTCAGCGTAACTGTCGGCAACGACCTTGTCAACGGGCGCGGCGACGGCAAAGCCGACTTTACAGGCTCCGGCAGCAAGGATCGCACAGCGGATTGAGTCTTTGACTGACAGGGTTGAGTCCATCATTCCATCGGCAGGGTGCGAAATTCAAAGCCATTGTCCTTGAGCCACTCTATGGCGCGCGGCATAGCGTAGCGCATATTGCGCGAAGCTTTGATCGAGTCGTGGAAGACGATTATCGAGCCGTTGCGTGCGTAGCGCTTAACGTTGTCAAGCACCTGCTCGGGCGTAAGCTTGCGAGAATAGTCGCGCGACACCAAGTCATACATCACAATATTATAATGATCCTTGATTGCCTTGGCCTGCTTCCAACGCATTATGCCATGTGGCGGTCGGTAGAGCTGGCTACCGATGAGGCGGTCGGCCTCGGTGATGTCGCAGAGATATCGTCGCGTGGTCACTTTCATGCCCTGAAGATGATGCATCGAGTGGTTGCCGAAGGAGTGTCCGCGGCGCTTTATCTCCTCGAAAAGCTCAGGATAGCGGCGCACGTTGTCGCCGACAAGAAAAAAAGTGGCCTTGACGCCGTAGCGGTCGAGCGTATCAAGCACCCAGGGCGTCTCTTCGGGGATTGGTCCGTCGTCAAAGGTCAGATAGACCACCTTGGAATTACGCCGCCCCTTAACACGCCATACCGCCTCAGGGAAGAGGAGGCGGTAGAGCAGTGGTGGACGTTCGATAAACATTATTCAGGGTCGCTTAGTCGACGAGTCTGCGCCAAGTGTTGATGTCGATGCCATTGGCTTCGACGATCGAATCAGTGATCGCCATCGGCTCAACGCCTAAAGCCTGGTGGAGCTTGAGCAGCTTAAGCGCATTGTCATAAAGCACGGATGTTGCGCCGGTCGAATGATCGCGGCCCGTCTGGAGCTCCTCGATGCTGAAGTCATCAAGGTAGAGGAGCGGGTAGATGGTCTGAGCATAGGCCACACTCAGGCCGGGACCGAACTCCTCGAGCAGAGCGGCGCGGTCATCGCGGTTCTCAGCTGCGCGAAGGAGGGCGACAGCATTTTTCTGACCGGTCAGCAGGCCGAGATACTGGAGGGCGATGGTCTCAGAGCGGCCAAGCGAATTGAGCTGTGAGCGCGAGAGCGAGCCGGCATAGTTGACGAGCTGAGCAAGGCGCGGGATCTCGGCGTCGAGGATAGCCTCGGCAGCGTTGAGATCGGCAACATTGCCCGTTGCGTCAAACATCTCAAGATAATTGTCGATCATATAGTAGCTCTGGAGACCGTCGTAAAGGGCAGCCTCGCTCGGCAACTTCTCTTGCATAAGCTGCAGGAGGTTGCGGGCCATATCATAATGATTCTCGGGCACAGGCTGACCGTTGGCCTTGGCGAAGTCGACAGCCCATTGCGAGGCCGGACGCTCGCCATCCTTGATAAGATTGTCGGCACACTCTATCATTGCCGAGCGGGTCGACGAAACCATGCGCCGCACTGTCTCATCAAGATAGAGCGACGATGCAGCTCCGGGCTCATCAAGGCCACCCCAACGGAACTTGCTCATGAAGTTTTCATAAGCGCGATCAGCGTTAGGCGAATACTTGGCGTCGCGGAAGGGTGTAAACTCAAGAGCCATGCCGGTTGAGTACATATATGGATCGAGGCCGAGATAATAAGCCGAAGGCACGGTAGAGGCAATGTAGACCGGGCGCTTCCAGCCGTCGGTGATAGCATTGGCAATAATGTCGAGCGAAAGCACCTTGCTCTGGTTGGCACCCTGACCCTGATCCCTGAGGTTGAGCATAATGTCGCCAAACGAGGGCATAAGGTTAGCCATTTCGATCGAGTCGCCCTCGATGCCGAAGTGACGCATTGCGGCCGCGCTGTCAGTCGGGATCACGATGCGGGGAGTGGTGAGGAAGGGCGCACCGACGCGCTTAGCGTCGCTGGCATAAAGCGATCGCAGGGCGGTCTCAGCTGTGACAAGCGAGTCAGTCATCGGAATGACGAAGTTGTAGGCCAGACGCTCGTAAGCGTAATCCTTGGGCGTGGCATACATCTTGACGGGCTCGGCATTATAATATGGATAAAGCAGATTGTGAGCATACCAGTCAGTAGTGAGGTAAGAGAGGTTGACCACGCGGACGTCGGTGCGGAAATCCTCGACCTCCTGGGCGTACCACAACGGGAAGGTGTCGTTGTCGCCGTTGGTAAAGATAATCGCGTTGTCGTCGAGCGAAGCGAGATAGTTCATGCCGAAGTCGCGGGTGGTGTAGCGGCCGGAGCGGTCGTGGTCATCCCAGGTCTGAGAAACCATCTGCAGGGGCACAAACAGGCCGATGAGCACTGCGGGCACGACGGCGGCATAAGGGATCTTGGATTCGTCAGTCTCGGACGCAGATTTCTTCTTGAAGAGCGCACTGATGAGCGACGCAATGGCTGGCACGCCGAGGCCAATCCAGATGGCAAACGCATAGAACGATCCTGCGAAGGCATAGTCGCGTTCGCGCGGCTGGCCGGGAGTCTGGTTAAGATAGAGCACGATTGCAATGCCGGTCATAAAGAATAGGAAGAAGATCACCCAGAACTGCTCTATGCCACGGCGCGGGTCGGCGGCGTGGTTGTAAAGCGCCTGCCAGAGCAAACCGATCACACCTAACAGCAGCGGAAGCATATAGAACACGTTGTGTCCCTTATTGCCCTTGCCAAATTCGTCGGGCAGCAGCGACTGATCGCCCAATCGTGCATTGTCGATAAAGGGTATGCCCGAGATCCAGTTGCCCAGATGGGGCTCGCCGTTGCCCTGGATATCGTTCTGGCGACCGGCGAAGTTCCACATGAAGTAGCGCCAGTACATATGGTTGAGCTGATAATTGAGGAAGTAGCGCAGGTTGACATCAAAACCGGGTTTCCACGCCGAGGTCTGAGTGACGGGAGTACCGTCGAAGGTAGCGCCTGTCGTGATCACCTGCTGATGAGTGAGATACGGCGCGATCTCGGACAGAGGGGCAAATCCCTGCTGCGCCCACTTGCGGCGGAGCTCGATCGGGAGGTCATAGATATCTGGGGTCACATAGTCAGCCCAGCTTTTGTAAGCCTCAGGGTGGCCTGTGCGGGTGTCGGTGCTATAGATACGGGTGAAAAGCATTGACACATCGGGCATTGTCTTGTAATGCGGACGCTCGACCTCCTCGACATACTGATCGGGCTGGCCTTCGCGGGTCTTGACCACTTTGGTGTAACTTTTTGTCGGCTCATTGTAGGCATGGCCTTCGCCGTCGCGCAGATAGCCATCGATCACGCGGGTGTTGGGGAAGCCTTGCTCATCTACCCTCACGAAGTAAGATCCGTTATGATCCTCGTAGGCGAGTTCTTCAGTAAACACGGGACCATAGAACAACGGACGCTCACCATACTGCTCGCGGTTGAGATAGGAGGCGAGAGCAAAGACGTTGTCAGGGGCGTTCTGGTTCATCGGCGGATTGGCGTTAGCGCGGATAAGCAGCAGCGCATAAGATGAATAGCCGATAAATATCACCAAGATGCTGAGCACGATAACATTGAAGATGCGCACCGGCACTTTAGGGCAGAACATCCAGAGATAAATAGCCAGACCGATGATAAACACCGTCGGTATCACCCACGAATCGCCGATAAACGGCATGCCTGAGATGACTATAGTTGCGAAAAACAGCCATTTGATCTTTGACGAAGAACGCTGGAGATAAAGACTCCGCGCGGCAAGAATGAAGACGAGCAACGCTACGGCGGCATAGACGGTCACGCCTACGTTGTAGCCGAAGCCAAGGCTGTTGACAAAGAACAACTCAAACCACTGGGCAACGTTGATAAAGCCCGGCACAAGGCCGTAAAGGATCAAGCCGACGATCACGCAAGACACTCCGAGAGCGATGAGCGAGCCGACGGCATTGACATTCTTAAACTTACGGTAATAGTAGACGAGGCCAATAGCCGGAATACAGAGCAAGTTCAGGAGGTGGACCGCGATTGAAACACCGATGACGTAGGCGATCAGCACAAGATAGCGGTCGCTATGAGGCTGGTCGGCGCGGGCTTCCCACTTGAGAATCAGCCAGAACACCAACGCCGTGCAGAACGATGAAAAGGCATAGACCTCACCTTCGACTGCCGAGAACCAGAACGTGTCGCTCCAAGTGTAAGCCAATGCGCCGCACAGACCGCCACCCATTATCACGAGCAGCTGCGACAAGCTAACTTCCGTAGCATCATCTTTGACAATTAAGCGTTTGATCAGATGAGTGATCGTCCAGAACAGCAACAGGATCGTTGCCGCGCTGAGCAGAGCCGACATAGAGTTGACAGCAACGGCCGCTGATGACAGATCACCGCCGAAAAGCGTGATGAAAAAGCGGCCTGCGAGCATAAAGATCGGGTTGCCCGGCGGGTGACCAACTTCAAGTTTGAATGCCTGGAGGATAAATTCGGGACAGTCCCAAAAACTTGCGGTCGGCTCGAGCGTGAGCAGATAAGTGACAGCTGCGATCACGAAGCAGAGCCAGCCGAGTGAGTTGTTGATGATGTTGTAGCGTTTCATTCGTTTTTTTCAATAGGATTGAGCGCAATGCGCTTCAATCGGCAAAGTTACATAAACCCCGCGTAAAATCGGCTGATTTAACTAAATTTATAGCAATACAGTCTTTTCCTACTCTCATGACAACCCTCGAAATCGCCCAAACTCCCCGCCCAAAATCTAACTCGAGCGTTGGTTTCAATCTTTCAGGCAGCCAATGGGGACAACTATCACTCCGTCGGCGCGGCGGTAAGCGTAATCACCCGTCGCAGTCAGAACCATCAGGAACGACGGCGATTTCATCTTGGTGTGGTCAATTTTTTCAGATAGGGCCAGAAGGGTTGAAGCGCCTTGGTTAATGGCCTCTTCGCCGCCAAGCTTTATCTCTATCAAGCCATACCGACCATCTCTCAAATGAATCACGGCGTCACATTCGAGACCGTTTTTGTCGCGATAATGATACACATTACCGTTGAGAGCCTCAGCATAGACCCTTAGATCTCGCATACATAGAGTCTCGAATACTAATCCAAACGTGTTGAGATCGGCAATCAAATCTGCCGGTCCGATGCCAAGTGACGCCGTAGCGATCGATGGGTCGGTGAAATATCGCGTATCTGAAGAGCGGATGGCCGTCTTGGAGCGCAGATTGGGATTCCAGGCTTCGACGTCTTCGATGACAAAGATTCGCTTTAGCGCTTTTATATATGATGCAACAGTGTCAGTGTCAAACGACTCTCCTTCATTTTCCCGCAGATCATCGCCGATGGCGGCTATAGAAACCTGAGAGCCTTGATGCCGCGCGTAAGAGCGCATAAACCGATGCACACGCGCAGGATCGCGATCGACACCGTCTGATTGCTGTATATCTCTTTTTTCAACCGCAGCCACATAGTCAAAAGCCTGATCCAAAGCTATGTCACCTTCCATATCTACTGCCAATGGCCATCCGCCGCGGCACGTCAGAAACGCGATCTTGCCAAGATCGAGCTCTGACACACCCGATATGACAATGTGACCGTCAAAAAGTTGCGACAGCGACACATCTCCAGTCGAGTCACCAGACTCCCATAGCGACATTGGTCTCATCTTTAGCCAACCGAAGCGGCCTGTACCGCTATGGATCACTTCACTCATATCAGCAGGGACACTTGACCCTGTCAATACAAATAGCCCGAGCTCATGACTGTGGTCAGCCTCGAAGCGCACGGCATCCCACAATTTTGGCGCCACTTGCCATTCGTCTATCAGTCGCGGTTTCGCCCCTCGCAGCAAGAGTTCAGGATTCAGGCTTGCAAGTTGAATGTTTTGGTCACGCTTTGCGGGTTCGGACATATATAACACGCTATTACATATCTGCTCTGCGGTGGTTGTTTTGCCACACCACTTGGCGCCCTCTATCAGCACGGCGCCTTTACCCTTGAGCTTGCGGGAGAGCAGGCGGTCGGCAATACGGGGTCTATATATTTCTTTTTTAGTCATTTGTATGTCGTATTTTGCCGCAAAGATAGTAAAAATATTTTACAATTCGGTCATTTGGCCGGTTTTCATTCGGTTATTTGGCCGATTTTCATTCGGTTGTTTGGCCGGTTTTCGTTCGGTTGTTTGGCCGGGAGGAAAGGAACTATAGAGCTTTGGCCAAGGAGATCAAGCCTATTGGGGCGGGGAGGGTCGTGATGGCAAAAGGTTTATCGGCCACAAATGCTGTGGCGCCTTCAGGGTCAAGAGGAAGGGCAATGTCGCGGCGGAAGTCAAGACCCGACGTAAGAGCCGCCTTATATAAGGCTTCTTTGAGGGTCCACGCCCTGAGCAAGAGCTCGTCAGTTGCAGAATAAACCGCCAATTCAGGCTCCGACAACACGCGTGCCGCCACTCTGCGCAACTGTGGCCGCGCCTCCTCGATATCAACGCCAATGCCAACTGACGGTGACAGAGCTATCACGACATAGTGCAAACTATGCGACACACTGATATTCAGATCACAACCAATGAGATAAGGCGCACCCGACTGGCGATGCCCGATGGTCACCCCGTCGCCAAGAGCAACACAAATGATCCGGTCTATGGCTGAGCGCTCTGCTTCGCGCCTTGACTGATGGCCATCAGGCACGATCGGAACGATATGGAGCGTGATGTCGCCCGACCGATATGTCTCCATCATAAGGGGTGTAGATTGGTGAGAGCGTGAGTGATGTCGCGGCTCACATAAGAAACAATAGGAGCGAGAGAGTCAATCGGAGCGTCAGGGCTGACGTTGCCGAAAAAGGCCGTGCCGCTGACGACCAGGCCTTTGCCGTCGTGAGCGAGAAACTGGAGCGGTGTGGACCTCGTTTCGGGAGAAGTGATGATGACCGAGTTGAAGCTGTCAGACTCGATTGAGGTCTCATGGGTCGACGTAACGTCGGCCACATTGAGGGCGATGCGCTCACTGCGGTTAGCGATTACTTCACCGATGCCGTCAGGCGTGGTGCGGGTAACGCTGACATGCAGCGTCACTCCTAAACCGGGGTATGAGATGTCGACCCAGTCGGGCCGCGGGCGAGTGATTATTGCCGAGGCATTGGCGAGGAAGTCGACAGGCAGACTGTCGACCGACCGATAGTCAGTGCCGGGGTCGGCAATCCGCGGGTAAGCTGCCGGCTTAGGCACAGCAGCCGCACGCTGACGGTTGTCGCCGCAGCCCGCAAGGACCACTGCCAGTAGCGAAAAAGCGGTAAAGATGAGTCTCGCGATCATGCCGTCTGAATTTCAGGCATAATTTTGACACGCACCTCGGTGATGCGGTGGTCAGAAATGTCAAGTATGAGAAATCGGCAACGCCCGTAGACCAGGGGCTCCTTATCCTTGGGGAAGTCACCCTTGATGGCGAGAAGCATCCCGGCGAGAGTCTCGGCGTCCTCGGTGACCTCGGCATACTCGTCCTCGTCAAGGCCGGTCACTCGGAAGAAATCGGTCAAAAGCGTCCGGCCTTCAAACACATAAGTGTCGTCGCGCAGACGCTTGTAGGTCTGCTCATCCTCGTCATATTCATCATTGATGTCGCCGACGATCTCTTCGAGCACATCCTCAAGGGTCACTATGCCCTGGGTGCCACCAAACTCGTCGACCACAATGGCCATATGGATTTTTTTCTGGCGGAAGTCTTCAAGCAGATCATCGATCATACGTGATTCAGGCACATAATAGGGGTCGCGCAGCAGCGATTGCCATTCAAAGCCATCGGGAGTCGAGCCGACATAGGGCAGCAGGTCGCGGGCATAAAGGACGCCCTTGATATTGTCGAGAGTGTCCTGATAGACGGGCAGTCGCGAATATCCGCTGTCGACAACCGTCTTCATCACCTCTTCAAACGTGTCAGTGATGTCAATGTCTGTCACATCCATGCGGGTGGTCATAATTTCCGAGGCCGTCGTATCGCCAAACTTAAGGATGCCTTCGAGCATATCCTTGTCATCGCTCGACGCAACGTCGGTCGCTTCAAGCGCCTGCGACAGCTCCTCGGGGGTGATATTCTCGGTCTGCTTGGTCACGACGCGATTGACTATCGACGTCGAGCTTACCAGCATGCGCGACAGCGGCGAAAACAGCTTCATCAAAAAAGTGAGTCCCGGCGCTGCAAATCGTGCCCAGCGTAGGGGGTAATTGTTGGCATAGAGCTTGGGGACGATTTCGCCGAAGAGCAAAATGAGAAACGTCAGAATGACCGTCTGAAGGATAAAGCTCAGCACAGGGTGCATATTGCTGAACACCGGCCCGAGCGCGAAATTGCAGAGCACTACGATGGTCACATTGACAAGATTGTTGGTTATCAGTATCGTTGCGAGCAATCGCTCGGGGCGCGAGAGCAGACGCAAGATGTTGTCGCCGCTGCCCGACTCGGCAAGGTCTTCGCGCTGAGAGGGCGACAGCGAAAAGTAAGCGATCTCGCTCCCCGACACAAAACCGGAGACGACAAGCGCCATTAGGGCAATTACAAGTGCGATGATTTTTTCAATGCCAAAGTCAGCTGCAGCTGGGATCTGGTCGAGCAATAAGAAAAGTGGCTGAAAGGCCGGCAAAGGATCTATGTCCAAAATAATACGTATTAGTTAAACAATAAGATACTGATGACAGACATCGCTGCAAAGTTAGTCATAATTTCTCACAGTGAGAGCGTGAGTGATAATTTTTTTATATTGCCAGGCCGGC
>CAYRFB010000068.1:0-10275 GCA_964423485.1 uncultured Bacteroides sp.
TGCAGACTGAATTTGGTGGGTCATACAGTGAGAGAAATTTGAGAAGTTACCGTCAATTCTACCTTTCATTCAGAAACAAAAAGATTTGGAACGAGCTCGTTCCAAATCTAACATGGACTCATATCCGTAAGGTTCTCCCGGTAATCAACGATGAGGCGCGTCTATGGTATTTGACTCAGGCGTCTGAATGTATGTGGAGTACCGAGACTCTGGGCCGAAACATATCTTCACAATACTATGAACGCCGATTAGCTCAGCAGCGAAAGTCGTCAGATAAAACATTGGGCTCTGCAATAGCTCCTTATAGCGACAAAGATCCATTAGAGTACATAAAGAACCCGACCATTGCGGAGTTTATGGGTTTTAGAAGAGATGTAAAGTATAGTGAAACCGAATTAGAAAAGGCTCTCATCGATAACCTTGAAAAATTCATATTGGAGTTAGGACGAGGCTTTGCATTTGTTGAGCGGCAGCAACATATCCCCACCGATCTTGATGATTTTTATATAGACCTGGTTTTCTATAACTATAGGATGAAAAGGTTTGTGATTTTTGAGCTTAAAACCCATGAAATGACTCATTCAGATGTTGGACAGCTCGATATGTATGTCAGAATGTATGATGACCTTGTAAAAGGCAGTGACGATAATCCGACCATAGGCGTTCTTCTATGTACTGATACCAGTTCAACAATTGCTCGCTATTCAGTTCTCAACGAGAGTAGTCAGCTATTTGCGGCAAAGTATATGACATATATGCCAACCGAGGATGAGCTGCGTAAGGAGATTGAACGTCAAAAACAATTCTTCCTTGATCACCACAACAATGAATAACATTACTCTGCACATTCGAAGGCCAGTGTTATCTAAGATAAGACAGATGACCGTACTTTTTGCTGCGGCAATTTTGCTCTGGGAAACTACGTCCTGTAGTAAATCGTCGCCCTGGGATGGCTTGCAAGGTGAACTGAACACTTATATTAAAGATCTTGATGCCAACATTGGCATTGCAGTGATAGTCAACAGGGCAGACACTATTGGAATCAACGGCAACTCACCGTTCCCGATGCTCAGTGTCTATAAGTTTCCAATTGCAGTTGCGTTAGGAGATTATCTTCGCGTGAGAGGAGAAGCCTTACCTGATACGGTTACAGTAACTTCTACTGATTTAATGCCCGACACCTACAGTCCCTTGAGAGATAAGTATGAGGGACAGGAGGTGGTCGCATTGCCGTTCTACGAAATAATGGCTTACGCTTTGCAGCAAAGCGACAACAATGCCTCAGATATTATTTTGAAGACGATGGGCGGCGCTGACTATGCTATGTCAGCATTGAAAAGACTCGGGCTAAAGGACATCAACATCGTTTCCACTGAGGCTGAGATGCACGATGACGTTCAGCTCTCCTATGCCAATACGGCGACACCGCTTGCTATGGCAAAAATGATTGACGCCTTTGATTATGGCTTTGATGATACATATTCGAGCACCGTAAAACAGTTGATGGAGACCTGCGCGACCGGCCAGAATCGCCTCGTCAAACCTCTGACGACTGCAAATGCTACGGTTGGTCACAAAACCGGAACCGGCTTCACCTTACCCGATGGTAGGTTAATGGCTATCAACGATGTCGGATATGTGCATCTCCCTGGAGGTCCGAATTATTCGATTGCAGTTTTCATCGAAAATTCAGGCTATGACATGCCACAGACAGAAGACATCATTGCCAATATTTCTGAAATCGTATATCGTCACATAAATAACTGCTGTAAATGAAACGCCTGCTTTACTCCGTCATTATGTTGTCAACGCTTCTAAGCGGGTGCACAACGATTAAATCCATCAGATATGGTAGTCCTTCGACTGACACTTACCGCAATTTTGAAGTGGATACAGTCTATGCAAGTGTTTCCGCTGACAAGGTTCTGATTTCATCTGACTCTCACGATCCTTATTTTGAAGACTCAAAATTTTCTGGAGGCCGTTTTAATAATGAGACAATCGGAGAGCTTTTTGCGCGATTAAGAGGCGACGGTGCTTTGCTCATTGTTCGCAATGATACGATACTCCTCGAGCAATATTATGGCAATTTCTCACCCTTATCGCCTTCAAACATTTTCTCTATTTCTAAAGCAGTCACAGCATTGCTATGTGGCATTGCAGTTGACGAGGGTTATATTTCAATCTCCGATCCAATAACTGATTACATCCCTGAGCTCAACTATGCCGACCCTCTCTTTCAGGAGCTCACCATTGAGCATCTTCTGGATATGCGCACCGGGCTCGACTTTGAGGAGAGCTACGGCTGGAATCCATTCTCAAAAATGGCAAAACTTTATTATGGTAATGACGTTGTAAACCAGTTCAAAAAGCTCCATTTTAAATCCAAACCCGGATCGACCCACTATTATAACTCTATGGCCACCGCTCTGTTAGGCGTAGCAATAGAAAGAGCTGTCGGAAAGCCTTACTCTCAGTATCTGCAAGACAAAATATGGAAACCGCTTGACATGGAGGCCAATGCTTTGATTACACTCGATGATAGCAAGCACCGGCAGGCCAAGGCCTATGGTGGACTTGTGTCAAATGTTAGAGATTTAGCCAAAATCGGTCGCTTGTATATCAACGGAGGTGTTTACAAGGGCAAACAGATCGTAAGCAAAGAGTGGATTGAACGTTCGACCCATTCTTCTCTTGACAACGAAGCCTATTCGTTAGGTTGGAACAATATTATCACTCGCATTGACGGCAAAGACGTCGTCACACCTCGCTTCTTCGCTATCGGCTTATTTGGCCAGGTACTGTTTTGCGATCCCACCCAAAACCTTATATTCGTGACTTTAGGCGAAAAGAAAGGCTGCGAATACCATCTGCTCTTCGATGATATCTGCAATCTCCTCGCTAACCGAAAACAATGATTTTTCCAGAATATATACCCAATTAAATAACCTGTAAAGATGTTTATAGCAATCCTAACATACAAAAAGCCGTTGGAGGAGGTGGATCGTTTTCTCCAATCACATCGTGATTATCTCGCCGAACACTATGCGGCCGGTGATTTCATAGCTTCCGGGCCTCAAAACCCTCGTGTTGGAGGTGTGATTATGATTAAAGCTTCTGACCGTGAAACCGTCAAGGATATAATCTCGCAAGATCCATTCAACACCAATGGCATAGCCGACTACCAGATTGTTGAATTTACCCCGACAATGTTCTGTGATGTGTCATTGAAAACGATCCTTTAAGCTATGCCATATCATAGCTACATTGCAGGAAATTAAATGGTGTAACTTGCCCATTGAAAAGAATTAGGTCTCAATTGCTGCCATTCAAGCTGGCAGAATTGAGACCTTATAATAATAGCAAATATCTCGGTGAGATCAGATGATCCCCACGAGATCGTTGATATTTTTTACGCCTTGACGGTCGCAGAACTCGGTGATCTCGTCAATGATCTTCATTGTGACTGAGGGGTCAATGAAATTGGCGGTACCGACTTCAATGGCCGTTGCTCCGGCCATAATAAATTCAAGGGCATCACGACCATTCATAATGCCGCCGAGTCCGACCACAGGAATGTTGACGGCCTTGGCCACCTGCCAAACCATTCTGACAGCGATGGGTTTGACTGCGGCACCTGACAGTCCGCCTGTGACAGTCGATAGGTACGGGCGGCGACGCTCAACGTCGACAGCCATGCCAAGCAAAGTGTTGATCAGCGACACACTGTCAGCTCCCGCAGCCTCGACTGCGCGGGCAATATCAGCTATTGAAGTGACGTTTGGCGACAGCTTCACCATAATGTGACGCGGCCAAGCCTTTCTCACGGCCGACGTAACTTCGGCTGCACCATCGCAGGTCGTGCCGTAAGCCATACCGCCTTGCTTCACATTCGGGCACGAGATATTGATCTCAACAGCGTGGATTTTATCAAGTGGAGTAAGCTTTTCGCACACTGCTACATAATCCTCGACACACTTTCCTGACACATTGACCAGTATCTCCGAATCATAATGCTTTATGCGCGGATAGATGTGCTCGATAAAGTAATCTACCCCTTTATTCTGCAGCCCGACGGCGTTAAGCATGCCCGACGGTGTCTCAGCCATGCGCGGATAGTCGTTGCCCTCGCGCGGCTCGAGCGTCGTGCCCTTCACTATAAACCCACCGAGGCGGTTAAGATCAACAAAATCTGCATACTCTTCGCCGTAACCAAATGTGCCTGACGCAGTGAGCACCGGATTATTCAGGCTCAGGCCGCCCAACTTAACTGATAAATCTACCATGGCAGTTCGTTTATATTAAATACCGGCCCTTCGGTGCAGACACACACATTGTGACCGTCAGTTTTCTTTTCAACGCAGCAGAGGCATGCACCCAAGCCGCAAGCCATCTTATTCTCAAGTGACACCTCGCAATCGACTCCTTTGTGGCGAGCAACAGCGGCGACAGCCTTCATCATCGGCATCGGGCCGCAGCAATAGATCTTGTCAAACTCGGCATCAAAGATGCTGTTGGACGTGACGAGACCTTTTTCGCCGGCCGAGCCGTCTTCGGTCGAAGAGTAGACTTTGCCGACCGATTCAAACTCTTCAATCATCAGCAAGTCAGCAGCCGAGCGGGCCCCTAACAGGAACTCAGGCTTTACGCCGCTATCGAGTAGCTGTTTGCCGAGGTAGAGCAGGGGAGCGACTCCGACACCGCCGCCGACAAGCAGCACACGCTTTGACGCATCACTGACAAGGCCAAAACCTTTGCCTAACGGCAGTATCACATTAATAATATCGCCCACCGTCGCAGCAGCGAGATGACGCGTGCCTTCACCAGCCTTTCTCACAAGCAACCAGAGCGAGTTGTCAGCCGTGTCAACGTAGTTGACCGAGATCGGGCGGCGGAGATAAGTGGTCTTCGAGTCCTTGACCTCAACCTGCACAAACTGTCCGGCCTCGATCGCCGGCAGCGTTGAGCCGTCGGCGGGTGTCAGTTTCAGTAAGCCATACATCGATCCGAGCGGAGTGCTTTGGGTCACCCTCATATCGAGCATGTATTTTTTCTTTTCCATATATCAGCTATATATATTAATGAGTCACAATAATCGAGCATATCAGCAGCGCTAAGGCATAAGCGAGCATCGCCATCGCCGTCGCGCCGAGCATCGGGTTAAGCCGCGAGCCATCGCGGTGTCTGATTTCAGTCCAAAGCTTCAGGTGGAGCGCGAGATAAGCGACTGGTATCAGCAGCCATGCACCTCCGATGTTGAGCCACGTCCTGGCCATCAGCCCGACTGCAGCCAAGCCATTGATGAGGTAGAGTGCCGCCATAGGCTTACGGCCGAGTTGCACACACAGGGTCATCTTGCCGACTTCGCGGTCATCATCTGCATCGCGGTAATTATTAACGATCAGCACGTTTGTCCCCATCAGGCCCATCGACAGCGAGGCAAGCGCCACATCTGCACTCCAGACTCCGCACATTAAATAATAAGTCATATTGACTGGCACCACGCCAAAAAACATCACCACTGCCACCTCGCCCATACCGTGATGCGACAACGGATATGGCCCGGCGCTATAGGCGACCACTCCTAGCGCAACGGCCACACCAACGGCGATAAGCCACCAGCCGCCCCAGTAGATAAGCGAACAACCGACCGCACAAGCCAGTGCGAGCACGGCAAATGTTGCCGCCTTCATCGCTCGGGGGCTGATGTCGCCTTCAGTCACGCCACGGCGCGGCCCGACGCGGCCTTTCTTGTCGAGACCGGCCTTGTAGTCATAATATTCGTTGGCAAAGTTAGATGAAATCTGGGCAAGCACAGCAAAAATCAGACACAACCACCCCGGCAACCAGAGTGCTCCTGACGTCATGCAAGCAAACGCAAACGCACAGAACACACCTGCCACCGACACCGGCAGCGTGCGCAGCCTCATAGCCTCGATCCATGCCTTAAGCGCTTTCAACTCTCTGATTAACTTACAAAACCACCAAGAAATGCAAACTCTTCGGCGACCTGACGCAAACGTCCGACAAGACGGCGCAGCGACTCCTCGCTGATCTTAATGTCTGACAGACGGTTGTCGACGAAGATAGTGACCTTGACCCCGTCAGAAAGCTGCCGCTCGCCCTCCTTGGCGGTTGCCGCGGTCAGCAATTCATCAGCCAGCGTGGCGAAATCATCTTTCGCGCCGGGCAGCTCGCCGTCCTCGATTGATTCGTCGGTCGCAAAACGATAATAAATTCTGTCAGGCGTGAGAGCGACATCGGCTCGGGCCATATCGGCGACGCCCATCATTATCGTCAGACGATTACATTGCTTTGCGTCGCTCATTTTCTAGGCAAAACGTTAACTTTAAGCTTTTTGTATGCTCGCTCAGCTTTGTCGCGCGCAGCTTCGACGGTTACGTCGGTCGCGAGAATCACAGCCATGCGACGGTGACCCTTAATCTCGGGCTTTCCGAAGATACGCATCTGCACACCGGGTTCGGCCAGGACGTTCTCAAGATTGTCAAATTCGATCTTGTCGGTGTCACCCTCTACTACAACAGCTCGAGAGGCCGATGGGCCGTAAAAGCGAATTTCGGGCACAGGGAGGCCGAGCAATGCGCGGGCGTGAAGAGCAAACTCGCTCATATCCTGAGAGATCATTGTCACCATACCCGTGTCGTGGGGGCGCGGAGACACCTCGCTGAAGATCACTTCGTCATCTTTGATAAACAGTTCTACGCCAAAAATGCCATAGCCGCCGAGAGCGTCAGTGACCTTCTTGGCTATCTCCTGAGCCTTTTCGAGCGCCTTGGAGCTCATGGGCTGAGGCTGCCAAGAGTATCTGTAGTCGCCGTCAATCTGGATATGGCCGATCGGCTGACAGAAGACCGTCCCGGATACTGTTCTGACAGTCAGCAGAGTGATTTCATAATCGAAGTCGATAAAACCTTCGACGATCACTCGTCCGGCTCCTGCGCGACCACCTTCCTGAGCGATCTTCCAGCTGCGCTCTATGTCGTCAGCACTTTTGATCACCGACTGACCGTGGCCCGACGAACTCATAATGGGCTTTACCACGCAAGGGATGCCGATTTCTTCGACAGCCGTTTTAAATTCATCGTAAGTCGACGCAAATTTATAGGGCGAAGTCTTCACGCCAAGCTCTTCAGCAGCCAAACGGCGGATGCCTTCGCGGTTCATCGTGAGCCATGCTGCCCGGGCCGTAGGAGTAACGTTATAGCCTTCTTTCTCAAGTTCGAGCAGAGTGGGGGTGGCGATAGCTTCGATCTCAGGGATGATGTGGTCAGGTTTTTCGAGTTCGACCACTCGGCGAAGCTCTTCGCCGTCAAGCATATTGAAGACATATGATCTGTGAGCTGCCTGCATCGCAGGAGCATTGGGATATTTATCACAAGCCACGACTTCCACACCATAACGCTGGAGTTCGATTGCCACTTCTTTTCCTAATTCTCCGCTGCCGAGGAGCAGGGCTTTGCGACCCACGGGGGTCATTACCGATCCGATTTTAGCCATTTTAATTCTTGAAATGTGAGATAATGTTTTGCAAAGTTACGAAAATTTCGCGGCATAGCCTAATTTAACCAATCGGGCATCGCGTAAGCGTCGAGATATGCCACGTCCAGCTCTTCATCATACTTATAGGTCAGCAGTCGCCGTCCGGCCTCATCGATGATCAAACCCATCGCTTGGCCAACGTCGTAAGAAGCCTTAGGCTCACCATCGCGGTCGAAAACAAGCACCTTTGCATCAGCTGTTTCTTCATTTCTCAACATTTCTATCATCATAGTTATGATATAATCTTTGTAGTAAGCTACTTTGCAGAAACCGGTATATTCATCTTTCTGCCTAAGCGTTTCTGTATTGACTTTCATACCGACATTGACCTCGCGTACCACCTTGAAATCTTTATCATAGATCACAAGTGTCGGGAAATTCTGGTAACCGCAGCAGATGTTAAGATTCTTGCGATTATAATCCATCACCTGTTGTGAGGTGTAGAATGATTCGTAGCCGTCAATAAATTCTAATAGGCGGGGGGCTTTGTTCACAACCTTGGTGTCAGTGTTATATGAGAAAAGATCTGCACCGGTAAACATATCAAGAGTTATTCCGATATAAGTCGTGTCGCTCGTTTGGTAGATCATTGTGGGAGAGAGCGATTCAGAAGCTGGCAGGTCACACACGGTTGTCAGGCCCTCAAAGGGATTGATATTCAGCGAGACAAAGCGATTCTTATGTTCGCTGAACACGAGTAGTTTCGGATCGTTGCCGTTGCCCGACCATTGACCGTACCACATCGCGTCAGGCAGTTCATTAGGTCCCTCTCCTTTATTAAGCAATTTGCCGACCAAATTGAAATCTTTGTCATAGACTTGCAAAAAATACTTGTCTCTGATTGCCCTGAATATCAGGTAATCATCTGCGAAGTAAGCACAGTTGCTAAGATATTCACCGTCTTCAAGATCAATGCGCGTTCCAGTCAGGGTTTCTTCGATTGGGAACGATTCGACTAATATCTCAGTCTGAATTTCCTGCTTGGCACAAGAGCAAAGCATCGCCCCTGCAATAAAAAATGCAATAAGATGTTTCTGCATAATTATTTTGACTAAAGTTTATAAATTATTCGCAAATATACTAAAAGTCACGTTTTTTTGCTTACATTTGCATACAATATTTCTTTGTATTGCACTAAGCAAACCCTCTTTTGAAATGAAAACTAACTGGCTTAAACTCGCATTCATACCTTTGCTCGGAATTACAGGCCTTATTATAAGCGCTTTCAGTAACAGTGTGGACTCTTTGAAACCGGCCAATGTAACCGAAAAAGATTGGGCTGACAGTATCGCTGCCGCTCTCCAATCCGATCATATAGTGCAAATCAATGGTGAATATTTCATTGTTGATATGATACCCTGCTCAAGTTCGGCAGATCACGGTTTCTTTGATCGCAAAAGCGAATACGTTTATGTAGACTGTGCTACCTGCAAGAAGACCCCGTGCAAACCACGGCCAGACTCTTACGGCCAATGCACTAATGTGCGTAAATATGAAGGTCTTAAATAAATTTCTTTATTCTTATATTTTAGGTCTTCTTACTATAATTACCCTGACTGCAACCGGATGTCATCAGGGTAATTCATCTGTAAATGAAGATTTCCGAGGTCTTTTGGCTGAATATATGGGGCAGCGGCTTGTGCTTCCGTCAGATAGTTTATGCTCTTTGCTCGACCGCAGTTATGGACTGGATTTCATTGACGCTGACTTTCTCATTGTTTCTTATATAGATACAGACGGTTGCACGCCCTGTCACCTTCATCTGCCATATTGGAAAGCGCTGAACGAGCGCCTTGATACTCTTTCAACTGTTTATGCTACAAGTGTATTGATCATCCGTCCTGACACGCTTGATAAAGTGATTGATTTTATCAGTCAGGCCAATTATGACTATCCAGTCATTATTGATACACTCGGACGTTTTACAGAGATGAATCGGATGCCTGATATTCCGACTTTACATACATATCTCGTCGATAATAATCATATTATTCGCGGTCTTGGCAATCCTACAGTTAATAACGCGATTGATCGAATCTATATGCAGATCATCACTGGCAGAGATGATAATGCGGAAGAGAAATCGCCGCTAAAATTAGACAATAACGTGGTTGATATCGGGACAGTCCCTCCCGGAGCAGAGCGCGAATTTGAGTTTATTGTAAAAAATTTGAGCAACGACACTATCCAGGTCAGCAGTATAATGACTCCTTGTGACTGCATTGAGGCAACTGCGACTGACATTATGCCGGCTGCAAACGGGACTATAAGAATTTCGTTCCATCCCCTCAGTTCCACCGGTGTCTTCCATCATCCTATCGTAGTAAGGTACGACAACATTTCTCAACCTATAATCATCCACCTTTACGGTATGGTTTCACAATAATTGTACCACCAGCTTTATCGCAATCTCGGCGCCTCTCTCATTTCTTGTTCCGCGCTTGCAGGACAACAGCCTGACGCCCTATAATAAATACGCATATTCACGCTGGCCACTTGCGCTACGGCCTTCGAACCTAGCCGTGGGCGAGGAATCCGTACAACCTCACGGAGAGATTGGCCGAAGGTCAAGCCTACGTGAGGATAACGACTATACCGATACTCGCCTATTCCTCGTAGAGTATAGACAGTTCTTCACCCATTCTGCAAATTATATTTTATTAGCATTGATGTGCAAAAATTTTGCTCAGGTTGCGACGTAACTTTGCGATGTAA
>CAYRFB010000069.1:0-9988 GCA_964423485.1 uncultured Bacteroides sp.
AAGGCACGCGTTCGATTTCGCTTTTTACCTGATCATAAGTTTCACCCATGAAACGCTTGATAGAGTAGATAGTGCGTTTAGGGTTGGTGATAGCCTGACGTTTTGCAGGATCACCTACCTTGCGTTCGCCTCCATCAACGAAAGCGACTACTGAAGGTGTGGTGTTGCGGCCTTCGCTGTTAGGGATAACGACAGGGTCGTTACCTTCGAGAACTGCAACACAAGAGTTAGTTGTTCCTAAGTCAATACCAATGATTTTTCCCATGATAGTAAGTTTTATGTTTATGTTTTTTATTTCTTTTTGATTTTCATCACTTATAGAACAAAACTTGTGCCAAAAAAGTTTTGACCGTTTTTATGCCGTCATGGGGTGACAAAATGGCAGTCGCCGGGTGGCGTATATTATATAATGTGTGTTTCCAAAAAAATGGACGACTCTTATTAGGAGTCGCCCATTCTCGGGAGTGAGTCTAATTATGGTAGTTTTAATATCAGTTATCGATATTGAAAGCGCCTTCACCGGCCTTAACGGGCCAACCGGGGTTCTGATAGATAACCGAGGTAGCCACATCGTTGCGGTCAACAGAAGCGTTGACAAATGCTTTGTAGCCGATCGGTGAAAGATAGTGAGCGCGGGTGAATGTCAGACCATCCCACACGAGGTTTTCGGCGCGGCTGATCTGGAACGGACGAACGTAGTCGCTGTTCTCTTTGGGTGACATATTGCCGTTGCTGCCTGAAGGATCGACGACGGGCTCAACATAAACGCCATCAGAATTCTTGATAGCCAGATCAGAAGTGGGATCATTGTAAACGGTGCCCCAGTATTTGATACCTTCGATCTGATAAGGAGTCTTGATGAGCTGATCGAGAGCTGCCCAGCGGCGGAGGTCCATCAAACGGAGGGCTTCAGCGCAAAGCTCGTTGCGGCGTTCGCGGCGAACGTTGTAGAGCATAGCTGAAACGTAAGCGCCCTGAGTGTAAGCGCCCCAGTCGCCCTTGGCTTCTTCGGCCATATTGGTAGCGGCGATGGTCTTGTTGTAGTCTTCGTCAACATAAGCGCGGCGGCGGAGAGCCTTCCAGTAGCGGTCAGCAGTGCCGTCGATCTGATTGTTGAGCTCGACACAAGCTTCCATATAGTTGAGGAGTGCCTCTGCTGCGCGGAACACGATTGAAGCAGTCACAGACTGAAGGTTGCCCTGAGCTTCTTTGTAGTCATAACCCTGACCTTTCTTGATAGCATAACCGGTTGTGCAACGAGTGTTGTTGTCGGCGCTGAAGAGCCAGTTCATATTGTAAAGAGCCGGAGTGACGCCATCAAGACCGAGAGTGATGACTGATTCGTCGGTCTTGGTGAAGATAGTCAAGCGAGAGTCGCGGTCCTGGATAGTTGCGGCAACACCCTGATTTTCCCATTCGGGGTCATATCCTGAACCCTGAGCATAAATAGGAAGACCGTTGCGCATGAGGAATGAATTAACCATGCCACGTGTCCAACCTGTACCGCCGGCATTCTTCTGGTACTGAGCCTGGATCTGAGTGGCAAGATTCTGAGTGAGGCTATAAGCACGGTAGAGGATCACTTCGCTGTACTTGCTGGGATCAACGGCGCAGAACATGCAGTAGTAGGGGTTAGCCTCGGTGAAACCAGAGGTCATGCCTTCGGGTGCGTCAGTGTTCTGAACGAGGTTGTCAACATACTTGTCGCCAACAACTTTAGCAGAAGTCATAGCTTCCTGGAGGAAGTATTTGATCTCGTTGTCGATGTTGAAGCCGTCGAGCATGCTGTTGTCGCCGGGCCAGCCTTTGCCGCCAGGAACGAGAGCAGTGCCTTTGTGGCTCTTGAGCCATGTGCCTTCGAAGAGGGCCACGCGGCTGCGGAAGAGATTAGCTGCGTCTTTGCTCAGACCGTTCTTGCCATAAGAAGAGGTCTCGGGGAGATACTGAGCAGCCTTGGTGAGGTCATCGAGGATGTGGCGGGCCACCTTGTTACGGGGCTGACGCTTAGAAGCCTCGAGCAGGACGTCCATATCGTCAGGAAGCACTTCGTCGTTGATAGGATAATCGCCGACAGCAGAGTAAGACTGCCAGTAAGCGTAGGCACGGAAGAAGTAACCTTCGCCAAGAGCCTGGTTAGTGAGGGCTTCAGAGCCGCTGATGCTATGGCTTGCGATAGCATCTTCAGTGTTCTTGATGAAGTAGTTGAGCGAACGGATGTTGCCGAAAGCCCAGTTGTCAGTGCCGCTGCCGACACGCCATTCACCGGGCACCCACATATTGCCGATTGTGCGGTAAACCTGGTTGTCAGTGCCGTTGTCAGATGAGAATGTGCCAAGCTGGTAGCTATTGTCAGAGTGGCTCGGCAGAATCGTATAGAAATTGAGCGTATAAGCCTGGAGGTTGGAGGGGGTGTTGAAGAAAGTCTCGGGAATGAGCTTGTCCTCCGGCTGCTGGTTTAGGTAGTCATTACAGCCGGTGAGGCCAAAGGCCGCTGCCACAGCTATGACTGAACTAATATATTTATTCATAATTAGAGACCTGTTTTTAGAATGTTACGTTAAGACCGACTGAGAAAACACGTGAGATAGGATAAACTTTGGCGAAGCCGTAGGCTTTGTT
Source organism: uncultured Bacteroides sp. (assembly GCA_964423485.1). Lineage (GTDB taxonomy): Bacteria > Bacteroidota > Bacteroidia > Bacteroidales > Muribaculaceae > CAG-873. Next base: position 2,620 of record CAYRFB010000069.1, read on the forward strand.
GTAAGCTTCGATAAGTTCGGGGTCACCCATCTTAGTGAATTTGGTGATATTGGCAAGGTTTTCACCCGACACGAAGAAACGTGCACGTTCGATATAAATCTTGCGGGTGAGTTCTGAGGGAAGAGTATAGCCGACAGTTACGTTCTTCAGACGGCAATAAGCTGCATTCTGGAGATATTGAGTCTGCGTTGTGGTGTTGTTAGGACCACCCCAGTTTACGCGGGGAAGGTATGAGTCAACATTCGGGCCGAGGGGATCGGTTGTGTCAGCCGGACGGAAGTAGTCGGTGTGGGGTTCGAACACAACTGCCTGCCATTTGCCGATGCCGCATGCACCGAACATCATAGCGCCGCTTGCCCAGTAATCACGCTTCATTGTGCCCTGGAAGAAGACCTTGACGTCAAAGCCTTTCCACTGAGCCTCAAGATTGAGACCGAAGTTGAAGCGGGGAGTGGTGTTACCGATTACGCTGAGGTCACCATGGTCGCCGAGAGTGTTGGCGCCATTGTCGATGACACCGTCGCCGTTGAGGTCGGCATACATCATATCACCAGCCTGCCAGCCTGTGCCGAAGCGGTTCTGACCTGTGCGGGGATTTGCAGGAGCTGAACCGTTCTTTTTGGCATAATTTGCGTCAAGATTGTCGAGGTGAGCGTTCATCTGATCGTTAGTCTTGGCAATGCCGAGAGAAGTGTAACCCCAGATGTCACCGAGCTTGCTGCCGTTGTAGTAATTGCCAAGACTGTAAGTGTCGTTGGTAGGATATTCGTCAACGGTAGTAGTGTGGTCATAGAGGTTGAAAGTGACGCCATAGCTGAAGTCTTCGACGCGGTCATGCCATCCGATGGTAAGTTCCCAACCCTTAGAGGTCATAGAAAGGTTGTTGGTGTTGGGCACATTTGCACCAAACACGCCGGGGAGCACATAGCCGGGACCTACCATATCGATAGTCTTACGGTTGTAGTAGTCGATTGTACCGGTCAAGCGGTTGTTGAAGAGTGACCAGTCAAGACCGATGTCCCATGTGCGGTTCTTTTCCCAAGTGAGTGAAGAAGAAACGAGACCGGGCATAGATGCGGTTGCATTTTTGTTGCCGTTAACGAGCCAGCCTGAATTATTGGCGGTGTAGCCCATAGTCACGTAAGTAGGATACCAGTTGTCAGTGTTCTGGTTGCCGAGCTTACCCCAAGAGTAGCGAAGTTTGAGCTGATTGCAAGTCTCGGTGAAGTCTTCCCAGAATGATTCGTTGGCGATGTTCCAGCCGAGTGAGAATGAGGGGCTCCAAGTCCAGCGGCTGTCAGCGCGGAAGCGTGAAGAACCGTCGTAGCGGAGGTTACCTTCTACGAGGTAGCGGCCCTGGTAGTCATAGTTGATACGGCCGAAGAAGCCAGCGGTTGACCAAGTGTCTTCACCACCTCTTACGGTTGTTGAAGTGCCATCAGTCATAGAGAGGTAGGGGATGCGGTTGATGATGCCGTTACGCTGAGCGCTGAACCACTTCTGGTTGTACCATTCGCTCTGGAAACCGAGCATTACCTTAAACTGGTTGTCTTCGTTGATCTTGAAGTTGTATGTGCCGTAAACGTTGGGGTTGAAGTAGTTTGCGCGGCGATCATACTCGGTGATGCGTGAGCCTGAGCCACCTGCACCATAGGGGAAACCGTTAGGGTTGTTGTTGTATGCTATGCCGTCGCAGTCCCAACCGTAGCACTGTTGGATAACCTGGCTTTCGTTGTAGTGAATTGAGCGATAGTTGAATTCGGCATTCACAGTGAGGCCGGCGAGCGGAGTGAGGACAAATGTGAACTGATGGTCGAGTTTGTCTTCAATGGTCTTGTAACGGCCACCGTTTTCCATACCGTCGATGAATGACTCAACTACGGGGTTGCCGTTGGGGTCATAAGTCGGGATGATCGGCCAGTAACGAGCGATGTTGTGATAGAGCTCATTGCTTGAAGCATCATTTACGAATGAAGGAGCGTTATAGTGGCCGCGATACCAGCGTGAGCTGTAGCCGAAGCGGAGCCACTTGGCAACCTGAACGTTGATTTTGCCGTTAAGGGTATAACGCTGCAAATTATCCTTGCCATAGCGGAGATTACCGTCCTGAGCAAGAATGTTGCCTGAGAAGTAGTAGTTAAATTTCTCTGTGCCGCCGTTGAGCGAGATATTGTGTTCCTGAGAGAAAGGAGTTGTGCCGAAGTGTTCGTCGAGCCAGTCGGTGTTGGCGATAGGCAGGATGTCAGTGGCGTCCCAAACTTCCCAGTGGTTGTTGGTGGGGTTACGGAACATTGTAGCCTTAGAAGGATCGGCAACTACTTCTTTCAATTTGTCGAGATAGCTCTGAGAGAACCAGTTCTGACCATTGTTGTTAGCAGCCTGGTTCATGACGTTGGCCCAAGTCCAAGAGTCGGCCATCTTAGGCATGCCGACAGCGTGGCTCCAGCGGAATGAGTCGCTGTAGTTTACAGAGACTTTGCCGTCTTTACCTGAGCGGGTTGTGATAAGGATCACACCGCCGGCAGCGCGCGAACCGTAGATCGACGATGCGGCAGCGTCCTTAAGGATAGAGATGTTTTCTACGTCGGCGGGGTTGAGCTGGTTGATGTCGCCTTCCATACCGTCGATGAGCACGAGCGGGCTGACTGTCGAGCCTGAGCCGATAGTGCCTGTGCCGCGGATATTCATTGTGCGGGCTGCACCGAGCTGACCACCACGAGCTGCGCCGAGCACGTCAAGACCGGCAGCCATACCCTGGAGAGCGTCGGCAACAGTGTTGACCGGGCGAGCAGCGATCTCCTTGCCCGATACAGTGGTGACGGCGCCGGTGAGGTTGGCTTTCTTCTGAGTGCCGAAACCTACGACAACCACTTCGTCGAGCGCGTTGTTTGCGTCGTCGAGGACGATTTTAACTTCAGTGCCTTCCCACTTCACTTCGGTTGCGTTGTAACCGACGTAAGAAACGCGAAGTGTAGAACCCACAGTAACGTTTTTGATAGAGAAAAAGCCGTTAATGTCAGTAACAGCAGCTTGATTTGTTCCGACTACAAGCACTTGGGCTCCGATCAGGGCTTCGCCTGATGTATCTTCCACTACGCCTGTGGCCGTGCCAACTCGAGGAGTGGGGGCCGCGGATACACTAAATGACCATCCGGTCAGAAAGCAAAGGGTGATAAGCAAGACAGTCAATGACTTCAGGTGCTTACCTGCTTCTTTAAAATAGTGATACATGATAAGTTTGGTGTTAAGGTAAATTGTTTTGGTTATATTGATTAGATTTCAAATGTCAGGGTTGTTGAAACGTTTGTTAGTAATTTTTGCCAAAGTTAAACAAAAAAATTACCCCCCCCGAATATTTAACATATAATAACATTAGGGCGCGTAGTCCCGTTGTCAATTTCGTGCGAAAATTGACAAAAAAAGCGCGACTTTCAGCAGCCGCGCTTTTGTGAGATTATATTTATGAAAATTAATATCCGAAGATGTCTTCAGTGGTGAGCATAACGACTTTGCCGAGCTTCGAAAGAGCGTCGAGGTCGATGTCGTCAGGATCGCCGAGCACGCAGTAATAGTAGGTGCGGCCCTTGACATTGTCCTGTTGGAATTTCACAACATCGTCGAGAGTCATGGTCGGCAGAGCTTCAAACACAGCAATGCGGCGGTCAGTGTCGAGACCGAGGTCGCGGGCGTTGATATAGCTCCAGGCGATGTCGTCTTTGATGATGCGCTCGGTGCGGATGCGAGATTCGATGCCTTTCTTTGCGAGCTCAAATGCTGAGGGACTGACAGGCATATCGTTGATGATCTCATCGAAAGCGTTGGTGGCATCCATCATTTTATCATTCTGAGTGGCGATTGAAGCATTGTAGGTGTAGGGTCGGCGCAGATTTGAGGGCGCAGCCATACTTGCACCGGCAGAGTAGGCGAGCGAACGGCTTTCGCGCATTTCCTGGAACACGATGGCGTTCATTGATCCACCGAAATACTCGTTGTAGAGTGATCGCAGAGGCTCGATGGCGGGGTCATATTTCTCTCCGCGGTTTGAGTAGAGCGACATATAGAGCTGCTTGGCGTCGTAAGGAGCGACAAAGATTATGGTCTCCTCGGGCTGCTGCATAGTGTAGGGGTCTTTGACAGGAGCTTTGATCAGCCTGTCGGCCACTTTGTGATATTTGTCAAGATCGGCGAGCACCTGCTTCTCTGAGCTTGCTCCGTAGTAGATGATTTCGTGCTCGTAGTTCATCAGCTCGCGGAGGGCAGTTAGGAATTCCTCAGGGTCGGTGGCGCGAAGCTGCTCGACTGACGGTTCTGCGGTCTGAGGATTCTCCTTGCCGTAGACCATATAAGTGCGGAGGGCAGAAAAATTGGCTCGCTGGTTGGTTTTGTTGTTAGAGCGGGCCTGCTCAATGCGGTCAACATAAGAAGCATAGGCGTCTTTGTCGGCAACTGATTCCCTTACGATTTTTTCGAAGAGCTCAATGGCCTTGGGCATGTTTTCGTTGAGACCGCTGATGACGACGTAAGAACGCTCGCCGCCGATCGACAGGCGGAATGAGCATGCGAGCTTGTAGAACTCGTTCTGGATGTCCTGAGGAGTCATATCGGGAGTGCCGAAGAGCTCGAGCAGCTCGTTGACATATTCGAGACGCTGGTCGGTGTAAGAACCCACGTTAAATATATAGGTGAGCTGGAATACGTCGTTGGTTGAGTTGTGGGTGTAGAGCACGGGAATATTGCTCTTGGTGGTAAGGCGGGTGAGATCCTTGTTATAGTCAACGAAAACCGGCTCAATGGGAGCAACCACCGAATTCTGGATTTCAATCAGGAACGGGCTGGCCGCATCGCGGTTCATAGCGATAGGCGTGATAGCCGGCTTAGACATCTTGAGCTCGTTTTTGTCGGGTCCCTGACGCTTGTAGATTGCAGCGTAGTTATTGTCGCCGAAATATTTGTTGGCGATAGCGACAACGTCGGCTTTGGTGATGTTGTCGAGATTGTCAAATGATTTTACCACGTCGGCCCAGTCTTCACCATTGATGAAGGCGTCCTGGTAGTAGTTGGCGCGAGAATAGTTGCTTTCGAATGAGCGCTGGAGGTCAAGCTTAACGTTGTTGATGATTGCGGGTACAAGTTCGTCGTCGAAATCGCCTTTGCGGAGTTTGTCAATTTCAACAAGAAGGAGCTCGCGCACGTCGTCGAGAGTCTGGCCTCCCTTTGGCATACCGATAAGAAGGAATGCGCCCTGGTCGGAAAGACCATACATGCCGGCACCGGCGCCGAGCATAGTCTGCGCGAGGTTGATGTCGAGGTCGATAAGACCGCATTTGCCGTTGCTGAGGACTTCAGAAATGATCGAAAGCACCTGAGAGTCTTCGTTCTTTGCTTCGGGTATGCGCCAAGCGAGGTAAAGGCGCTCGGCTTCGTTGCCCCACACTTCGCGGTTGATAGGCTCAGTGATGGCCATTTCTGCAGGGAAGTCAAGCACGGGCAGGTTGGGGTTGGGCTTAAGGTGGCCGAAATATTTTTTGATGACGTCGACAGCGTCGTCGGGATTGAAGTCACCGGCGAGACAGATGGCGATGTTGTTTGGAACGTACCAGGTCTTATGGTAGTTCTTCACGTTAGTGATTGATGGATTTTTGAGGTTTTCCTGTGTGCCGAGCACAGTCTGAGTGCCGTAAGGGTGTGTGGGGAAAATTGCTGCGAGCATAGCTTCAGACAGTTTGCGGTTGTCCTGAGTGAGTGACATGTTCTTTTCTTCATAGATTGTCTCAAGCTCAGTGTGGAAACCGCGGATGACGGGGTGCTCGAAGCGGTCAGCCTGGATGCGGGCCCAGTTGGCAAGCTGGTTAGATGGGATATCCTCAACATAGCAGGTCATGTCCTGACTGGTGTAGGCATTTGTGCCCGAAGCGCCGATGGCGCTCATCAGTTTGTCATACTCGTTAGGAATCGCCAGCAGAGAGGCCGCATAGCTAATAGAGTCAATTTGATGGTAGAGGGCCGCGCGCGCATCTTCGTCAGTGGTTTTACGATAAACTTCGAAGAGACGCTCGATTTCATCAAGCATAGGCTTTTCGGCAGCATAGTCTGTGGTGCCGAATTGCTCAGTGCCCTTAAACATAAGGTGCTCGAAATAGTGAGCGAGACCGGTGGTTTCGGCCGGGTCGTTCTTGCCACCGACGCGCACGGCGATGATGGTCTGGATGCGCGGCTGATCTTTATTGACGCTCATAAAGATCTTCAAACCGTTTTCAAGCGTGTACATTTTGGTGTCCAGCGGGTCGCCGGGCACAGTCTGGAAATCGTATTTGTCAGCTGACGCCCAGAGTGAGGTTGTCATTGCGATCACGAATGCAGACAGACGCAATAAATGTTTCATAATAGATTGACTTTAAGTTAATAAATAAAAAATATATGAAGGGTGAAGAGTGATCGAGATCACTCTCCGCCCTTGTCTTTTTGGAGTCTTAGTATTCGTCCCAGCTGCGGATTTCGATCTGGTCGAGCGTCATTGACGTGAATGCCAGAATGAAAGCTGAGGCGAGGCGTGCGTTGGTAAGCAGCGGTATGTTGAGGTCGATGGCAGCGCGGCGTATCTTGTAACCGTTGCTTAACTCGGTAGAGCTCAGGTTTTTGGGAATGTTGACAACAAGGTCGATTTCCTTTTTGTGAAGCATGTCGAGCGCCTGAGGCTGCATATCGGGCTGCGAGGGCCAGTAAACGCGGATTGCAGGTATGCCGTTATCGTTGAGGAACTGGTGGGTGCCACCTGTAGCATAGATTTTATAACCTTTGTTGTGGAGCATGTGGGCGGCGTCGAGCATATCAGCCTTCTGCTTGGGTGAACCTGTGCTCAGGAGGATTGACTTCTGAGGTATGCGCAGGCCGACGGCGAGCATCGATTTGAGGATTGCCTCAGAGGTGTCTGTGCCGATACAACCTACTTCGCCTGTCGATGACATATCGACGCCGAGGACCGGGTCGGCACCCTGAAGACGCGAGAATGAGAACTGCGAAGCCTTGATGCCGACATAGTCGAGGTCAAAGGCGTTTTTGTGAGGCTTCTCAACCGGAAGACCGAGCATTATGCGGGTTGCAAGGTCAATGAAGTTGATCTTGAGTATCTTTGACACGAAGGGGAAGCTGCGCGATGCACGGAGGTTGCACTCGATGACCTTGATGTCGTTGTTTTTGGCGAGGAACTGGATGTTGAACGGGCCTGAGATGTTGAGCGCCTTGGCGATTTGCGATGAAACTTTCTTGATGCTGCGCATGGACTCTACATAAAGTTTCTGTGGCGGGAATTGGATGGTTGCATCACCGGAGTGCACGCCTGCAAACTCGTTGTGCTCAGAGATGGCGTATG
>CAYRFB010000070.1:0-9941 GCA_964423485.1 uncultured Bacteroides sp.
GCTTCAAAAAGCCATCCAGATCGGCCTCAAGCCTATCGTAGTAATCAACAAGGTCGACAAGCCCAACTGCCGCCCTGACGAGGTGCAGGAGATGGTCTTTGACCTGATGTTCAATCTCGATGCTACCGAGGAGCAGCTCGACTTCCCGACAATTTTCGGATCGGCCAAAGAAGGCTGGATGAGCACCGACTGGAAAAAGCCCACCGACAACATTCTGCCGCTGCTCGACGCTATCATCGAGCATATACCGGCGCCTGAGGTCATCGAAGGCGACGCCCAGATGCTCATCACTTCACTCGACTTCTCTAACTACGTAGGCCGTATCGCAGTCGGCCGCGTGCATCGCGGCACTCTGCGCGAAGGCATGGACATAGCGCTGTGCCGTCGCGACGGTACAGTCTCGAAGCAGCGCATCAAAGAGCTTCACACCTTTGAAGGAATGGGCCGCAAACGCGTAAGCGAAGTAAAGAGCGGCGACATCTGTGCGCTTGTCGGCATCGATGGGTTTGAAATCGGCGACACGGTTGCTGATGTCAACAATCCCGAGCCTCTGCCGCGCATCGCTATTGATGAGCCAACAATGTCAATGACCTTCACTATAAACGATAGCCCGTTCTTCGGTCGCGACGGCAAGTATGTCACCTCGCGCCATATAGGCGACCGCCTAACTAAAGAACTCGACCGCAACCTCGCGCTAAGAGTCGAGAAGGCTGCAAACGAGGACGTGTGGACAGTCTTTGGCCGCGGTGTGCTCCATCTGTCGGTGCTCATCGAGACCATGCGACGCGAAGGCTACGAGCTTCAAGTCGGCCAGCCCCAGGTTATCATCAAAGAAATTGACGGCAAGAAGTGCGAACCTGTCGAACTGCTCACCATCAACGTCACCGAAGAATACTCGTCAAAAATCATCGATATGGTGACTCGCCGCAAGGGTGAGATGCTTTCGATGACGGCTCAGAACGACCGAGTGCACATGGAGTTCCAGATACCGTCGCGCGGCATCATCGGCTTGCGCAACAATGTGCTGACAGCTTCGGCTGGTGAGGCGATCATGGCTCACCGCTTCTTAGAGTACCAGCCGTGGAAGGGCGACATCGAGCGTCGCACCAACGGCTCGCTCATCGCTCTCGAAGCCGGGACGGCTTATGCCTACGCCATCGACAAGCTTCAGGACCGCGGCCGCTTCTTCATCTTCCCTCAGGAAGAGGTTTACGCAGGTCAGGTCGTCGGTGAAAACGCTAAGGACAACGACATCGTTGTCAACGTCACCAAGTCAAAGAAACTTACCAATATGCGCGCATCGGGAGCCGATGACAAGGCGCGTATCGTGCCGCCGGTGGTCTTCAGCCTCGAAGAAGCCCTCGAATACATTAAGGAGGACGAATATGTAGAGGTAACTCCTCACCATATACGTCTCAGAAAAATCATACTTGACGAGCTCGAGCGCAAACGCGCGGGCAAAAGCTAAGCATCGCGATGAAACCTTTTTCGCTGAACATACGCGGCAGACTCATCAACTATGAGCGACCGGCGGTGATGGCTATTGTCAACGCCACCCCCGACTCGTTCTATGCCGGAAGCCGCAACAGTTCAGCCGAGGAGATCGCCGAAAGGACAAAGCGCGTCATCGACGAAGGCGCTGACATCATTGACCTCGGAGCCTACTCATCGCGGCCCGGAGCCGATAACGTCAGTGCTGACGAAGAGCTGCGCCGCCTCACGGTGTCCCTCGAAGCGATCAGAAAAGTCAACGGCGACATACCGGTGTCGGTCGACACATTCAGAGCCGCCGTCGCTGACCGATGCGTGAGGGTGCTTGGCGCCGACATTATCAACGACATCTCTGGCGGAAACCTTGACCCGGACATGTTTGAGACTGTAGCCAGACTCCGCTCGCCGTACATACTGATGCATATGCGCGGCACCCCCGCGACTATGCAATCGATGACTGACTACCCTCAGGGCGTCACAGCCGGCGTCATCGCAGAGCTCGCCCCCAAGTTAGAGCAGCTCGCGCTGCTCGGCGTTAACGATGTGATCGTTGACCCCGGCTTTGGGTTTGCCAAGACCTTGGAGCAGAACTATCGACTGCTCCATGACCTCAGAGCATTTGAGATGTTAGGCCGCCCGGTGCTTGTCGGCATTTCACGCAAATCTATGCTCACGCGCAAGCTCGGCATCACGCCCGATGAAGCCCTTAGCGCCACAACAGTCATCAACACTGCCGCCATCGAAAGAGGAGCTGCCGTGATCCGCGTCCACGATGTGCGCGCCGCCCGTGAAGCCGTTGATCTAATAACCTGCCTCAATCAGGCATAAGAACTGTAATTATTCGCCATGCCACTGTCATTCGGAATAAAAGATATTATCGACATTTTTATAGTAGCAGCTGCGCTCTACTACATCTATCGGCTTATGAAAGAGTCGGGCACGATCAATATCTTCTATGGCATCATGGCTTTTATCGTGGTCTGGGCTCTGGCATCAGAAATCTTCAATATGCGACTTATCGGCACGATTCTCGATAAGTTTATGAGCATAGGCCTGCTTATTCTTGTGATCCTGTTCGTTGACCAGATCAAGCGTTTTCTGGTCGAGTTGGGTTCTCACCGGCGATGGCGCTTCCTCAACCAGATTTTCCACCACCATAAGGCAGAGATGGACGCAGATGCCCGTAAGTGGGTCATGCCGATTGTCTATGCCTGCATGTCGATGTCAAAGAGCAAGACCGGCGCCTTGATAGTAATCGAGCAGTCAATCCCTCTCGACAACTATGCCAAGACAGGCGACATAATAAATGCTGAAATCAATACCCGCCTGATAGAGAATATCTTCTTCAAGAACTCGCCGCTCCACGACGGCGCGATGATTGTGGCAGGAGACAAAATCGTGGCCGCCGGCTGCATTCTGCCTGTGAGCCACGACAGTGATGTGCCCCGCTCGCTCGGTCTGCGTCACCGCTCTGCGCTCGGCATCGCTCAGGCCACCGACGCCGTGGCGATTGTAGTGTCAGAAGAGACCGGCAACATTTCGCTTGCTCACCGTGGACGCTTGTCGACAAGACTCACATCAACCGAACTCGAGCACCGCCTGTCGGCTTTAGCTCCGCAATAACCGCACCTTAAATCAAAGCTCAGAATGAAAGGCATCGTTTTAGCCGGCGGATCCGGCACCCGACTCTACCCCATCACACTGGCCCTGTCGAAGCAGCTCGTGCCTGTCTACGACAAGCCGATGATCTATTATCCGGTTTCGACCCTGATGCTTGCGGGCATACGCGACATACTGATCATCTCTACTCCTGTCGACCTTCCGCAGATCGAGCGTCTGCTCGGCAGCGGAGAGAAATGGGGCGTGAAGTTCTCTTATGCCGTCCAACCCGCCCCTGAGGGCCTTGCTCAGGCTTTTGTCATCGGCAAAGATTTTATCGGGCAAGACAACGTGTGCCTCATACTCGGCGACAACATCTTTTACGGCCAAGGTTTCACCGGCATGATGCTTGACGCAGTCAAAAATACAGACCAAGGCTTTGCAACCGTGTTTGGATATCCTGTCACTGACCCGAGCCGTTTTGGAGTCGTCACGTTAGATCAGCACGGCGATCCGACCGATATTGAAGAGAAACCCTCTGAGCCCCGGAGCGACAAAGCCGTCGTCGGACTTTATTTCTACCCCAATGATGTAGTCAAAATCGCCTCAGAGGTGAAACCGTCGTCAAGAGGCGAATATGAGATCACGTCGGTCAACAAAGAGTATCTTAACCAGGGGCGCCTCAAAGTTGACTGCTTCGGACGCGGTTTCGCATGGCTCGACACAGGCACAATCGAGTCGCTGAGCGATGCGTCAAACTTCGTTGAGGCGATCGAGCGCCGGCAAGGTGTGGTGATAAGCTCGCCTGAGGAAGTCGCCTACCGCCGAAATTTTATTTCTGCTTCTCAGCTGAGAGAACTCGCCCGAACCCTTGACCGCACCGACTACGGTCAATACTTAATGAAACTTGCCAATGGAAAAGTATTCTGAACCCTGCATAATCGAGTTCCCGAAGATCACTGACCCGAGGGGAAATCTGTCGTTTGCCGAAGGCGGCAAGCTTCTGCCCTTTGAAGTGGAACGCGTCTATTGGACCTACGATGTGCCTTCGTGGCGCGAGCGTCACGGACGTGCCCTGCGCACCTGCGCCGAGGTCATCATCGCCACTTCAGGCCAATGCGTCGTCACAGTTGACACCGGCGACGGCCAGCAGAAATCCTTCACGCTCAACAGAAGCAATGTCGGGCTCTACCTGCCGCCGATGACGTGGCGCACGATAACTGACTTTGTCACCGGCACCACTTGCCTGACAATAGCGTCAAAGCTTTATGATGAGGCAGACTACATAAGTGATTACCAACAATTTCAATCCTCACTCGACGATGAACTCTGATAGCCACCGCACTTCGCACATAGATGATTGTCGAGTTATCGACATTAAGACCATCGACCACGCCAACGGCCGCCTGACAGTGATGGAAAATCTCGCAACGGCGCCGCTCAACATCAAGCGTGTCTATTATCTCTATGATCTCCCGGCTGGAGCTGAGCGCGGCGGTCACTCTCATCTCTATACCCGCGAACTGGTCATACCGCTCGCCGGATCATTTGACGTTGTTGTCGATGACGGTCAACGCACTAAGCGTGTGAGCCTCAACAATCCGGCACGCGGCCTATTGCTCCCTGCGGGTATATGGCGCACGCTCGACAACTTTTCTTCGGGCTCAATCTGTCTGGTACTCGCTTCTGAAAAATATGATGAGAGCGACTATGTCAGGGAGTATGAAGATTTCAAACAACTGACAGCCGACAAGCAATGAGCAGGAAAAAATATACATTTCTCGATCTTAAGACGGTCAACGCCCCATTTTCCGATCAAATCTTTGAGGCAGTCAACCGCGTCATTGCCAGCGGGCGTTACGTCGGAGGCAAGGAAGTAGCTGATTTTGAGGCCGCGTTGGCTGAGAGCTGTGGAGCGAGCCACTGTGTAGGCGTCGCTAACGGGCTTGACGCCTTGAGGCTTATCTTGCGGGCGTATATCGAAATGGGCGTAATGAAACCGGGTGATGAAGTCATCGTGCCGGCCAATACCTATATTGCATCAGTCTTAGCTGTGTCTGACAACGGGCTCGTGCCTGTATTTGCAGAGGCGGACCCGAGGACAATGAACCTCGACACCGCTCGCCTTGAGGAATATCTGACTCCGCGCACACGCGCCGTGATGACGGTCCATCTATATGGTCGCACCTGCTATGATGAGAAGCTTCAGACATTTGCAGAGGCTCACCATCTGAAAATCATTGAAGACAACGCTCAGGGCATAGGCGCCACGACTGATGACGGCCTCAGACACACCGGTGCCTTGGGCGATGCTGCCGGTTTCAGTTTTTACCCGACCAAGAATATCGGTGCTCTCGGTGATGCCGGAGCCGTGACGACATCTGATGCTGAGCTTGCCAAAGCCGTAAAAGCGATCGCCAACTATGGCTCAGACCGGACCTATCATAATATCTATCGCGGCTTAAACAGTCGCCTTGACCCGATCCAGGCGGCAATAATTGCGGCCAAGCTGCCCTATATGGATCAGGAAAATGCTCTCCGACGCAAGATCGCAGCCATCTATGAGAGCGAAATCACAAATCCGGCGGTGATAAAACCTCTATTCGCCGACGATTTCAGCTCAGTGTGGCATCAATATGTCATTCAGACCGACCGCCGCGACGAGTTCAGAGCGTTTCTGACCGATAACGGCGTAGAAACGGCAGTCCACTACCCTCTCGCTCCGTTTGACCAGCCGTGTTACGCCGACACATATCAACCCGACCGCCCGGTGGCGAGAAAACTGGCAGCAACTGTCGTCAGCCTGCCCGTCAGCCGCTGCACAAGCGAAAGCGATGCCCACGAAATAGCTGCGATCATTAATTCATACAAACCTGCCAAAAATGATTGACAAGACAACGTTTGACAATCGCACTGCCCTATTCCACACCTTCGGCTGCAAGTTGAATTTTGCCGAGACTTCTACTGTGGCACGGATGTTTGCTGAGAAAGGAGTGAGACGCATCACTCCCGGCGAAACGCCTGACTTCATTGTCATCAATTCGTGCTCGGTAACAGATTTGGCCGACAAGAAGTGCCGGCAGGCCATCCGCTCGCTCAACCGACGCTACCCCGAAGCCGCAATCATTGTCACCGGCTGCTACGCTCAGCTGAAGAGCGATGAGGTCGCTGCGTTACCGGGCGTGAAGATCGTGGCGGGCATTGACCGCAAGCTCGAGCTATGTGACTTCGTAGAGCAGTGGTCGGCCGACCATCAACCGAAAAGTCTTGTCGGAGACTCACGCGACATCAGGTCATTCATGCCGTCGTGCTCTCGCGGCGACCGAACACGCTACTTCCTGAAAGTGCAGGACGGCTGCGACTACTGGTGCACCTACTGCACCATCCCCAAGGCCCGAGGCCGCTCGCGGTCAGGCACAATCGAGCAGATCGTAAGCCAGGCGCGCACTGTGGCCGATGAGGGTGGCAAAGAGATTGTGATAACCGGCGTCAATATCGGCGAGTTTGGCAAGGGACGCGACGACAACTTTCTCGACCTCATCAAGGAACTTGACAAAGTTGACGGCATCGAGAGATATCGCATATCATCGATCGAGCCCAATCTTCTGACCGATGAAATTATTGACTTCGTGGCCGGATCGCGAAGCTTTATGCCTCACTTCCACGTGCCGCTGCAGAGCGGTTCTGACGAGGTGCTGAAACTTATGCGCCGACACTACGACACAGAACTCTTCGCAGCAAAGATCGAAAAAATAAGGCAGGCTATCCCTGACGCTTTTATCGGGGTCGACCTGATCGTTGGGGCCAGAGGCGAGACCGAAGAACGCTTTGCCGCATCGAAAGCTTTTATCGAAAGCCTCGACATATCACGTCTGCATGTGTTCACTTACTCAGAGCGACCCGGCACAAGAGCCTTGGAGATCGACCACGTCGTAAGTCAGGAGGAAAAACATCGCCGCACTCGCCAAATGCTTGCCGTCAGCGAGCGAAAGCTCGATGATTTCACACGTCGCTTCACCGGCGCAGCGCGACCCGTGCTTCTTGAGCATCCGCGTGACGGCCACCCTTTGAGCGGCTTCACCGACAATTACTTAAAAGTCGAAATCGACGGTATTGACTCCGACACGGCCAAGCGTCTCGACAACACTATCGCCAATGTTGTCATCGGCGAGCCGATAGCCGAGCGTGAAAGCGTAAAAGCAAAACTTGTGATATGAAAAAGGTGATCCACGCCATATTTTATGTGTTGCTCTACGCTTGCGCGCTAATGCCTTTTTGGCTGCTCTATCGCGTGGCTGACCTTGCATTTCTGCTACTTTATTTTGTGGTGCGCTATCGCCGCCAGGTAGTTGCCAAAAATCTCCGCGACAGTTTCCCCGAGAAGAGCGACGCCGAGCTTAAGACCATAGCGCGAAAGTTTTACCGTAATTTTGCCGACTATATCTTCGAAACCATCAAACTACTACATATCAGCGACAAAGAGATGTCAGAGCGTATGACCTTTGAAAACGTCGAACTCATTGACCGCTACGCGGCTGAAGGGCGGAGCGTGGCAGTCTATTTTTCACATTGCGGCAATTGGGAGTGGGCGCCATCGGTGACACTTCACACCGCTCTGAAACCCAATGAGGGCATCGTCTTCGGCCAGGTTTACCGACCGCTTCGCGACAAGTGGACCGACAAGCTGATGCTTAAGATACGCAGCCGCTTCGGCTCTCTGTCATTTCCCAAAAGCACAGTGTTTCGTGATATCATCCGCGCATGCCGCTCGACAGGTCTGCCGGCAGTCGTCGGCTTTATGAGCGACCAGCGTCCAAGTCACGGCGACCTTATCCACGTGGTCGAGTTTCTCAACCATCCGACGGCATTCATCACCGGCACAGAGACGCTGGCGCGCAAACTCAATATGGGTGTCGTTTACTGGGACATGTATAAGCCGACCCGCGGCCACTATCACATCGTCACCCGCGACATCACGGCCGACATTGCCGAGCGGCCGACATTCAGCGTAACAGACCAGTATGCCGAATTGCTCCAGTCAACCATAGTCCGCGACCCATCGCTCTGGCTTTGGACCCACAAGCGGTGGAAGCGGCCCGTAAGCTTTGAAGACAATGAATCACCCCGACACTGATCAGCGGCCACCGGTCGCCGTGATAATACTAAACTGGAACGGTGAGAAACTGCTACGCGAGTTCTTGCCGGAAGTGATCGCCACAACCGACCCGGCAATCGCCCGCGTCATCGTGGCCGACAACGGGAGCACCGACGGCTCGCGCGAACTGCTCGAGCGTGAGTTTCCTGAGGTTGAGCGCATATATTTCGATCAAAACCACGGCTTTGCCGGGGGCTACAATCTCGCGATTGAGCTCACAGGATATACCTACACAGTGTTGCTTAACTCTGATGTTGCGACAAGCGCCGGATGGATCAATACACTTTACAGATTTATGGAGGAGCATCCAGAAGTAGGTGCTTGCCAGCCTAAACTACTAAGCTTCAACGATACTCAGAAATTTGAATATGCCGGCGCCGCAGGCGGCTTTATTGATAGAAACGGATATCCCTTCTGCCGAGGCCGCATTTTTGACACTTGCGAAACTGATGAGGGGCAATATGACTCCAATATGGAGATTTTTTGGGCGAGCGGTGCATGCCTGATGGTCAGGTCAGAGTTATATCGCAAAGTCGGCGGCCTCGACACTGCTTTTTTCGCCCATATGGAGGAGATCGACCTCTGCTGGCGCATAATGCTCGCCGGTTATAAGATCATGGCTGTATGTGACACGGCAGTGTTCCATCTTGGCGGCGGGTCTCTTCCCGACTCCAATCCGCGCAAGACTTATCTCAACTTCCGTAATAACCTGCTGATGCTCTATAAGAACCTGCCCGACGGTGTCAGGGGACCAAAACTTATCTGGCGCCGGCTGCTCGACACCATCGCTTGGGCAAAATATATGGTGACATTCAAGTTTAAATTCGCGGCAGCGATTTTTAAGGCGCACCGCGATTTTGCGCGCATGAAGTCAGCTTACAAGAGTCACCCCAAAATCAACCTCCTCTCTGTGCGCTCCGACTGCCACATCAACGTCCTTACCGCCTACTACCTCCACCACCGACATCGTTTCTCACAGCTTAACATAAAGGATTAGCGCGTTAACACATCTTGTAATAATATAGCCAAAGTTGGCTATACAAATGGATTGTGAGCAATTGTGGGTGGTCAAATTGGGGAGAAATTTTTATTTTAATGGTGACTGGGAAACAAACCTTTCAGGATTTGAAACGTTATAATTACAAATGTCAAAACAATGATATTGCTTTGCTAAGATTAATTGATTTTAGATTCACTAACCAAAATAGAAATTAAAAACAAAACGTATGTCTACAACAAACACAGCCCCTCTTCAGGGCATCAAAGTAGTTGATTTCACCGAGGTACAGTCAGGTCCCTCATGTACACAGATGCTTGCATGGCTTGGCGCCGATGTAATCAAAATCGAGCGTCCCGGTGTAGGTGACGCAACTCGTAAAGAACTTCAGTTCAACCCCAATCTCCCCTCTTATTATTATCTACAACTTAACTCGGACAAGAAATCACTCACACTTGATGCGAAAACGCCCGACGGAAAGGCTATTCTTACCAAACTGATTAAGGAGGCTGATATTTTTGTAGAAAACCTTCACCCGGGTGCAATGGACAAGCTCGGTTTCTCATGGGAAGCTGTTCATGCCCTAAATCCTCGTTGTATCTATGGTACAATCAAGGGTTTCCCGGTATCATCAAAATACGCAAATCTTAAAGCATACGAACCTATAGCCCAGGTGACTGCAGCAGCTGCTTCGACAAC
>CAYRFB010000071.1:0-9929 GCA_964423485.1 uncultured Bacteroides sp.
TTCGTCAAATGCCTCTGACGTTGCCGGCGATTGTATAATTAACGTAGTGTCGGGTGCTTTTATTTTATCGCGCAGGTCAACTATTATGCGTTCGGCAGTTTTTGCACCCACACCTTTGACACTTTTGAGCCTTTTTATGTCGGAAGAACCGATGACGACAGAGAGTTCGTCAGCCGAGAGAGCAGACAAAATCATCCTGGCCGTAGACGCTCCCACGCCTGAAACTCCGATCAGAAGTCTGAACACTTCGCGCTCGCTCTCTTCATAAAAGCCGTAAAGCGTCCACGCGTCTTCTCTGATTGTCTCATGGACAAGGAGTTTGACTTCATCTTTGCCTTCTAATTTTGAAAAAGTGGCCAGACTTATCTGGAGCGAGTAGCCCACGCCACCGGATGTCTCTATTATTGCCTCTGCCGGATTCAGACCAGTGAGGCGCCCTTTAATGTAGTCGATCATTTATACCGGTAATGTTTTTTTGTTGGGTCAAAGTTACTATAAAATCAGCAACTCAGCACAACAATAACTGAAAAATTATCAAAGATTTTTTGACATCAAGATGTGATTGGTATCACTTGATGCTAAGAGGATTACAATCCGGAAATCTGTGTTTTTCCGTCAAATTGAAAATGTTAAAATGTAGTAGCGTACAAATTTGCGTGTTTTTGAGCAAAATCACGCAGTAACTTTGCAAGTGAAAACTCCGACCCTTCGGAACCAAAAAAACTTCATTCATTATTATTTCATTTTTAATTATTCATTAACCACTATGGACCACAAGTTTATTTCAGCAAAAAGTTTGGCAATAATATAGAACTTGACCTAAAATCTTCATAATCTCCGAATAATGTGCTGATTTTCTTATTCGGAGATTTCTTTATCTCAGATCTTATTTGTACTTTTGCACATATCGTTAATCCTTTATGCTAAAATACTATGATTGATTTCAGCAAGTTCGATAATGACACAAATGTTTGAAATGTCCATTGGTATTGTACGCAGATGGATGAGATAAAAGTTGGCCTGATGGCTGCATAATTAACTAAAATAACTAACTTTTAAATATTTATAGATATGATAGGAAAAGTAGATTACAATGATCCTTTCTTCAAATATTCAATTGAAGAAAAGAGGAACATGACCCAAGAGGAATTTTGTGCATTGATAAGAGAACATAACGAATATGCACGAAAACAATTTGGTAAACTCAATGAGCAAAAACCACCTAAATTCAATACTGTTGAAGAGTTAAGGGCATATTATAATTGTATGCCATTAGATGAGGCTATAAATAAGATGAGTCAATTGTTTAATCTTGATGATTGAAATAAATGAATATGCATACCAAATATTATTTGAGACACTAAGTTCAAATCTAGATAAGTCAACTAACTATGGTTCGCCACCAATATTTGATTGGTTTTGCAGGGTGTTAGATGAAACACGCGATATTGAAAGTTTTCGATATTTGAGAAGAGGTGAATACAAATATAAGTTGGGTTATTCTTTAGGAATAGCATATGTGACATGTGAATATGTTGGCAGAAAAAGATTCCTTATCGTCACCAACTATGATATAAACGAGAATGTATTGTTTTCGTGGCAAAATGAACCTAATGATTGTGGGATGCTTCCAAAAGAGAAAATGCCACAGCCACAATTGGATTATAGAATATGCCAATCCCAAAACACACTTTTTGGCTACAAATATGTCCAGCACAAGAAGACAAAACTATATAATCTTATTGATAACAATAATAAATTAGTTGCACAGTGGTGGTTTAGTGCAATCAAACCTATCAATCAATCCAAACCCTATAGCAAATATCAGATAATCGCCTATATAAATGTCAATGGGGTGTTTTGTGCATTAGGATATGATGGACGAGTTTACAATTTGGGTAGATTTTGGAAAAATATGGTCACTGAACACAAGGATATTCTCAATACTCAACTATTTATGAATATAATAACAGAAAATATTGATAGTACTATGAATACAAATAAGAAAGTTATAAGGCTCACAGAGTCAAAATTAATGAATATCATTGAGGAATCAGTAAGGAAAGTGTTGAAAGAACAAAGTCCATCCTTTGAAAATAGGTGCTTAGATTATCTTGTGAAAAAGGAGTTTTCACAAGATGCTGTAAAGAAAGTCGCTAATATGATGTATAAAAATGATTGTTGGGTTTTAAAGGATGGCGGACGTGAGATATTGTGTTTGGCAACAAATCAAAATGGGGACTTGATGTATTCATTAAACCAACGAGGTTGGGTTATTGTAAAGTAAGATTGATAAATAATGTCAAAATCAAAGGCTCGTCCAAGTCAATGACGAGCCTTAATTATATACTGTTATAGGTCAAGTTCTATATTATTGCCAAAAGTTTTTTCAGCGATCAAAAGGCAAGCAATTTCCTTTACAAAAATATTTGGAAAGAGGGCACGACTACTTTGCTTCACGCGCCAAGAGAAGTCGACAAGACAGCGACGGCCCTGGCTATCGCAAACGAGATAGCCGGAAGAGGCAAAGATGTGCTATATGTCAACGCGGAGGAACGGCTAAGTGGGTGCGGTTATGCACCAGAAAATCTCTATGTGTTTACGCCTGAATTTGAGTCTATCGACGACAAGAGAGATTATGCCGACCTGGTTTTTGAGGCAATCGAACAGGCGATAAGGACCACATCGATACGCACGTTTGTAATTGACTCGGTGAGCAGGATTGCCGCACTGTCGTTCGGCCGCAACGCTTCGGCCGCCTATGTGATGAAGCGACTGGTGGCGCTTCAGGTGAAATGCCGTCTGTCGATTCTCGCCGTTGCCAATGATTCGAGCCGATCGGCCAACAATGCTCTGCTCGCTTTGGCTGCTTCAGAAATCACTGTCAATCAGGATGAGTCTTTCGAGATTAATTTGCCGGGAAAGGCAGAGGTGAGCGCCGCAGCCGAGGAAATATATGCTAAACCCACCGAAACTTTGACCCGTCAGCAGCGTAGGGCTCTTAGCCGAAGAATGGCCAAGCACCCCGAACGATATGAAGATTATCTGAAAAATTGATTATCTTTGCGGTGTCTAACAAAGTAAAGCAATGAATTTTTCAAATTTCCGTCAGCTTATCAAGCCCTGGATGCTCCCGATAGCCATGCTTATTGGAATGGTTTTCCATTCAGCTATCGAGTCTGTGCAGTTCTTGGCTCCATATCTGATTTTCATTATGTTGCTGATCACCTTTTGCAAGGTTGATCCCAAGCATATGAGGTTTGATAAGTTAACGTGGATACTGCTCGCCGTGCAAATGATTGGAGCAGTGGGTGTTTATTTTGCATTGCTGCCTTTCTCTCAGCAATTGGCCGAGGCTACGTTTATCTGTGTCTTTTGCCCGACCGCGACGGCGGCTCCGGTCATCACCGGTATGCTTGGCGGATCAGTGACAAGAGTAGCAATGTACTCGATTGTGAGCAACGTTGCTGTCGCGCTCACGGCTCCCGCGCTGTTTGAGTATATGGGCGGCGAATCGTTAGGCGGCAACATCACCTTTATCCGGGGATTTGTGACAATATGCGCCAAGGTCGGTCCGCTTATCATCCTGCCCCTGCTCACAGCTTTTTTGCTTAGGGCCGTTGCTCCAAGGGTCCACAATACCATAGCCACCCACCAGTCGCTGTCGTTCTACATTTGGGCCGTGTCGCTGATAATCGTCGTGGGCAAATCGGTCAGCTTCGTTATGAATGAGCCTAAAGGGGCTGTTCCACTGATGATTGCCATAGCGGTTGGCGCACTGGCGGTATGCGTCATCCAGTTCATCGTCGGCCGGCGCATAGGGCGTCGTCACGGAGACCCGGTTGCAGGTGCACAAGGTCTGGCTCAGAAAAACACGGTGCTTGCGATATGGATGGCCCTTAACTTTCTCAACCCCGTTTCGTCCGTCGGACCGGCATCATATATTCTTTGGCAAAACACTATAAATTCGGCTCAGATTTTTTTCAAAAACCGTCGTTCGACGAGTCAGTAAAAAACTTTAATGCAGCCGCCTTGTTGTAAATACTATAATACATTATCTTATGAACAGTATGTTTGAAATCCTGATGGAGTTGCCATTGTTTCGAGGCGCATCGCGCGATCGCATGGCTGAAACAGTCGGTATGGCAAAATTCCATTTTCTTAAATATCTGCCTGGAGAGACTGTAGTTGAGGCGGGTGCACCCTGCACGCATATCAAGTTTATTATTTCCGGCAGCGTGAGGTCTAAGATTGTCAATCCTGATAGTCGCTTTAAAGTGAGCCAGACGTTGTATGCGCCTGATGTCATCTCGCCCGACTACCTATTCGGTCGCGCGACAAACTATCCTTGCACCGTGACGGCCATCGAACCGACTGGAATACTGCAGATAGCCAAAAGCGACTACCTGAAGATACTTAACTCAGATGAGGTGTTTATGTTTAACTTCCTCAATCTGTTGTCAATGAACGCTCAAAAGTCAGTCAGCGGGGTGCTCGCTCTGACCACGGGCAGCATCGAGGAGCGCATCGCGTTCTGGATCGTGGCTCTTACCCAGCCAAGCGGCAAAGACATTGCGCTCGAATGTCGTCAACGCGACCTCTACTCATTCTTCGGTGTGCCCCGCGGATCGTTCATCTCGACCCTCGACAGTATGAAGGAGCGCGGATTGCTGACTTACAGTCCCAACAAAATTGATATCACTGACCGTCGGAAACTGATCGGTCTGTTGGAGTCTAAACTCAACGATAGCGCTGTCCACGGCGATGAATAGGCTCTTTGCCTTTTTCGCTTTCATTGTGATCGCCGGGGGCTTTTGGGCCTTCGGCCAATCATCTGAGTCTCAGTCCGGTCAAAGATTTGAAGCTGTAGTCGATTCGATCGACCAATATATCGGACGAAGTGCGTATTATGCTGCCTTGAAACGACAGAAGATCGATGACGCTCGGCGTCAGGTGCAAGTGGCGCCTGAGGACAGAAAAGCAGAGTTGTTGCTCGAGCTGGGACGCAGCTTCAGACGGCATAATGTCGACTCAGCTGCCTATTATTACGACCGGGCCCGCACCTTGGCAGAAGCCCGTGGAGACAAAGCGCTATGCTATAAGGCTATGCTTGATCTTGCGGCTGTCAATCCCCTCAGAGGTCTGGTCAAGGAATCAGTCGATATGTTTGAGTCGGTCGATCCGGGGATGCTGCCTCAGGATTTATTACCACATTACTTTGACAGCGGCTTCGACGTATTTGTCACGACCGCGTCTTTTTATGGCGATGAGCCGGTCGGACAACGTTATCTCGACAATGCTCTGAGATATAGCGATTCGCTGATTGTGCATCTCCCGCACGGATCTGCTCATCAACTTTATCACAAAGGCTGGAGCGCAATGCACCGGGGCGATCTCACGACGGCGCTTTCAGAACTCAACGCCGCCTTGGCTCAGTCGACTTTTGGCAATGACTTATATGCCCGCATCACCGCAACAATCGCAGATTACTATCAGTCAAAGGTTAACGATTCAGACCGGGCGGCCTATTATCTCGCATTGTCTGCGATGAGCGACGTTGCTGCAGGCACCAAGGAGACAACCTCGTTGCAACGCCTGGGTCTGGAACTATATGGTCGTGGCGACATCGAAAGGGCCCACCGCTATCTCTCTCACGCCCTCGAAAATTCAATCGAATCGGGCTCTAAAATCCGTACACTCAACGAAATAAACATCCTGCCGGTAGTAACAAAGGCCTATAACGACAAGGACGCCTCTCGCATAAGATGGCTCTACGGTCTGGTAGCGGTGCTCAGTCTGGCGATGATTGCCTTTGCGATAATGTTTTGGATGAACTACAGATCAAAGGTGAAGCTCGCGGCCTTCAGGTCACAACTTGCGGCCGCAAACAACCACAAAGATGAGTATATCAACCAGATACTGTCGATGTGTTCGTCATATATCGAGCATATTGAGGAGCTGAACCGCCTTGTGCTCAGAAAGGTAAAGGCCGGGCAGGGTCAGGATTTATGCCGTATGGTCGAAAGCGGAGAGATGATGCGCGATCAAAGCAACAAATTCCTAAGTTCGTTTGACAAAGCCTTCCTCAGCTTTCACCCGGATTTCATCAACAATCTCAACTGTCTGCTCCGCGATGATGCACACTTCATCCATTGCGACTCTGAGTCGCTGACGCCTGAGTTGCGTATAGCCGCCTTCATGCGTCTTGGCATAGTCGACAGCGCAAGGATCGCGCGACTGCTCGACTTATCACTCAACACCGTCTACACATATCGAAACAAGCTCAAAAATCGAGCCCGAGACCGCGTAAATTTCGAGAATTCGCTCGCCAATTTAGGCAATACCCCTCAATAATCATTTATATTTTTCGCAATAGCTAATTTTTGCAATTTACTGATTGCAAGCATATAAATTAAATAAATATTCTATATTTATTTATATTTCGCTTATATTTATGCCAAAAGAGCGCTCACGCGTATTAACTTTGCATCGTAAATAATTATTAGGTCTAAACAAAACAGACAAGATTAAGGCTTGTTACAAAGATTTAAGTAAAAAAGGATTTTAAATGGTTTTAGGTATTTAGTGTTAGATACACTATTTTTCAGCCGACCCGAGAGGGCCGGCTGAAAACATTTTATAAGCATTGTATGTGATTATTTGCCGAGCTCTTCGATGATCAATCGGGCTGTAGTGACAGCGGCTGTCGATGTGCCAAGCTGTCGGCGCATCTCGTCGTAGCCGTCAAGCTGAGCCTGGCGCTCTGGCGTGTCAGTCAGGAGCGGAGTCAAAGCGTCAGCTATCGCGTCGGGAGTGCAGTTGTGTAATATCAGTTCGGGGATAACCTGCCTGTCAGCCACAAGATTAGGCAGCGAGATGTAATCTACTTTGATCAGTTTACGCATAATATTGTATGCGAGTTTCGAACCGTTTGAACGATAGACCACTACCTGAGGCACGCCTAAAAGCGCGGTCTCGAGGGTGGCAGTGCCCGAGGTGACGAGGGCAGCACGGCTGTTGGCGAGAAGATCAAAGGTCGAGTCTCTTAACACCGGATAGTCGCAATATTGCGCATAGACTTCATCAGGTATGTCGCGGGCGCCGGCAATGACCGGGCGGTATTGAGGGAAGCGGCGGACAGCCTCGACCATCACCGGCAGATTGCAGCGTATCTCTCCCATACGGCTACCGGGCAACAGGGCTATTATCTGACGGTCGCGGAGACGGTGCTTGGCAAGAAACTCTGACCGGGGCAAAAGCTGAGGGCGCAAACCGTCAATCTCTTCGACTGAAGGGTTGCCGACATAGTCGATCGGGAAGTCGTGTCGCTGATAAAAGGCGCGCTCAAAGGGCAGAATCGAGAACATCCGCTTTACATAACGCTTGATAGCTTTTATGCGCCACTCTTTCCACGCCCAAATCTTGGGCGAAATGTAATAGTAGACCGGGATATTAGCCTTGGCAGCCGTCTTTGCCACCTTAAGATTGAACGACGGATAGTCAATCAGGATCAGGCAGTCAGGCTTGACTGATAGAAGCTTGTTTCGAGTGGCGGAGAGGTTTGAAAATATCTTGCCAAGATGACGTAGCACTTCGCTGAAACCCATGAAGGCCATATCGCGGTTGTGGATAATCGGTTGATGGCCGGCGGCCTCCGTCATCTTGTCACCCCCGAGAAATGAAAACTCAGCGTCCCGATCCTGACGCTTAAGAGCCTGAATCAGTGCCGATCCGTGAAGATCGCCTGAGGCTTCGCCTGCGATGATGAAATAGTGCATTGTTGTCTATTTTTCTTAGCGTCGTTCTTTGAAAAAATTTTGCATCAGCTCGCGGCACTCGTCGGCACAAACTCCGCGATCGACTGTGGCTTTGGGATGGAATGGCTGGCGCGTGGTGAAGGTCGAGTAGCCGCGGCGGGGATCATCGGCGCCAATCACGATGCGCGACAGTTGGCTCCAACCGATCGCTCCGGCACACATCAGACAGGGCTCAAGGGTGACGTAAAGTGTGCAATCGCATAGGTATTTACCCCCCAGCGACTGAGCTGCGGCCGTGATGGCCTGCATCTCGGCGTGGGCGGTGACGTCAGAAAGCATCTCTGTAAGATTGTGGCCGCGGCCTATTATCCTGCCGCTCGGCGAGACGATGATAGCGCCGACAGGAATCTCGCCCGAGTCGTAAGCCTGACGCGCTTCGGCGATAGCGAGCCGCATGTAGCGCTGGTCGTCAGAAGCAGATGGAGTCGTTGGAGGTGAGGTCATAGCAGGTCGATCTTCATGCCTTCGGTGGCTGCGATGACATTGGGAAACACTTCTGAGGCTTCGGTCACGAATGGTTTGTCACTGTCGTAAGCCTTCGAGTAGTGGCCGAGAACGAGCTTGCCGACTCCGGCCGCTTTTGCGATGCGAGCGGCCTCACGTGCGGTCGAATGGCCGCGAGGCGCGGCTTTTTCGGCAAAATCGTCAGCATATGTCGACTCGTGGTAGAGGACATCAACGCCACGGACATCATCGGCAACCGCAGGGTTATACATCGTGTCCGAGCAGTAAGCGTAGCTCACCGATCTGTCGGGATCGGTGGTCAGACGGGCGTTAGCGATGACTGTGCCGTCAGGCGTGATGAAATCTGCCCCACCCCTGATGGCCTCCAGTTGGCTGACCGGGACGTTGAAAAATTTGATCATATCGCCTCTTAGATGGCGAGCCTTTGGCTTCTCGCTAAACTTAAACCCAACGCACGGCACCCGATGATATAGCGGAAACGTCTCGACCGTCAAGGCATGGTCTTCAAAGATTACGGCTCGCTCGGGTTTGATGATGTCATATTTTATCTCAAACGATGTCTCACGGCAAAATACGGCCATGATCTCCTGTAAAATACGGGCGCCTTCGGCAAAGACGTGGATTGTCAGCTCCCCACCCTTCTCGTGAAGTGCGAGAGTAGAAAGCAGTCCTGGCAACCCGAGGAAATGGTCGCCATGGAGATGAGAAATAAAGATATGAGTTAGGCGCGAAAACTTAAGGCGCTGCTTCATAAGCTGCAGCTGCGCGCCCTCGCCACAGTCGATCATAAACAGGCGATCGCGAAAATCGATCACCTGACATGCCGGCATATGGCGAGTAGATGGCGTAGCAGAGCCGCATCCGAGTATGTTGACTTGGAAATTTGCCATGGGGATGGGGCTATTCTTGAGCCTCGGTTGCTGCAAACTCCATTAGATAAGCCTTGATGAAGTCATCAAGCTCACCGTCCATCACTCCGTTGACATCTGATGTCTGATAGTTTGTGCGGTGATCCTTGACTCGGCGGTCATCGAAAACATAGCTCCTGATCTGAGAGCCCCATTCGATCTTCATCTTACCGGCCTCGACCTTTGCCTGCTCCTGCAGACGATGCTGCAACTCTTTGTCATAAAGGATCGAGCGGAGTTGTCGCAAGGCATTCTCCTTATTCTTCGGCTGGTCGCGAGTCTCAGTGTTCTCGATGAGGATTTCCTCTTTCTCGCCGGTGTATGGGTCAGTGAACTGGTAGCGCAGGCGCACACCCGACTCGACCTTGTTGACGTTCTGACCGCCGGCGCCGCCGCTTCGGAACGTATCCCATGACAACAGTGCGGGTTCGACTTTCACCTCGATGGTATCATCGACCAGCGGAGTTACGAAAACCGATGCAAACGACGTCATGCGCTTGCCCTGTGCGTTATACGGCGAAACACGCACCAGACGGTGAACGCCGTTCTCGCTCTTGAGGTAACCGTAGGCACAATCGCCTTCGACGTTGATCGTACACGATTTGATGCCGGCCTCATCGCCGTCGAGAAGGTTGGCGATTGAAGTCTTATAACCTTTCTTCTCACACCAGCGCAGATACATGCGCATAAGCATCGAGGCCCAATCCTGACTCTCGGTGCCACCGGCACCGGAATTGAT
>CAYRFB010000072.1:0-9851 GCA_964423485.1 uncultured Bacteroides sp.
GCAAAAAGAAAAAAGGCGCCCAAAAGAAGATGTCTATCCATGTGGACTTTACCCCTATGGTGGATATGAACATGCTTCTGATCACCTTCTTCATGCTCTGTACTACGATGATCAAGTCTCAGACTCTTCAGATCGTGCTCCCGACCAACGAAGAAGTCAAGAAAGAGAATCAGAATCAGGCAAAGGCTTCTGAGGCCATCACTATGATTCTTGATACAGAGTATAACGGTGACAAACCCGCAGTTGATGCCGAAACAGGAAAGACCGTCCACAACATCTACTATTATGAAGGTGTTGCTGACACAACTTTCTCTACAAACAAGTACCTCACCAAGGAACAGTTTATCGGCAACCAGAACCGTCAGCCCCAGGGCATTCGTAAGATCCTCCGCGGAAAGAACGAAGCCGTTATGGCTGAATATGAGAAGTTGAAGACCCAGTGGAAAAACAAGGAAATCACTAAGGAAGAGTTTGAAAAGGCTGCCAAGAAAAACGCATCCGACTCTAACAAAGTGCGCCCTGTAGTTGTGATCAAACCCGGTCCCAACACCACTTATGAAGGTCTGATCAATGCTGTCGACGAAATGAACATCAACCAGATCTCACGTTACAGCATCGAGCTTCCGACCCACACTGACACAGTTCTTCTTCGTCGCTACGAACAAGAACATAACGAGACTATCATCCGCCCATTAGTGCGAAAGACTTCAAATCAGTAACCCTTTAACCGTTAATTAAAATGGCAAAAGACGTAGATCTTTCATCAAAAGAGTGGCGCGATATAGTATTCGAAGGCAAGAATCAGGAATACGGTGCCTACACCCTTCGCGCCGATTCTGTTCGCCGTCACACAAAAGCAATTGTAATCGTACTCTGCATTGCAATTGTAGGCCTTGTGCTTCTCGCACTTTTCTATAACGGAGCTTTCGGCAAACCCGAAGAGCAGGAAGTATTCACTTCTGTTGACGTAGAAATCTCTGCTATTGAGGAGGAATATGAAGAGGAGGTAGAGGAGGAAGAAACTTTCGAACTTCCGCCCGAACCCGAAGAAATCATCACTCCCGAAGAGGTCGCCAACGAACAGCAGGTGACTGCCATCCTCGTTACTGAAGATGACAAGTATGAAGAAGACAAGCAGGTGAAGAACCAGGACGAAGTTATGGAAAATGCTTCAATGATCGGCTCGGTTGACGTGACCGAAGGCGTTGAAGACTTGAACAAGACTCGAATCATCGACCAGGTGATCGTAGAAGAGAAACCTGTAGTTGAAGATGAGGTTTATAACATCGCAATGGTTGAGCAGCAACCCGAATTCCCCGGTGGCGCCCAAGCCATGTACAAATGGCTCAGCGACCATATCAACTATCCTCCTGTAGCAGCCGAAGAAGGCGTTCAGGGCAAGGTTATCGTTGAGTTCGTGGTGTCAAAGACCGGTGCTATCGAGAACGCCAAGGTTCTCCGTGGCCGTCACCCGGCTCTTGACAAAGAAGCACTTCGAGTTGTTAAGGCTATGCCTAAATGGAACCCGGGACGTAACAACGGTAACGCCGTTAAGGTAACCTACACACTTCCCGTGACGTTCAAACTCCAGCAGTAATTCGCTTTTGAATTCCATATCCCTTCCACTTAAAGAGGCCAGCGCATTGCGCCGGCCTCTTTAAATTTTTATTTATAGAGCGATTTTATCAGAAAATATTCGCTAACTTCGCACTATTAAATGAAAAAAGTCTGGAACATATTTAAAACCACCTTACTGACTTTAGTCTTTACGCTGATCGCTGTCCCGGTCAGCCTTTACATCATACTGTCGACACAGTGGGCCCAGAACGACATCAGGCGCGTAGCCTCTAACGAACTCTCAGCCCTGCTCGGCACAGACGTTGAGTTTGGTAGAATAGAGATCCACCCTTTTGACCGCCTGTCTATCCATGACATCAAAGCTTTTGATGATTTTGGCAAAACAGCATTGAGCGTAAAGGAAATCAGTGTCGGCTACGAGCTGCTGTATCTTTTGCGCACCGGCCGGCTCGTCATCAACTATGCTCTCATCGACGGTCCCGAAGTGACGCTCTATAAAGCGACCAAAGATTCACCTCTCAACATAGCCGATATCATTAAAGCCCTTAAGTCAGACAAGCCTGCCCGCCAATCGCAGTATGACCTGATGGTCAATACGGTGATCGTCCGCAATGGCAGCATGAGATATGACATCTTGGACGCCCCCGAGAAGGACAGTGTCTTTGATCTCAACCACCTGCGCCTCGACGACATCTTTCTTAACGCCTACATCCCAAGAATCTCAAACAACGAATACAGCGTCGATATCGCACGCTTCTCGTTTGCCGAGAGCAACGGTTTGCGTCTCAATAGCCTGAAAGCAGTCGCCAGGATCACCCCCAATGGCTCGTCGATCGACAATCTCACCCTGCTCTTCCCTCACTCACTCTTGGCCTTCAACCCAATAGATTTTGACAACCGGGGTCTGGCCGGATTGATCGACGAATTTAACACCAACGGCGTAAAGGTTGAAACCACTCCCGGCTGCGTTATCTATCCTCCCGACTTCTCAGGTTTCGCTAAAAGCCTCGCTAAGCTCACAGACTCAATCGAATTTGTTCTCAACGCCAAAGTCAACGCAGATAACATTGACGTCTCGCGCTTGGTGCTTTCACAAAAAGACGAAAAATTTTCGGCTGCGCTCTCAGCATCTGTCGACAGCTTAGGCTCTGGCGTCGACGCCGACTAC
Source organism: uncultured Bacteroides sp. (assembly GCA_964423485.1). Classification (GTDB taxonomy): domain Bacteria; phylum Bacteroidota; class Bacteroidia; order Bacteroidales; family Muribaculaceae; genus CAG-873. The sequence continues at coordinate 2,747 of CAYRFB010000072.1, forward strand.
AGCCTTAATGAGCTCAGGTTTTCTGCCACACGCACGGGCATATTCGACCTTATGAGTCTGCTCCCCGAGAAATCAAGAAGACAGATTGACAAACAGCTTGCCGGCATCAGGGGCGCCGACCGCCTGTCGCTAAGCGCTTCAGGCGCAGGCAAAATCAGAAGCTCCACTCTCAACGCCAGAATGGCTTTAGGCAGCAACGCCCTGAGAGTGACCGCCCGATACTCTACGCCTGACACTTTCAAGACTCTGAGACTCAAGTCTGAGGCTCAAATTGACTTCGATGAACTCAATCACATAGTTCACGCCAACGATCTTTCGTCGGTCAACGGTCATATATCAGCTGACATAACGCTCACTCAGCGCAGCCATCACATCAATGCCCAACTCGATTCGGCCTGGGTGACGTATAAAGGCACGAAATACGGCCGCTTGTCGGGCAATGTCGATGTAAATCCCTCGCATTTAGTTGCTTCAATCCATTCATCAGATAAGCGTGTCAATTTTGACGCCACCGCTTCACTCGAGACCAACGGCGTTAATAAATCGATCGACGCTACTGTCGACATCATTCATTTTGAACCATACACTCTTGGAGTCATCGACAAGCACTCCGAGCACTTCATCACGGCCAACGCAACGGCAAACTTTGAGTTCACAAACATCGACGACCTCACCGGATCGCTGTCAATATCTGATATCTCTTTTGATGACAGCAATCCATCGACGCCCGACATCAGACTCGAATATCTCACCTTAGAGACCTTCCCGACCCTCGACTCGCCGGGTCTGCTGTTGACGTCTGACATCATTAACGCCTATATCAACGGCCCTTATCAACTCTCGACATTAGCCACCGATTTCAGCGAGATCGTCGCTTCACTCTTCCCGGCCTTATACTCCAATCCTCCCGCGCTTGACCCCGAACGCGAGCGCGTCAACAATTTCGTTTACAACATCAAAATCGGAGCTTGCGAGCAACTATGCAAGTTTTTCAAGCTGCCTATGGCGGTTATATATCCAATAGACGTCAACGGTCACTTCTCAGCGCCACATCAGGCCGTAACGCTCAACGTTACAGCTCCATACATCCTACAGGGCGATAAGATTATCGAAAACACCGCCCTGAGCGCCAACATCGACGCTTCAACCAATCGCTCCAACCTGAGATTTGACATCAAAATGCCTACGAAGAAGGGGCCGCTCTCAGTGGTCACCAGCATCGAGGGCTCAAACAACCGCTTATCAAGCAATATCGACTGGCAAATCGAGCGAAAGATACCAATCAACGGCGCATTCAACTTTTCAAGCGTATTCTCACGCGACTTCAACAATCAGTTGGCGACCTCGATATTTTTCAACCCCGGCACCCTGACGTTTGGCAACGATGTGTGGGCCGTCAATCCATCAAAAATCTCTATCGAACCCAAGAGATATGTCGTCGACAATTTTGCACTTGTCTCTGACGATAAAATCATCGACATCAACGGTGTGATATCCTCTGACGAGGACGACTCGATTGACATAGCGCTCTCTAACATAGCTCTGCTTGACATCTTTGAGACCCTCGAAATCGATAAGGCTCTCATCGGTGGCAAGGCGACCGGTGTCTTCAAGGGTCATGCTTTGCTCACCGAAAAGCCAGATCTCTATTGCGACAACCTCCACGTCGACAGCATCAGCTACAATCGCTGCACTCTCGGCGACGCCGACATCAAGGCTTTCTGGGACAACGACAAACGCGCTTTCAGCCTCAACGCCATTGTCGATGGCTTTGATGGCCGCACATCCAACATATATGGCGACATTTTCCCGGTCGGCGAAGCACTCGACATCAATTTCGACGCCAACAATGTCCCCGTCGGGTTCATGAAGCCCTTTATGTCGGCTTTTGCTTCTGATCTTGAAGGTCACGCCTCTGGTCACGCCCGCCTTTTCGGTACATTCAAGTATATCGACCTCGAGGGTGATGTTTTTGCCAACGATTTGCGTATAAAAATTGACTTTACCAACACATGGTATTCTGCAAGCGACACTATCCATCTGCAACCAGGCATTATTGACATCGACAACATAACTATCTATGACGAAAACGGCCAGACGGCCAAGCTCAACGGTTATGTGAAGCATAAATTTTTCAAAGAGCCATCATTCAACTTTTCGGTTAGCGATGCCCACGATTTCCTGAGCTATAACGTTGACTCTCACAGAAGCCCTGACTGGTATGGCACGATCTATGGCAACGGCGGAGCAACCATCACCGGTGAGCCGGGCGTGGTCAACATCGGTGTCAATATGTCGACGGCTCCTAAGTCGATATTCCACTTTGTGCTTTCCGACCGTCTTGATGCCGGCGAATACTCTTTTATCACATTTACCGACCGCCGGGCCAAAGCCCGCCAGGATTCAATTATGGCTGCCGACAACATCCCGGCCGTAGTCAGAGAATTGCAGCAGCGACTCGGTAGCGACAATCAGGACTCGCCTTCGGCCTACAACATGGACTTACAGATGGTCATTACTCCCGCTGCCAAGCTTGTATTGGTGATGGACCCGGTTGGCGGCGATGAAATCAAGACCACCGGCTCTGGCAATCTGCGCATGACTTATGAGTCGATTAACAATGACCTTAAAATGTATGGCACTTACACACTCAACAGTGGCAGCTACAACTTCACGCTTCAGGATATCATAATCAAGGATTTCACGATTAAAGAAGGCAGTACAATAGCCTTTCACGGTGACCCCTACTCCGCTCAGCTCAACATTGAGGCTTCTTACGGCGTTAACGCCAATCTCAGTGACCTCGACGAATCATTCCTCCTCGACAAAGACCTCAATCGCACAAACGTTCCCGTCCACGCTTTGCTGAAAGTCACCGGAGATATGCGCCAGCCCGACATTGACTTTGACCTCGAGTTCCCAACCCTCACCCAGGACACTTACCGCAAAGTGAAGAGCATTGTCAGCACCAAGGAAATGATGAACCGTCAGATCATCTATCTGCTCGCGCTCAACCGATTCTACACGCCTGACTATATGGCGTCGACGACCAAAGGCAACGAGCTTTTCTCGGTCGCATCGTCGACCATTTCAAGTCAGTTGAGCAGCATGCTCGGCAAATTGAGCGAAGACTGGAGCATTGCGCCTAATCTTCGCAGTGACCGCGGCGACTTCTCTGATGTCGAGGTCGACGTGGCGCTTTCGAGCCGACTGCTCAATAACCGACTGCTTTTTAACGGCAACTTCGGCTACCGAGACAAGACTCTCAACACCAACCAGTTTGTCGGAGACTTTGATATCGAATACCTCCTTAATCCCAAAGGATCGTGGCGACTGAAGGCATATAATCGCTACAACGACCAGAACTACTATGTGCGTACAGCCCAAACCACTCAGGGGGTAGGACTCGTTTTCAAGAAAGACTTTGACAATTTCTTCAGCTTCCTCAGGCCAAAGAAGCGCCCATTGGTTGAGCCCAAGCCGTCGGTGTCTGACACGACGACAATCGTTTTGCCCGACTCCATCGCCCATCCTGCAGATCCATTAATCGAACAATAAGCCCTCCACGCGATATGCTCCAATTCATCCAGTCAATAAGCAATTTCATCTCTGACTATATCCTTATAGTCGTTCTGCTTATCGCCGCCATATATTTTACGTTCATTACTCGCGGAGTGCAGTTTCGCATGGCCGGAGAGATGATCAGACTGCTGCTTTCATCAGGCAAAATCGAAAAACCTCAGTCGAGTGCTCACAGCCACACCATCAGCTCTTTTCAGGCCTTTATGGTGTCGATTGCAAGCCGCGTCGGAACAGGCAATCTGGCCGGAGTTGCAACCGCTATTGCTCTCGGTGGTCCGGGCGCGATATTCTGGATGTGGGTCATTGCCATCTTGGGCTCTGCAACGGCCTTTATCGAGTCAACGCTCGCTCAGCTCTATAAGCAGCCGGGGCCCAAATCATTTATAGGCGGCCCGGCCTATTACATTTCGCTCGGACTAAAGTCACGAGGATGGGCAGTGTGTTTTGCAATTCTGATCACTTTGACATTCGGTTTGGCTTTCAACTCGGTCCAGTCTAACACTATCGCCGAAGCCTTTTCCAACAGCTTTCAAATCCCCACATTTGTAACGGCGATCATCCTCGCCGTCATGACTCTCATCATAATCTGGGGAGGCATACAGAGCATAGCCAAGGTCAGCCAAGTCATCGTGCCGGTGATGGCAATTGCTTATCTCGCGCTTGCCGTCGCTATAATCGTCATAAATTTCCGTGCCATCCCGACAGTGATAAGCCTAATCATCGAAAATGCGTTTGGCTTTGATCAGGCTGCCGGTGGCACATTAGGCATGGCAATCGTGATGGGCACTAAGCGCGGCCTCTTCAGCAACGAAGCCGGCGAAGGATCTGCGCCCAACATCGCTGCCACGGCTGCCGTGAGTCATCCCGTTAAGCAGGGACTCATTCAGGCGCTCGGAGTGCTGACCGACACGCTCCTCGTCTGCTCGTGTACGGCATTTATAATCCTATGCAGCGGTGTGAATTTTCACGAGGGCGATGGCATCGGCCTCACTCAGAAGGCTGTCGACGTCGGGCTCGGCCATCCCGGCACAGGATCGCTATTCATCAGCATCGCTATCTTTTTCTTTGCTTTCAGTTCGATAATAGCCAATTACTATTACGGCGAAACCAATCTGCTTTTCATTTCTCCTAAGCCCCGGATCATCACCGTCTATCGCCTTATAGTCGGAGCATTGGTCTTTATCGGGGCAGTGTCGTCGCTGCAGTTTGTGTGGAGCTTTGCCGACATCACTATGGCTCTGATGACGCTATGCAATCTCGCGGCCATCCTTCGTTTGGGCAAGTATGCGATTGCCTGTCTAAAAGACTATTGCCGTCAGCGAAAAGCAGGCAAAGACCCGTCATACAACGCCTCTACAATACCCGAAATTGAAGACTCCACACCGTGCTGGAAGAGCAGCGTCATAAATAAATGCATCATCTTGCTGATGCTGATATTTTCGACGCCGCTTTATATCAGTGCCGACGAGGCCTCGCTTTCTGACGAGAGCGATGTATTTATGGAAGCCGTCCGCCAGACCCGCCTCAACGACGACCAACTCCGGCGTCAGGCTCTCGCTGATGACATAATTAGTTATGCCAACTACTATCTTGGCAAACCTTACCGCCGAGGCGGCAAAGGCCCAAACGCCTTCGACTGCTCCGGCTTCACAAGTTTTGTGTTCCGCCACTTCGACACAAAACTCGGAGCCTCATCACGAGACCAGTATAGTCAGGGCATTGCGGTTGAAACCTCAGATGTGCAACCCGGTGACTTAGTGTTTTTCAGCACACGCCGCTCGGGCAAGACAGTCGGCCATGTCGGCATCGCCGTCGATGTGTCGCCCGACGGTAAAATATCGTTTATCCACGCCGCAATCAGAGGAGGCATCCGCATCGACACCTATCCTGACGGAGGCTATTACTCTCACCATTACCTTGGTGCGCGACGTGTTATATAAAGCATTTTTCAATATTCAACACATTAAAATATAACCCAATATAAAATATAACCCAATATGATTAATATCGGTGACAAGGTCGACGACCTGCTCGGTGTAGACCAGAACGGTAAAGAAGTCAGACTCAGCGACTATCCCGGCAAAACAATTGCCCTCTACTTTTATCCCAAAGACATGACTTCAGGTTGCACGGCTCAGGCTTGTAATCTGCGCGACAATTATGCCGAACTCCTGGCAAAAAATTATCAGGTCATCGGCGTCAGCGTAGACTCCGAGAGCTCTCATCAGCGTTTCATCGCAAAAAAAGATCTACCCTTCCCTCTCATCGCCGACACCGATCATCAGCTCGTTGAGAAATTTGGTGTCTGGGGCGAAAAGTCGATGTATGGCCGCAAGTATATGGGCACATTCCGCACCACTTTTATCATTTCTCCTGAGGGCGTTGTAACTCATATCATTACCCCAAAGCAAATCAAGACCAAAGACCACGCTGCTCAAATTCTGGCTCTTTAAAGAAAAATTTCAGTATTTTCGGCAATTTGGTTTGCAGATTATCTAAAGTTTATTAATTTTGTCGTGGCTTAAAGCGCACTGCTTTTGGCCACCGTAATAGTATAGACTTAAATCTCACTATAGAACAATCACTTACAAAAGTAATTATGGCAGAAAAAAGAGAAAAATTGTTCGACCAGTTCCCGGGCATAAGCTATGACGAATGGCGCGCCAAGGTCGAGACCGACCTTAAGGGAGCCGATTTCAACAAGAAATTGGTGTGGAGAACAAACGAAGGCTTCAATGTCGAGCCCATCTATCGCGCTGAAGACATCGCTGACTTCAAAACAACCGAGTCGCTCCCAGGCGAATATCCTTTTATCCGCGGTACCCGCACCAACAACGAGTGGCTCACCCGTCAGGAAATCCTTTCTGAAGATCCGGCCGAAGCCAACAAAGTTGCCGTCGAAGTTCTCGGCAAAGGCGTTAACTCTCTCGGATTCAAAGTTGCTGAACCCACTGAGGCTACCGTAGCAGCCCTTCTCGAAGGCATCGACCTCGAAAAAGTTGAGATCAACTTCAATTGCTGCCCTTGCAAGGCTCAGGATCTTGCTGAGGCTCTCGTAAAATATCTCAAAGCCAACGGAGCTGAGAAGAAATTCCACGGCTCGATTGACTACAACCCCCTTCGCAAAGCCCTCCGTCATGGCGGCGAAGTTGCTCCTGAAATCACCGAAAAAGCCAAAAAGCTCATTGAGACCGTTAATGACGTGCCCGCTCTCCGCGTGCTCGCCGTTGACTCTGTGCTCTTCTGCGATGGTGGCGCATATATTTTCCAGGAACTCGGCTATGCTCTTGCATGGGGCGCTCAATGGATGACTGCCCTCACTGATGCAGGCCTCACCGCCGACCAAGTTGCTGACCGCATCAAGTTCAATATGGGAGTTTCTTCCAACTACTTTATGGAACTTGCAAAATTCCGCGCCGCCCGCATGCTTTGGGCTCAGATCGTTGAACAGTACAAGCCCGCATCGGTCGACGCTGCAAAAATGCACGTTCACGCTGCAACTTCCAAGTTCAACCAGACTATC
>CAYRFB010000073.1:0-4565 GCA_964423485.1 uncultured Bacteroides sp.
ATGGGGGGCAATTTATTTGGTCAGCCGGGGGGCAACTTTATCGAGTTTTTCCACTCAGGCATCGACGCGCTTCATCTGCGACACGCGTATGTGTGTCCACCCCACGGCCACAGTGCTTTACTCTGAGATTTATATGGCCGGCCGCAAACACTTCAATGGCGGCGAGCTTTTCAAATTTGACATCCTCTCAGTGTGCAGCCACGGCGAGCGCCCTGACGGCGAGCAGCTCTTCCGCGAAAAGTTTATAATCCGTCCTCAAGGCGGTCACATCCGCGACTGCGGCGTGATGGGCACCTATGACGTGTTTGCCAACGTGATCGTGATGACTCCGGCCGACAAGGCTGAAGAGATCTACGCTCAGACGTCGGCCTACATCGATCCCAAGCGCAAGATTGCTGCCGGAGTAACCCACCTGCCCAATGGCGCCGGATTGCTCTTCAAGGTGCTCGGCATGGAGCCGGGGCCGGTCAAGGCAGCTGTGAGAGAGTTTGCAAGCAAAGTGCGCATGGCCATTAAGGGTGTGCCACTCCCCGAGGAGTTCCCCTGGCGATAAGAAGTTAATACTTAAAAAATTATATAACAATGTCAACAACTCAGTCTTTCTTAAAGCAGCCTCTGAGCGTCAGCGTGCGTTCGACACTGCGTGGAGCCGGTCAGGTAATGTTCCAGCAGAGTGCATGGACCGGCCTGTTATTTCTTGCAGGCATCTTCTGGGGTGCATACGAGTGTCACACTCCCGCCGTGGCGTGGGGCGCTGTCGTAGGTCTTGTCGCTTCGACGATTGCCGGTATGATCTTAAACGAAAACTTTAACGACGGCATCGACGGCCTTTGGGGATTCAACGGCATACTTGTCGGTTGCGCCTTCCCTACGTTTATGGGCAACACCTGGCAGATGTGGCTCGCCTTGATATTCTGCGCTATGTTGACAACTTGGGTGCGCCACGGCTTCAACAACGTGATGGCGCCATGGAAAGTCAACTCTTTGACCTTCCCCTTTGTGCTCTGCACTTGGTTTTTCCTCTTGGCCACCCGCTATATGACCGGTCTTGACGGCGATGCTCTCAGCAAGCCTGCCCTCGACCTTGCCGCCTCAAGCGCTCAGCTCGACATGAGCTTCGGCTCGCTCGTGCAGTACTGGCTCAAAGGCATTGCCCAGGTATTTCTGATCGACTCTTGGGTGACCGGCATCTTCTTTCTCGTCGGCCTGCTTGTCTGCAGCCGCGCAGCCGGCATCTGGGCTGCCGTCGGCTCTGCCATCTCGCTTGTTGTGGCCATTGCCTATGGCGCTCCGGCTTCAAGCATCTCGAGCGGTCTCTTCGGCTTTAGCCCCGTGCTTACAGCCATCGCCATCGGCTGCACATTCTACTCTGTCAACTGGCGCTCGGCCGTGTGGGCTGTTGTAGCTACAATCGCCACAGTCTTCGTTCAGGCCGGCATGGACGCCCTGATGCTGCCTTTCGGCATCGCAACCCTCACAGGCCCCTTCTGCATCACAACTTGGCTCTTCCTCCTGCCCCTCTATAAAATGGACAAGACCGCGGCTCCCGACCATTCAAGCTGGGTCAAGGACATTGAAAATCAGGAGAACAAATAAACTGCTCTATGTCTCAGACTAACAATTCGAACACAACGCAATACAATATCGCAACCATGCCCCTTCGCAAGCAACACTTCGCTGTGCTTGCGATCGGCAGCATGGAGCAGATCATCGGTACGGTCCTGTCAGGCCTTGTCGGCATTGTGATGCCGATGATGCTTCTCTTGCCGACCTACCACACTATGTCATCGTTTATGCAGGGTGTGCTCGGCGCAGCCGGCTTGCTCGGCATCGCTATCGGTTCGCCAATCATCGGCAGCCTCAGCGACCGCTACGGCTATCTCTTCTACTACCGTCTCTGCCCGGTGCTGATCACCGTTTTTTCACTGTTAGTCTACTTTTTTCCCTACGAATGGGTCCTGATATTGGGTCTGTTCATGATAGGGGTCGGCGTCGGAGGCGGTTATGCCCTCGACTCTGACTATATCTCTGAGCTTATGCCCGATCGCTGGAAGGAGTTTATGGTCGGCGTTGCCAAGAGCACGAGCGCGCTCGGCTTCGTGGCCGTTGCCGCCCTCTGCTGGTTTATCCTTGCTCACGGTCTGAAGGCCGATCAGTGGAGCTCGCTCTTCCTTATCCCCGGCGCGTTAGGTGCTCTGACCTTTTTACTGCGCATACCCTGTCGCCAGTCTCCGCGATGGCTGATGGAGAAGGGTCAGACCGCAAAGGCCGAGGCCGCTGCAAAATATTTTCTCGGACCTGACGTGGTGATCACGCCTGAGAAGAAACTTGTGGCCTCAAAACCGACGCCGTGGCTCGATATGTTCAAGGGAGCCAATCTGGCGAAAGTCATCTTCAGCGGCATTCCCTGGGCTTGTGAAGGCGTGGCTGTCTATGGAGTCGGCGTGTTTCTCCCCATACTCGTGATGGCTCTCGGCATCGACACGAGCCACGCTGAAGGCATGGCCAAGATCATCAACTCTGTCGAGCTCACGACAATCATCAACAGCTTTATAGTTATAGGTTTCGCAATCGGTCTGTTGGTTATGCGCCGCATGTGGCACGTTTCACTGATGTCAATCGGCTTCCTCATGTCAGCTGCGGGTATGGCTGTGTTGTTGTGGGGCTACGAGTCTCACCTGCCCCTATGGGTTTCGGTGGTGGCCTTCCTCGTGTTTGAAATCGGTCTTAACGCCGGGCCTCACCTCATCACCTTTGTCGTTCCGACCCAGATCTATGACGTCGATGACCTTGGCGCCGGCTCAGGCATTGCTGCAATGTTTGGCAAGCTAGGAGCTGTAGCCGGAGTGTTCATCATCCCGATGGTGCTTCACTCGGGCGGCGTAAAGATGGTGTTGATTGTCTGCACGGCGATTATGCTTCTCGGCGCACTAATCACCCAGATCTTCGGCAGCAAGGTACTCCCGAGAAAGAAGTGACTCAGGAGCGTTCACTGTCAGCTGCATAAATGGCAGTGCATCAGTTGGCCTTGAGAGTCGCGGAGATGCATGCCGTTGCCTTCGCAGTAGCGCCAGAAAGAGCAGTCGGCACATTTTCCGGTCTTCATCCACTGGCGATTGCGGTAAGGCTCGAATCGGTTTTGCCACACCTCCCAGAAATCATCCTCATAGATGTTGCCCTGACGGTAGTCGGCCCTGATGCTCGGACATGAGCCTATGCCGCCGTCAAGGAGCACTGATGCCACCGATACGCCGGCCTGACAGCTGAAAAAACCGTCTCTAACTGCGCCCTCATATCCCCCGAGGAAACCCTCGCAGCAGAACGAGGCCTTGATCAGCCCCTCCTTTCGGGTCGATTCAATAAAGTCCATCAGAGCCTTCACTTCCTCTTTGCTCAGGTCAAACTCCTGATATTGCGCCGCCCGGCCTGAGGGGAAGATGGTGAACAGGCGCCACGCCTTCACGCCCTTGCCGATCAGCAATTGCTTTATGTCACCCAGCTTCGGTAGTGTGCGTCGGTTTACGCAGGAGACCACGTCAAAATTGAGGTCAGGCGCGGCTGCGGCCATCGCAATGGCGTCGACAGCGCGGCTGAATGACGCAGGGTGGCGTCTCATCCAGTTATGATCTTCTTCCAGCCCGTCAAGGCTTATAGTCATGGCGTGGAGCCCCGCACGACGCAGACTCTGGAAGCGCTCAGGAGTGAGCGCCAGACCGTTTGAGACAAAGCCCCACGGGAAACCGCGGTCATAGAGTTGGCGCCCAACATATTCAAGATCCTTTCTGAGCAGCGGCTCACCACCGGTGATGACGATGTTGACGTGGTTGGGATTGACGTGGGGCATTATGCTGTCGACCACCTTGAGAAAATCTTCGGCAGGCATATCAGGGATCGTGGCGCTGCTCTTGCAGTCACTGCCGCAGTGGCGACACGAAAGGTTGCAGCGCCATGTACACTCCCAGAATAGCTGGCGGAGCGGATGAGTCTTACGCGCTTCTTGCTTGACCTTACGGTAAAGCTCAAGGCCTAAGCGCTGGCGCAGTGAAAGACGTCTCATTCAGCTTGCTTGTTTTCTTTGAGCTTGAAGTCAACGGTCTCCTCAGCATGTCCGGCATCCCAGTCGTCGTGAGAACCTTTATACTCCAATTTCACGATAACAGAGTCAGACTGCATGTCGGGATTCTTGGGGATGCAAACTACCTTAACACGACCAAGAATGATATCAGACTCAAGATTATAGTTGCCCTTTGCATCTGTTGAGACTTTCTTAAACGAATATACGCCTGACTCGACGTCAGGATGTGTCACTCTGACTTCTGCATTTTCAACCGGCTGACCATCTTCGGTTGTGACGCTACCTTTTATTTCGAAGTCGCCTGTGGGCATGCCATACATAACCTCTTCACTGGAGCTGCAGCTGAAACCTAAAAGCGAAATCAGACCCGAGCAAATGGCGATCACTAATGAAGAGAAGTGTTTGTTGATACGAATCATAATGATAATATTAATTGGTTTACAATAATAGGATACGCCTACCTGCCAATTACTGCATAAAGGTACAAAAA
>CAYRFB010000073.1:4665-9800 GCA_964423485.1 uncultured Bacteroides sp.
TTTTTTACCAACTGAAACGGATGCCTATGGGTATAGAGAAAGTCCAGGGATCATCGGTCCATGTGTTGGGCACCTGATAGTCGTGTGGGAAATGATACTGCAGCGAAGGCTCGACATAAAGGTGCAGCCTGTCAGACAGACGGTAAGAGACGCCGAGGCTTCCGCCGGCTGACCATACGGGATTAGAGTCAAAGCGTCCACCCTCGATAGGCTTAATGTCTGAGGAATGGGTTTGTGCGCTGGCGTTGGAATAGACCGGAACTGACAGTTTAGCGCCAAACGACCCATAGAAAGAGAATCGGCGAGAGCGGTAGACATAGATATTCGCTTTGACCGGCAGCTCGAGGTAATGCCAATGGCAGATAGTGTTGACATTTACGTCTTCGAAATCAGTGCGGAGATAAGTATATGATATGCCTGTCTCCACTCCGACCCACGAGGACAGACGGCGTTCGGCTGTCAAACTAAAGGTTACAGGCAGCGAATTTTTGTGGGACTGATGACGAAGCTTTTCAATCAATCCACTATTTGCTCTTGGAGCTTTCATCGGGGTGGTAGTCACGTTATCATCGGGAGTTTGCGGATCGTCAGGATTGTCAGGTGGAGGAGATACCAGATCACCTGTACCCTTCCAATTCTCAAAACTCAACAAACCTGAATCAAAGGCCACGCCTGCCGACCATGCCCGTTTGCGCTTCGAAGACCTGCCCACGACTCCTTCAATGACATCATCGATGATTGAAGTCTCAGCAATAAGGTCTCGATAAGACTCGGTTGATTCAATGACCGATTCGACAGGCTCACTGTGCGATGCGTTGTCAGCGAGCTCCGCTTGAGACATATCGGCGCTTGCCTCTGTCGTTTTTTCTTTGGGGCGAATTATCTGCCGGACCGGTTTCCTATCAGCCGGTTTCTCTTGCTGCTCTACCGGAGTTTGACGGGGATGATCAACTGTGATGCGCGACGATTCATCTGCCACACTCAAGAGCGTTTCAGTTTTCAGGTCCTCGTGTCGTGGCTTGAACAAAATGCCGACTATGAAAGCTAAGAGCATAAGCCCCATCAATGCCGCTTGCTTTTTATAGTCATTGAGGAGCTTGCGAAACATTATTTTGGCGTGGAAAAGCTGCGATGACGATGAGTTAGGAGCGATGCCGAGAATCTTAGAAATCTCTTTGTGAGATTTGTTTTCCAACACCGCCAGACGGAACACTTTCTGGTAGCCGGCAGGCAGCTGCTTGATCAGCGACTCGAGAGTGTCGAAATCAATGACCTCATCAACGTCGGCATCCTCAGCTACATCATTAGGAAGCGAGTCGAGGATGGTCTCGATATTCTGTGACTGCAAAAACTTCAGCGACAGATTCTTCATTATGGTGGCGAGCCAGTATTCAACGCGCTCAGGCTCACGGAGCGACTCCAGGCGCGTGAATGCAGCAATGAAGCCATCGTGGAGTATGTCTTGCGCGTCATCCTTATCGTCGACATAACGCGCTATGACACGAAGCATGCGCGGAGCAAAACGCGAATAGAGCAGGCTCATCGCTTCCCGATCGCCCGCCCGGCACTCCTCAACAAGAGAGGCATTATCTATGTCCAGATCATTCCGTCTCACTCTTAATAGATACACTCCCACCCAAAATACTGCATCACTACCAAAAAAATCACCTCAGGCCCTATCGTTTGCCTTTGACAATCATCTGTTGAAGTAGAGGCTTTTCCCGATTTTATTATTCTTCATTCTCGCCGGTTATTCCGATGGCGGTGGATATGCCGGGGGCGGTGGAGGAGGGGGCGGCGATGAGGGTGTAGGTGCCCGGTTCGACGGTCCAGCGGTTGTAGTATTCGTTATAGGAGGCGAGAAGGTTGCGGGGCACTGTGATGGTGAGGGTTTCTGATTGGCCGGGGGCGAGCTCTTTGGTCTTGGCAAATCCTTTGAGTTCTTTGACAGGCTTGATCATGTCTTTGCCGGGGGCGGCTACGTAGAGCTGAACTGTCTCCCGGCCTTTATGGTCACCGCTGTTGGTCACAGTGACGCTCACCTTATAGTCTTGACCGTCAGGAGTGACTGACATATCGGAGTAATCAAAGGTGGTGTATGAAAGGCCGTAGCCAAAGGGGTAGAGGGGCTCAATGTCGCTGCGGTCAAAATGGCGGTAGCCGACGAAGATGTCCTCGGTGTAATAGACCGTGGCGGGATTTTCGCTGTAAGGGAAGTTGGGAGCTGAGGGGTAGTCTTCGTAGCGGCGGGCGATGGTGAATGGCAGCTTGCCTGAGGGCGAAACCTCACCTGAAAGCACGGCTGCGATGGCGTTGCCGGCTTCCTGACCGGGGAGCCATGAGTGGAGTATCGCGTCGGGGAGATCTTTCCAGTCGGCCATATCGACCATCGCTCCCATATTGAGGATGACGGCGACTTTTTTGTTGCGGTCGTGGAAGGCATTGACAATCTTGTTGAGATTGTCGAGCTCTACGTCGGTCAGATACCAGTCGCCTTTGGTGAGGGTGCGGTCGGCGCCTTCGCCGGCGATGCGCGAAATCGTGACTACAGCCACATCGCTATGGTCAGCAGCGTCGGCAACAAGGGCGTCGGTGAGCGGGAGCTCATCGACTGTTGCAATGGTCCAGAAGTTGTCGGCCGGCTTCTTGGATTTTTCTTCGGCGATATAGTCTGTATAGGTCTTGGCGAGGCTTTTATCGAGTTTAAAGTCAGCCTCAGCCATGCCTTGGTCGAGCGACACTTTGTATTTACGGTTGACGTTGCCTGAGCCTGTACCGCCTACATAGGTGTCGTAAGATTGGCAACCGAAGAGTGCTACTTTCTGTTTTTTAGCGATGGGAAGGGTCATATCGCGGTTTTCGAGCAGGATCATACCCCCGGTTGCAGCGTCGCGGGCCACTGCAGCGTGGGCCTTGAGGTCGGGACGGTCGCTGTAGGGTTGTCCTTTGGCGGTCGGGGTGCGGAGAAGGACGTTCATAATATTGGCCACGTTGCGGTCGAGGACGGCCTCGGGGAGGGTGCCGTTGTTGACGGCTTCGATGATCTCGTCATACTGGCGGAGAGTGCCGGGCATCAGCATGTCGTTGCCGGCGGCCATCTGGTCAGCTCCGTTGCCTTCGCCCCACCAGTCGGTCATCACAAAACCGTCGTAACCCCACTCGCCTCTGAGTATGTCGGTGAGCAGATATCTGTTGCAGGGGGCCAGGACATTGTTGATTTTGTTATAGCTTGACATGATCGTCCAGGGGTTAGCCTCCTCGACGGCAATCTGGAAACCGCGCAGATAGATTTCGCGCAGCGCACGGTCAGATAGCAGGGCATTGATGCCGCTGCGGTGAGTCTCCTGATTGTTGACAGCAAAATGCTTGAGCGATGTGCCGACGCCGTTGCTCTGGACACCTCGGATATAGGCGGCTGCAATCTTACCGGCGAGCACGGGGTCTTCGGAATAATATTCGAAATTGCGTCCGCAGAGGGGCGAGCGCATTATGTTCATGCCGGGGGCGAGGAGGATGTCGACGCCATACTCCTTGACCTCGTTGCCCAAGGCCGTGGTGACTTCTTCGACAAGTTCAGGATCCCAGCTCGCAGCGAGCGACGACCCGGTCGGGAAGGCGGTGCAGTAATATGTCATTTTGTCGCCTTCGCGGGTTGAAGAGATGCGCAGACCGGCTGGGCCGTCGGCAAACATAAAGATCGGCACACCGAGGCGGGGTATGCCATATGTCTCACCTGCCGCTCCCTTGACTCGTCCGCGCGAGAAGGCGGTCACCGCTCCGGGCACTGCCTCGGGGGCGTCGTCGATAGATGTGGTGTTATCGCCGGGGATGAATTCGCGCACAGGCATGCCGGGCGTGCCGCCGGGGCCATAGTTTGTGCCGCGGCGAGTGCCGACAACAAAATTAACCTTCTCTTCGAGAGTCATCGCCTTGATGACATCCTCGACCGGGTCAACACCAAACTGAGGGAGGCGATCTTCAGCCGTCACCGAGCCGCCCATCATAGCGATCAGGCCGCATGTCAATATAATTTTCTTCATATCCTTGCAATCATTTTTAATAGATTACAAAGCTACGAATAAAAATCTGTGTTAAGAAACCGCATCTTTGAAAAATAAAAAAATCTGCAGTTTCAAGAGGGCTTCAAGACATTGTCAATCGGTATTCTTTAGGAGTCTGGCCGGTCTGTTTCTTGAAGAAACGGATGAAATGCTGAGGATATTGGAAGCCTAACAGTTCGGCGACCCTCTTAGTGGTTATTTTCGGGTCGAGAAGGGCGCTCTTAGCGTGGTTGATCATCTTCAGCTGTATATGTTCCTGAGCCGTCTTTCCGGTTTCTGACTTTACTAAATCTCCAAAATAGTTGGAAGAAAGACAGATCTTGTCGGCAAAATACTTAACGGTCGGTGTTCCATCGGTAACTCCTTTGCCGGATTGAAGATAATCATCAAGCAGCGACTCAAAGCGGGCAAGCACATCATTGTTTATCTCCTCACGTGTCACGAACTGCCGCTCGTAGAACCTCATACAGTAGTTGAGCATAACCTCGATATTAGATATTATCAGCGACTTAGAGAAGCGATCTATCGGATGCTGCAACTCACGCCTGATCTTATCCATATAATCTTGGAGGATGATGCGTTCCTCTGACGAGAGATGGAGAGCTTCATTGGATGCGTAAGAGAAAAATGAATACTGACTCATTTTCTGTGCCAAAGATGTCCGATTAAGAAAATCAGGATGAAACAGCAGCCCAATTGCTTCGGGTGCGGGTCCGTCTTCCAAACGATGTATGCCGACGGTCTGTCCGGGAGCAAAGCTTACAACAGTTTCATCATCGAAATCGTAGTTAGTCTTTCCATAGTTTATCTTACATCCTGTTGTCTTTTTCAGGAACAGGGCGTAGAACCCAAAGTGCATATAGTGTGTAGGCTGATGCACTGAGTCATCAAAATGAACAATTCCAACCAAAGGGTGGCGGGTCTCAAAACCGAAATATCGGTTATATTTCTCAATGCTGTCTGCTTGAAAGATTTCCATATCGATCTGTGATTATACAGCAAAAGTAGCGATTAAAGCTCAATATTCCAAAGCTATAGCTAACATTCCGTAATCTTGGTTCTTCTATCCGTAAC
>CAYRFB010000074.1:0-9688 GCA_964423485.1 uncultured Bacteroides sp.
GTTCGGTCTGGAGCATTGCTTTACGGATAGCGGCTTTGATTTTTTCTTCGTTATAGCCAACGATTCGGCCGTCTCGTTTGACAACTGTTTGGATCATATCTGTTTGATTGTTGAAAGGATTTAAGTAAAATAAAATGCAGCGCTGATTTTAAAATCAGCGCTGCAAAGCTATAAATAATAATGCTAATAGCCAAAATTATTCAACTAAAGTTTGTGTTAAAAATTTATTTTGGATAACTTTTTCGGTTGTTGAAAATTTCAACTATCTAATTATTAGTATTTTGTGAAAAGTTTTGGAAAACTTTGAGCTGATCAGTCTGTTGAGATGTGAAATTTTTGTGCTTTTTTGAAGTCGTGAGACCTGAAGCCTGCTTGTTTCAAATTGACAGCTTCGTTATAGTCGTTGAGATAGTGCCTTGGTAATTCGAGATAATAAGTTGAAGTCAGGTCATCACTGGAATTGACGTGTGAAGTAGAGATCCCGGCTATTGTGAGCATCGTCGGAAACACAGACCGAGTCGATGAAACATTTGCCGATGAATTGCCGCGAGCATTCACATATATTTCAGGGAAGGCTTGACGATGACTGTCGGAGAACCAAGCGATGAATGGCACATGGATCTGGGTGAATGTGGTCGTCGGTGAAGAGTGGAGGAAGCGTCCGCGCTCATCATCAAAGATGTCTTCGCCGTGATCGGAAGTGTAGAGGACGGCTGCGGGTATGTCGAGAGAATCGACAGTCGCAATCACACGGTCGATGACGTGGTCAGTAAAGATAATCGAGTTATCGTAAGCATTGATTAGTTCCTGTCGGTTTTCGATTGACGCTTCAGATGCGCCATCGGGAGTGAAAGTGCGGAATTCAGGACTGTAACGCTCGTGATAATTGAAATGAGAGCCGTAAGTGTGAAGCACAACAAAAATCTTGTCGGCAGGCGAACGATCGATGAACGCTCTAAGATGGTCGACCAGGTGATCATCAAGCGAGCCGGGTTCGCCGTCGCGGATAAACTCTGTGGTTTGAGCCTGATTGGCAAAGAAGTCGATAAATGAGTGGTTGCGCTGCTGGTTGGAGATGAAAGCCGTATTGAAGCCCGCTTCGTTAAAAGCGCTGCAGATGCCTTTGGTGTAATAAATTGAGTCACCAAAAGTCTTGGCGGTCAACGGCGACAAAAGCATCGGAACACTTTTGTAGGTCGTGTTGCTCTCAGAGAGCGTTTTGTCAAACACCACCAGACCGTCGCGCTGAGAAAGCTTAGGGTTGGTCTGACGGTCATAGCCATAGAGCTGCCAGTTGTCAGCTCGCGAAGTCTCACCAATGATCAGCACATAGATCTCGCGCATCTCGCGGTCGTGGGTGAGCGTCGGCGAGAAAGAGTAGGGTGCGGAAGTTGAGGGATAGTGAGTAGTGTCGATGGTGCGATTGATAGCCTCGATCATATTTGAGATGATATTTACAGGAAAAATGTTTCTGCGTATCGAAAATCGTGGAAGCACCGAGTAACTCACGATGAGTAAAATAATGCCTGCAGTGCAGACGATTGCCCCGTAGCGTCTGATACGACGGACAGTCGATAGCGAGCATTGCTGATGGCGGTATAGGCACACAATGCCATAAATGAGGGCGGGGAAATATATAATGACGACAGTGACTAAGGCAATGATGAGATTGCTCAGCAGCTCGGAGGCCTCCTTGGTGTTGGTCGTGGCAATGTTGAGAAACATGTCAATGGCGATGATAGATTCACCATATAGATAGAGCAACACGATCTGAAATCCGGCAAAGAAGACTAAGGGGATTGAAAAGAGCATGGCTATCCCCACTGATCGGGTTATCGAAGCCAAGAGCATATACACGCCTAACGGCAACACAATGTCGGTGATCTTTGACAGCGCGGGGTCAGGCTCGGTGAACGCAAGGGCAATATTGGGGATTATGAGCAGAAAAGGCATTGCCCAAACCAAGCTCGCCGGTGTGACGATTGCAGATAATATTTTATTGAGATATTTCACTTTGTAAAGATGATTGGAGCGAAATGATTATTGAAAAGATGACTATAGTGAAATGATTATTATAATGATCAATGTTGCTGCACCCACAACTTCCATCAGGTTGATGCCGCCTCTGAAAGATGGGAGAGTGTAGAGCAGAGGCCGGGTGACTTTCAGTTTGCCGGCTTTCGTCAACGCTTTGTAAGAGCCGTTGGTGATAAAATAGCAGACAAGGCCAACGCTTGCACCAATGACTGCGCCGACAACAAGGTCGCCGGGATAGTGGACTCCGAGATAGATGCGAGAGTAGCAATTTATCACTGCCCAGAGGAGAATGAAAATCGTAAAGCTGCGCTGCTTGAGCGTAATTGCGGCAAAGACGGCCAGTCCAAATGAATTTGCGGCATGGCAAGACGGAAAACCATATGGCCCTCCTCGGTAGCCGTTTACGATATATGTCAGTTGGGAGATGGGATTGTCGAGATTGGAGGGTCGCAGACGACCGAATATCGGACGGATTACGGTGGCGCACATCTGGTCGGCAATTAAAATTGACGCGCCGATACCGACAAGTAGAAGCAGAACCTTTGCCAATGGGAAACGACGTAGCATGACAATCAGCAGTGCGACATACATAGGTATCCAAATGAAACGACCAGAGTACAGACTCATAAAGTTATCGACAAACGGATGGAGATGGCCGTTGAGGAATAGAAATATTGCTGAGTCTATGCTTCGGAGGATTTCAAACATATTGGGATCCGTTTTTAAAGTTCTGAAAGTGAGTTGTAGATTGTCTGTAAGATAGCTTTACAACGCTCCTCGGCCTGCGATGGGTTTTCGCCGGAGAATAGTATCGGTGAATCGGAGTCGAGGTTGATGGCAAGTGTATCGGTCGCGGTGACGAAGGCGGCCATGCCGGGCTCAGTGAAGAAAGCGTATTGAGGCCGCGAATTGTCAAACACATCGCGGCTGTAAGTAAACATAGATGAGTCCAAGCCGAGGGCGGTGAGCAGGGTAGCAGCGATGGCTGTCTGGTCGGCGACAATATTGACGACTCCCGGCTCACGGTTGAGAGCTCCGCCGGTTATGATCAGCGGCACATGGTGGCGGTCGAGCGGATTGTCGAGATGCTCAGGATATACACCGTAATGGTCGGGAGTAATAACGATGATCGATTTTTCCCAAAGCGGAGAGGCGCTGAGACTGTCGATGAAAGCTGTGGCCGACCGGTCGGCATAAGCAAATGCGTTTTTACAGTCACTGTCTGCAAAGCGCGGATCACTGTAGGGCACGATGAATGGCTCGTGACTGCTCGAGGTCTGAATCACACGTAGTTTTGGCGTCGTCGAGGATGAATCTGTAATGATCTCAGACCACGCCCGATCAAAGACGACATGATCGTGGGCGCCCCATTTGCTCGTGCGCTCATTGATAGGGAAGTCTTTGTCGGAAACTATGTTATCAAAGCCTGAGCTGATAAGATAGGCGAGCATGTTAGTGAAATTTGCGTCACCGCCATAGTAATATGACAGGTCATAGTCACATTGCTGTTTGGCAACGAGAGGCCACGACGGAGTGTGCTCAATCTTCTTAGCGAATTTCATCAGGCTGGTTGTCGGCTGAGCCGGAAAGCCGCTGAGTATTGCAGGGATCGCGCGATCAGTGCGCGCTCCGGAAGCGTAGAAGTTTGAAAAGAGCAGACCTTCTGAAGCGATAGAGTCGAGACCAGTAGCGATGGCTTCGCCACCTAATGAATGGAACAGATGAGCCGAAAAGCTCTCCATTATAATAACGTATATGTCGGGGCGCTCAACCTTGAAGAGAGCTCCGAGAGAGTCTGTGGCTTCGATAGCAATCTTTTCATTAAGGCTGTCGAAAATTTCGGCTGCCCGCTCTTCGTCAAAGTAACGGAACTGCGATGAGAAGTCGCTCTGGTGAGTGGCCGAATACATCAGGCTGAAGAGGGGATTGATCGCTGCGTGGTTAAGGCGTTGGTTCTGGCTGAAGTATGATCGACTGAGATTCATAGTCGAGACTGTCAGGCTGCCTCTGATCGGGATAAAGAGCGCTGCGGTCAGGATCAACGACAAGGCTGTCGCTGCGATGCGGTGATCAGAGGCCGGGGGAATGCGCTTGACGCATTTGGCGATTAGAAAGTAGATGGCTGCTGCGAGCAGGGCGGCCCCAATAAACCCAATTATTGCCGTCACTGTGCTGACACTTGCAAGCGCTGAAGCGGGAGAGCTGAAAAAGTAGAAAAAAGGGGTAGTGTCGAGGCGAAAATTCCAGTAGCCGTAGAGGGCGAGGTCACTGACCGTGACAATTGCAATCAGCGAAGCTGAGAGAATTATGTAGCCTGTGTTGACTGCAGAAAGAAGGCGCGAACTGGGAGCCCAAATGCCGATGACTGTCAGCACGGCGGGCACAATAGTAAAGTAGCCGGCCATCGAGCAATCCATCGGCAGACCGTGATAAATGACTTTAAACCAGTCAGCCATGGAGGTGTCGCCCATTAGTGAAGCGTAAACCGCCATAAAGACCGGCTTAAGGATGATGAAGATGAGGAGGTAGAGGATATAGTAGGCAAGTATTCTTGCGAGGGGTTTGATCATAAAGTGTTAAAAATGATTGGCTTAAGAATAGTTGCCGGCTACCGTCGGCGCGAGGTGCGCAAGATGCCGCGCTCGGTGATTACATAGTCAACCGCAACGTCGTGAGGATCAGTATCGATTTCGTCTACGAGCTGAAAATCGTAGGCCACGCCGACCTTAATCGCGCGGGTGTTGCCGAGAAGGCGGTCGTAATAGCCTTTACCACGACCTACGCGGTTGCCACGGCGGTCATAAGCCACGGCCGGCACCACGACCATATCGATCTGCGACATATCGGTGGTGTCGTCGCCGTCAGGTTCCTCAATATTGAACGCTCCCAAGTGGAGACGCGATTTAGCGTAGGGTAGTATCTCCAGGTTGACACCATTGACGCGCGGCAGATAGAAGCGTTTGCGACTATGCCATTTGTCGATAAAGTCAAGAGTCGAAAGTTCATCAGGCAAAGAGTGATAGAGCAGGATGCTCTCTGACATCATAAATGCGGCGGTCTGCTCGAGAAGGTCAAAGACTGTTTTGGCAGCATTGCTGCGCTCGTTGTCGTCGAGCAAGCTTTTGTGTGCGCGGATGCGCAAGCGGATATCTTCTTTATTCATCGTTTTCAGTTGTTTCGTTGTCATTATTCTTAAGCCTTTCGTAGCGCACCGGGATGGCGGCCTCACCGTCCTCAAGAAGCTTCAATGCTTGAGCGACAACGTTGTCGCGGGAGTTGTAGACTTCGTAAGAGGCGCTGAAACCGAGTGTGTCGCGTGCGACGAGAGCCTTCAGATAATTAACAATCAACGCAGATGAAATGTTGATATAATGCCAGCGTGCAGGCACCCCGCGGTGAGCGGCGTAGGACACAAACGACTGCAGGAGGGTAGCATCGGAGGGAAGCATCGCCATCAGCTCATCGACTGTTTTGGCTTTTGAGAACTCCTCACGGTTGAGATCGGCGAGCTCGTAAGCATATTTCTGTAGCAGTCCGGCGTTTGAAACATTGACGTAGTAGGATGAGTAACCAGTTGTGTCTGACGGTACGAAGACATCAGGCATAATGCCTCCGCTGCCATAGACTGTGCGACCATTGAGGGTCTTGAAAATCTGATCGGTGTTGAGATAGATACTGTCGGCGTTGAAAATCTCGCCACGGTTGTAACGCTCGATGATTTCTTCGTCATATTCATCAGCCTTGCCGCGCTGGAAACTCTTCTGTATGCATCGGCCGGAGGGGGTATAGTACCGCTGGACGGTCAGACGTATTTCGCTTGAGTCGGGGAGCATGATGGGTCGCTGCACGAGGCCTTTGCCGAAGGTGCGCCGTCCGACTACAAGGCCGCGGTCATTGTCCTGGATAGCGCCCGAGAAGATTTCGCTTGAGCTTGCAGTGAATTCATCGACAAGGACAACAAGAGGCATATCGGTGAAAGCGCCAGTTCCATCGCTGAGAATGGTCGAATTGTCGGCCTCGTCACGCCCTTTGGTCATGACAATTTTGCTATAAGCGGGCAGGAATTCGTTGGCCATAAGCACAGCGGGCTCCATATAGCCGCCACCGTTGCCCCGGAGGTCAACGATAAGACTTTCGGCTCCGAGATAACGCAACTGGCTGATCGCCTGAAGGAATTCGCCATACGTCGTGCGTGAGAAGCGGTTGACCTTGACGTAACCGGTCTTGGGATCGATCATATATGAAGCGTCGACCGAGGTCATCGGGATGTCGCCACGCACAATGTCAAATGTAAGAGGCTTGGCCGCGTTGGCACGGCGCACGGTGATTGACACTTCGGTGCCTTTCTCGCCGCGAAGCATATTACGGACATCTTCATCAGAGATGTGGCGCTTGACAATGTCAATAGTGTCGACGGCGATTATGCGGTCGCCGGCAATGACTCCGACTTTCTCTGACGGACCGCCGGGAATGACCTCGACCACGCAGATGGTGTCGTTGATGACCTGGAACTGTATGCCGATGCCGCCGAAGCTGCCTTCGAGTTCGCCGTTGACCTTCTCGAGGTCAGCCGCAGGTATGTAAGAAGAGTGTGGGTCAAGGCTCTTAAGGAGCGAAGGTATCTGAGACTCGAGAAGACTGTCGAGGTTGATCTCATCGACGTAATCGTTCTCGATGATTTCGTAGAGGCGGTTAAGCTTTTTCTGGAATTGACTCTGGCTGCGTCCGCCGGCAAGTGAAAATCCAAGCCAAACACCGCCGGCAAGCAAAAGGGCGGCGAAAAGGGGCAGCCATTTAGTTAGTTTGTTATTGCTCATAAATTGTAGAAAAAATAGAGATAGGGATTATTTTGAGGTGTCGGCTATGTGTACGCATTTGACTCCGGCGCGCTCGAGTAGGTCAAGGCCATCTGTGATGCGGTATAGCTCGTTGTAGACCACGCGGCGTATGCCGGCCTGAATAATGAGTTTGGCACATTCGAGACATGGCGAGGCTGTGACATAGAGCGTGGCGTTGTCGCTCGAGTTGTTGCTGCGGGCAACTTTGGTTATTGCATTTGCTTCGGCATGAAGCACATATGGCTTAGTGGCCCCTGAGGAGTCTTCACAGATATTTTCAAAACCTGCAGGAGTGCCGTTATATCCGTCAGATATAATCATCTGATCTTTGACGATGATTGCGCCCACTTTTCGGCGCTCGCAATATGAGTTTTCAGCCCATATTGAGGCCATGCGCAAGTAGCGTTTGTCGAGTGTTTCTTGCTTTTCTTGGATTGAAGTCATAGCAGACATATTGATTATCAAGCAAAGATACGACTTTTTTGCGTATCTTACAAATCAAAATAGCAGAGCTATGCGATATGCGGCAAAAGCGACCAGCCAGGCAACTAAGGTGTTGTAGATGACGCTGAATGCGCCCCACTTCCAAGTGCCGGTTTCTCGAGCGATGGCCGTGACTGTGGCGATGCAAGGACAGTAGAGTAAAATAAAGATCAGGAAACTTAAGGCAGCGGCAGCGGTGAAGTCGGGTTTGCCGGTGGCAGGGTCGGGTGTGGTCAGGCGCTTACTGAGACGGCTATCTGACGACGCTTCGTTGTCGGTGTAAAGCACACCGAGAGTTGAGACAACTATTTCTTTTGCAGGCACTCCGGCGAGGGCAGCGACTGTAGCGCGCCAGTGGAAACCGAGCGGCTCCATAACCGGTGTGATGGCTTTGCCCATCATTTCGAGATAGGAGTCGTTGTCGGGGTCGATGGCGTTAGATTTTGCCGTAGCTTCAGCGACCGGAGATGATGGTTGACCGTCGTGACGGGGGAAATAGTTGAGAGCCCATACAAGAATGCTCGCAACGAGAATTGTGCCGCCCATCTTCTTGAGATATTGCACGCCCTTGGCCCATGTGTGGCGCAGCGATGCCTTCATAGTCGGCAGACGGTAAGGCGGCAGCTCCATTACAAAGGGGGTTTCATCAGTCTTAAACAGGAAGCGTCGCAGAAGCTTAGCGGTGATGATAGCGACTATTATACCAATGATATACAGTCCCATAAAAACCAGCGGGGCGTGGGTGGGGAAGAATGTACCGATCAGGAGAACGTAGATAGGCAGTCGCGCCGAGCACGACATAAAGGGATTGATGAGAATAGTGATCAGTCGGCTCGAACGGCTCTCGATAGCCCGCGTAGAGATGATGGCCGGAACGTTGCAGCCGAATCCCATAATCAGCGGTATGAACGATTTGCCGTGAAGCCCTATCTTGTGCATGACCTTGTCCATGATGAAGGCGGCTCGGGCCATGTAGCCTGAGTCTTCCATAAAGGATATGCAGAAGTAGAGGATCAATATATTAGGGAGGAATACTATCACTCCTCCGACACCGCCGATGATGCCGTCGGCGATAAGATCTTTGAGTATGCCTTCAGGCATTAGTTTCTGAACCACTGAACTCAACCACGTTACTGAGTCGTCAATCCAGTCCATCGGGTATTGGCCAATGGCAAAGGTGGCCCAGAAAATGAAAAACATTATCAGGAAGAACAAGGGGAAGCCGAAAAGCTTATTGGTGACAAAGACGTCGATGATATTGCTTTTTGACTCGGTGTTGACCCGGCCTGACTCCATTGTCTCAGCCAACGCTCCGGCGATGAAACCGTATTTCTCGGCGGCAACTGTCGAGGATATGTCCTCATCGGTTATTGACTCAAGGTTGGCGCGCAATTCGTCGCGCAAGATTGTAATTTTTTCGCGCGCGGGTGATTTAGCGATAAGGTCTTCGGCCTCGCGGTCGCCTTCGAGGAGCTTGATCGCTATGTAGCGCGGCGAGAAGTGGCGGCCGATATGACCGTCGGCTTTGATGACGTCAATGAGCTGACGGACGGCGGCTTCGATGTCGTGGCCAAGACTGACGTGGATGTGGCGAACAGATTTCGATTGACCCTCGTAGACCTGGATAACTGTGTCAAAGAGCCGGTCGATGCCTTCGCCATTACGAGCGACAATCGGCACCATCGGCACACCTATCATATCGCCGAGAATTTTGTAGTCGAGCTTGGTGCCGCGAGATCGCAACTCATCATACATATTGAGCGCAATGACCATCGAGCGGTCCATGTCGATGAGTTCGGTCGTGAGATAAAGATTGCGCTCAAGGTTTGAGGCATCGACAACGTTGATGATGACGTCGGGAGTGTAGTCGCGGAGGTAGCGCCTGACATAAAGCTCTTCGGGCGAATAGCTTGCGAGGGAATATGTGCCCGGCAGGTCAACGATGTTAAAGCGGTAGCCATTGTGTTCGAATGTGCCTGACTTGGCGTCGACAGTGACACCGCTGTAGTTGCCGACGCGTTCGGTCATGCCTGAGGCGATATTAAAGAGCGAAGTTTTGCCGCAGTTGGGATTGCCGATGAGAGCAACATTGATAGTGTGGCGCTCGCGGTCGATTATGCTTTCGTGAGTGACGGGGCAGTCAGTGACTGTGCCTGAACCGTGGATAGGTGATATTTCGCTGCCTGCTTCGATTTTAACCACCTCAATCATATGGGCTTCTGACGCTCTGAGCGAGACATCATAGCCCATGATCGAATATTTGATGGGGTCTTTAAGCGGGGCGTGAAGGATCACTTCGACAGGTCTGCCTTTGACAAATCCCATCTCCA
>CAYRFB010000075.1:0-9507 GCA_964423485.1 uncultured Bacteroides sp.
CCGCAGATCTCGCCTCCGGCAAGCTGCTGCACCATCAGCGCTGCAAGCTTGAGGGCATACATACAGCCGTTGGGATCCACGCCGCGCTCGAAGCGGAACGATGAGTCGGTGCTGAGGCCGTGGCGTCGGGCAGTGCGACGCACTGAAGTCGGATTGAAGCAAGCGCTCTCGAGGAAAACAGATGTTGCTTCCTCTGTGACACCTGAGTCGAGGCCTCCGAACACGCCGGCGATACACATCGGCTCGCTCTCGTTGCAGATCATCAGATCGGCAGAGTTGAGCTTGCGCTCCACTTCGTCGAGGGTGACAAAGGGAGTGGCGTCGGCGCAGGTGCGCACCACGATTTTTTCGCCTTTCACTTTGGCGAGGTCAAAGCAGTGGAGCGGCTGACCGAATGCGTGAAGTATATAATTGGTGATGTCGACAATATTATTGATAGGGCGCAGGCCGATGGCGGTCAAGCGATCCTTAAGCCAGTCGGGGCTCTCGGCGACCTTTACGCCGCGTATGGTCACGCCGCAGTAGCGTGTGCAAGCCTCGGGGTTTTCGACTACGACGCTTACGCCGCGGTCAGGGGTGTCGACCTTGAAATCGTCGACCGACGGACGCACGAGCGCCTTGTGGTCGGCATGGCAGTCAGACCAGGCGGCAAGGTCGCGGGCGACACCATAGTGAGATGCGGCGTCGATGCGGTTAGGGGTAAGGTCGACCTCGAGCACATAGTCGTCGCGGAGCTCATAGAACTCGGCGGCGGGTGTGCCGGGCTTTACTTCGCGGTCGATGACGATGATGCCGTCGTGAGAAGTGCCGATGCCTATTTCATCTTCGGCGCAAATCATGCCGAATGATTCGACGCCGCGAATCTTTGATTTTTTGATCTGGAAGGTTTCGTCGCCCTCGCCATAGAGGGTAGTGCCGACAGTCGCTACGACCACAGTCTGACCGGCGGCCACGTTGGGAGCGCCGCAGACAATCTGTACGGGCTCTTCGAGGCCAAGGTCGACGGTGGTGATGTGAAGGTGGTCGCTGTTGGGATGCTCCACACAGGTGAGCACCTTGCCGATGACAAGGCCGCGCAGGCCACCGCGCACAGATTCAACACGTTCGATACTGCCTGTCTCAAGGCCAATTGATGTAAGAGCGGCAGCCAACTCCTCGGGCGAGAGGGTGGTGTCGATATATTGCTTTAGCCAGCTATATGAAATGTTCATTGTTGCTGAAATATGATTGGTTTTCTGATTATTGTTGTCGCAGAAGTTTTTAACACGCAAATTTACTAAAAAATCAGCATAGCGCAAAAATCTTTTTTCAAAAGACTTTGAACAAGCGTGGGCGACAATGCGTTTGACTTAAAATTTAAAAATCAAAATATTATGAACGATCGACTTAGTTACGAAGAGAAGAAGGAACTTCCCGATTCGGTGTTCGGTCTGCCCGAACGCCGTGAATACCCTATGCCCGACGCCGCCCATGTGCGCGCAGCCGAGGCTTATTTCCGATATTGTCCCGAAGACTTGAAGCCTAAGCTCGCCCGCGCTATACTTGCCCGCGCAAAAGAGTTTGGTGTCGACGTTGAGTCACCGACAGTGCTGTCATACGCCAAAGAGTAGCAGCGGCTGATTTAGACGATAGGAACCGTAAAGATGAATCTCGCACCGCTGCGGTAATCCGGGTCGAGCGTGAGGGTTCCTTCAAGCATATTGGCCATCAAGCGTCCGATATACAGGCCGAGGCCGTTGCCCTGGGTGCTTGGATCGACCTTGACAAAGCGCTCGAAGACTTTCTCCTCCATGCCTCGGGGAATGCCGATGCCGGTATCGGTGACGGTAAACGATATCTTGTCGCGCTCGGGGCTGATCTCATAGCCGAAGGTGATTGATCCCTTTTCTGTAAACTTGGCGGCGTTGGTCAACAGCTGGATGAGCACTTGCTCCACGCGCTGCGGGTCTATAAGCACAAACGAGTCAGGCTGGCCTTCGTTGGCAAAGATGATGTCGACATCGGGCGAGACATGCTTCTTGACGAGTTCGAGAGCGAAATTGCAGATGCCTTTGACCGACGACGGTGAGCGATGGATGCTCAGGTCGCCGCTCTCAATCTGCGGCAGGTCGAGCACGTCATTGACAAGTCGGATCAGCAGATCGGTGTTGACGCTCATGATGTCGCCATACTCCTTAATATATGGGCGCTCATCTTCCTCGGCAACGTCGATAATGAGGTGAGAATACTCTACTATCGCGCCCATCGGCACTCTGATCTCAGAGCTCATGTTCTCGACAAAGTCGCTCTTGATGCGGTCAGCGGCTGCGGCCTCATCGCGAAGCTCGACGAGCTTGATATAGGTCTCTTTGAGGGCGTTGCGCTCCTCGACGAGTTTTCGGTTAGATGAAAAAAGTCGCTTTGCCAGCCAGCGTGAATGGATATAGAGGCTGATCATCCAGATAAGGATGCTGATCACCACTACGACAGCAATAACCGAGGCGATGACAAACTGCTGACGCTCGCTGATCTCGATGTGCTGGCTCTCAATGGTCAGGTGTTTGTTTTGGCCTTTGAGGTTCTCGACATCATAGATCGTCTGGAGCTCGTTGAGGCTTACGTCTGACTTGGCTTTGAGGCGCTCCTTATAGAGCGTGTTGACGATCTTTGAGCCGTAGAGCAGCGACTCCTTGTCGCCGGTTTCGCGTGCTGCCTTGACCATAGCGTCAGCAAAAAGGTGATAGCCGGCAATGCGGCGGTTGCCTTCGAGCTGCTCCTTAAGCAGGGGGATTGCTTCGGCATAGCGCTTTTTGGCCATAAGATAGAATATGCGGCTCTTGCGCTTGAGTTCGGCCGATTTGCCGATGCGCGGGTTTGTGGCAACGATATTCAGCAAGCGGTTGTAGTACATGTCGACTTCTTCGTCAGTCAGCACGTCGGCACACGCCAACATATTATAGTAAGCCTGAAAGAGAGTGCCGTCATAATTTCGGAACTTTCGGCCCTGAGATGCGTGAAATTTGTCAAATTTGCCGACTATCTCCAACATATGCTTGTTGGCCTCGACCGCTTTTTCCAGGAGTCCGTTGTTGAGATATGCGGCGATGGCAGTCTGGTAGTAGATGGTCCTCACAGCCAGATCTTCCTCCGGCAGATCTTCAACCAACCCCTGAAGCTCATCAAGATATTGGGTCAGAATCTTGGAGTCAGAGTTGTTGCGCAGATGTGCACAAATATAGAATAGGTGACTGATGCGGTCAAATTTGTCAATGTTGACTTCATCGCGGTATTCCTTCAAGGTCTGATGAAGGTTTTTCTGTCGCTCGGCCTCGGGCAGCGAGCTAAGGCCCGTCAGGCGGAAACGAAGTTTGATATAAAGTTTGGTGG
The DNA here is from genome assembly GCA_964423485.1 of uncultured Bacteroides sp. Lineage (GTDB taxonomy): Bacteria > Bacteroidota > Bacteroidia > Bacteroidales > Muribaculaceae > CAG-873. The sequence goes on from CAYRFB010000075.1 coordinate 3,367, forward strand.
TCTTCTGTTCCTCGCTTTCGGGCACACGGTCGACCATAGCGAGAAGCGCCTCTTCCATTTCCGGTTCGTAGCGCACAAGCGAGGTCAGCACGAAGAGCACTTCGAGCATCGCCCGGTAGTCGCCCGCCCGCTCGGCTGTGTCAAAAATCTGAATCAATACAGGCTTGCGGTCATTGAAGTAGAAACAGTCGTAGAGATTGTGCAATATTTCCACGCTGTCAGCCGGATTGGTCGCCTTGGCCAGCAGATCCTTCAGGCTGTCGACTGACTCCGGCGTCTGTGCATTGGCATTGGTGCCTGCAAACATAGCCGCCGCAATCAGCAGAGTCTTTATTAACCGGTGGATGATATTTGTCAATCTTGTAATCATGTTATAGGGATAGTGAAAATGAATCTTGCTCCGGTGCGGTATTTGCGGTCGAGCTTAAGTGTACCGCAGAGCTTGTCGGCGAGTAGTCGGCCGATATACAGGCCGAGGCCGCTGCCCTGAGTCGTGGGATCGATTTTTACAAAGCGCTTAAAGATTCTCTCCTCCATGCCGCGGGGCACACCGATGCCGGTGTCGGTAACGGTAAACGTTATCTTGTCGCGCGACTCGCTGATCTCATAGCCGAAGGTGATGGTGCCCTCCTCGGTGAATTTGGCCGCGTTGGTCAAGATCTGGGTGAGCACCTGCTCTACACGCTGCGGATCAGTGATGATCACCGAGTCAGGCTGGCCGGCATTGGCAAAGATCACTTTGACATTGGGCGAGATGTGCTTCTTGACGAGCTTCATAGAGAAGTTGCAGATCGACATGACCGACGAGGGCGCACGGTGGATGCTGAGCTCGCCGCTTTCGAGTTTGGGCAGGTCGAGCAGATCGTTGACCAGTCTGAGTGCAAGGTCTGTGTTGATGGTCATCACGTCAGAGTACTCCCTGATGTATGCGCGCTCGTCTTCCTCGGCAAAGTCAGAAATGAGGTGCGAATACTCGACGATAGCGCCGAGGGGCACTCTGATCTCATTGCTGATGTTTTCGACGAAGTCACTTTTTACGCGGTCGTCAGAGGCGGCTTGGTCACGAAGATCTACGAGCTTGGCATGGGTATTCTTCAAGGTGTTTCGCTCCTCGACCAGCTTCTTGTTGGCGGCCGAAAGCCTTTGGGCGAGCCAACGGGAGTGGACAAACATACTCACCATCCATACGAGAAGACAGATCACCACGATTATGGCGATGCATGCGCCGATGATGAGCCGGTTGCGGTTGTCGGTGTCCATGCGCTGGTTTTCGATGTAGAGATCCTTGTTAAGGATGGTCAGGTTGTCGACGTCATAGATGGTCTGGAGTTCGCTCAGACTCACGTCAGACTTTGCTTGCAACCTGTCTTTATACAGTGAGTTGATGATCTTTGATCCGTAGAGCAGCGCCTCTTTGTTGCCGGTTTCGCGGGCTGCCTTGACAAGGGCCTTTGCAATGTGGTATCTGATGGGTCCCGGCTCGCCGGTTTCAAGAAACTGAATCATCAAAGGTATGGCCTCGCCGTAGCGCTTCTTGGCCATAAGATAAAATATCTCGGTGCGGCGGTGGGGCTCGATCTTCTGCTTGATGCGGGGGTTCCTTTCAAGTATGCGCTGGGTCTCGGCATAGTAATGGTCGATTTCTTCGTCGGTCAACGCCTCGTAGCACATTAATATATAGTGATAGCAGTCATATAACGAGCCATCATAGTTGCGGAATATGCGGCCCTGCGACTCGTGGAGCTTGTCAAACTTGTCGACCAGGTCGAGTATGCGCTTGTTGGCCTCGATGGTCTCGGGGAAGAGGCTGTTGTCGAGGTATGACGCTGATGCCTGAGAGTAGAAGAGGCTTCTGATCGGCAGTTCGTCTTCAGGAAACTCTTCGATCATCGAGTGGAGCTCGTCGAGATAGTTGGTCAGCAGCTTTGAGTCGGTCATGCTGCGCAGATTGGTGCAGATGAAGAAGAGATAGGTGATGCGGTCAAATTTGTTGAGGGTGCGCTGCTCGCGATATTGCTTGAGGGCCTGATGGAGCTTCTGCTGACGCTCGGCTTCTGACATGTGCTGGATGTTTGCCATCTGATAGCGCAGCCTGATATAGAGCTTCTGCAGTCGCTGGGCTTCACTGTCGGGCACACGGTTGACCAACGCTATGAGCTCATCTTCCATCTCGGGCCGGTGCTGATAGAGCGATGACATCACAAAGAGCACTTCAAGCATCGACTGATAGTCGCCCGCGCGCTCGGCTGTCTCAAAAATCTGGGTTAATATCGGTTTGCGGTCAAAGAAAAAACAATCATACAGATTGTGGAGTATCGTCACGCTGTCAGCAGGTGTGGTGGCCTTGGCAAGCTCGACATAGAGGCTGTCGGCCGAGTTGGCCGTCTGAGCCGGGGCGATTACGGCGACGGTCAAGGCTGCTGCAACCGCTATCGGTCGCATAAGACGGTGGATGCTATATACTAATCGACTGATCATAGATATTGCCGTTGATCCTTTATCTATCAACCTTTTACTGGAATAGTGAAAATAAATCGGGCGCCCTTGCGGTAGTCGGCGTCTAACTTCAGGCTGCCTTTAAGCAAGCCGGCAAGCAGACGGCTGATATACAAACCCAAGCCCTTGCCTTGTGAGGTAGAGTTGAGTTTCTCAAAGCGCGAGAAGATGATCTCCTCTTTGCCTCGGGGTATGCCGATGCCGGTGTCGGTCACAGTGAAAGTCAGCTTGGTCTTATCAGATGAGAAGGCATAGCTGAGAGTGATCGACCCTCTTTCGGTGAATTGCGCTGCGTTCATCAGCAGATTGAGCAACACTTGCTCCACGCGGTGAGGGTCAGTCTGAATTGTGGTGTCGGCCTGGCCTTCGTTGACAAAGATGAGCTTGATGTCAGGATTGATCTCGCGGCGCACATTGTCGAGAGCAACCTTACAGATTTTTTGCACCGAAGCCTGGACGATGTGAACGCTGACCTTGGCGTTTTCGAGCGACGGCAGGTCGAGCACATCGTTGACCAGCGTGAGCAGCAGGTCGGTGTTGAGCGAAATGACGTCGGCAAAGCGTTTGATATACTCACGTTTTTCTTTGTCAGCGCAGTCGGCGATCAGACCCGAGTACTCGACGATGGCTTCGAGCGGCGTCCTGATCTCATGGCTCATATTGTTGACAAAGTCTGACTTTATCCTGTTGGCAGCCTTGGCTTTGTCGCGGGCTTCGATGAGATCTTTCTGTGTGCGTTTGAGCGCGTCGCGTTCGTCGATGATCATGGCGTTAGACTGCGACAGATTGGCGGTGAGCCTCCTTGACCGATGGTAGAACACATAGACGATCACCAGTAGTACCACCAGCACGATCAGGCTGACCGTGGCATAAGTGAGCTGCTCCTTGTGGCGGTTGATCATGATCTGTTGGTTGGTCATCATCAGCTCATCGTTGGTGTGCTTGAGGTCGTTGACTTCATAGATCAGCTGCAACTCCTTGTAGCTCTCGGCGGCCTTTGACTCGATGCGTTGCTTGAGCAGGTCGTTGCCCATCTCAAGCGCCATCAGCTGGCTCTCTTTGTCGCCGACGCTTTCAGCCGCCGTGAGCAGCGCCTCAGCCAGATAGAGCTCCTCTTCCTGAGTGTTGAACTCGTCGCCGATCTGCTCCTTGATCAGAGGTATGGCTTCGGCATAGCGCTTTTTTGCCATCAGGTAATAGATGGTCGGCTTTTTGCTTTGGCCTGACAGCTTTTGCAGGTTTGGGTTACGCTCGATGATCGGAATTATCTTGCTGTAATAGTCATCGACCTCTTCAGGGGTCAGGGCGTCGTGGCATCGCAGCAGACGGCGATAGCAGATGAATGCCGAGCGGTCATAGTTGCGGAAATTTCGACCTTTGGCTGCATACTGGCGTTGGATTTCGTCGATGAGATTGAGCAGTGTCTTGTTGGCCTCGACGGCGTCATCGATCATTTCATTTGACAGGTAAGTGTTGGCAGCCTGAGTGTAAAAGAGCGATTTGAGCAGCAGGTCGCGGGCCGGCAGTTGGTCGATCAGCCCCTGCAGCTCTTTGAAATATTTCGACAGCAGTTCGCCATCGCTGCTCATGCGCAGGTATGAGCAGAGGCAGAAGAGATATTCGATGCGCTGGTATGTGTCATACTCCTCTGACCTCATGTGTTGCGCGAGATATTCGCGTAATTTTGCCTCGCGCTGCTCCTCGGTCAGTGAGCGGGCCTGATTGGTGACTGACCTGACTTTCATAAACAGCTGGGTGGCGCGTTTCTCGTTGCTTTCAGGCAGGCTGTTGGCTCGCTTGATCAACACCTGCTGCATCGAGTCGTTGGACGCGTAGTAGTTTGACGACTGGATGAGCACATCGCTCGCAGTGTGATAGTCGCCGCGACGCAATGCCAGATCATACAGGGTCTCGAGCGTTTTGGCCTGGTCATCAGACGGCGAGCAGTCGTAGATGTTATATAGCAGCGTGATGCTGTCGGCCGGGGTCTTAGCCTCGGCGAGCCTCAATCTAAGGCTGTCGACAATGGTTTGTGACCGGGCGGCAAACGAAAATGTAAGAATAAGCGACAGTAAAAGATATCTTGACAATTGGCCTAACATAAAGTGATTGGTTTAACGATGCAAACTAACTAAAAACTATTTAAAATACAAAATTTGTTTCTTATTAGTCACAATCTCGTCACATATTCGTAATGCTTTGGCTTGACAATCGGTGTGTTTGTCAGATTTTTATTAACTTTGCGCAAAGATTATGGGTCGCCTGATGTCAATAGATTTTGGACGTCGTCGCTGCGGTATTGCTGCGACTGACCCGTTGCGCATTGTTGCCAACGGGGTTGCGACTGTCGCTACGGCCACACTTATCGACTATGTGAAAAGCTATATCGCGGCTCAGCAGGTCGACGCCGTCATCGTCGGTTATCCGCGTGACATGCACGGCGATCCGTCAGAATCGGTCAGGTATCTGACCCCTGTCATCAACAGGCTCAAAAAGGAAATAGCCCCCCTGCCGCTGGTCTATTTTGACGAGCGCTTCACCTCTGTCCTCGCCCACCGCGCCATGCTCGACGGCGGCATGAAAAAAATGGATCGTCGCGACAAGGCAATTGTAGATGAGATTTCGGCCACGATCATCCTCAACGACTTTCTTCAGAGCCGTCTTTACGCAGAATTTAAATCTAACGAACAACAATAACAATTAATTATAGTAATGAAATTACCAGTTTATCTATACGGCCACCCTGTTTTGCGCCGCATTTCAGAGCCTATCGATGATCAGTACCCCGACCTTCAGACTCTTATCGCTGATATGTATCAGTGCATGTATGAGAGCGAGGGTGTCGGGCTCGCGGCTCCTCAGATCGGCCGTAACATTAAACTCATTGTCATCGACGCTTCGCCTATGGGCGACGATTTCCCCGAGTGTGCCGGCCGCAAGATGACGCTCATCAACCCCGAGCTCGAGGTGCTTGACGGTCCCAAGGAGGTGCGCGGCGAGGGCTGTCTCAGCCTGCCCGGCCTGTCGGAGAATGTGCCGCGCGTAGAGCACATCCGTCTGCGCTGGCTCGACGAAAACTTCGAGCAGCACGAAGAAGAGATCTCGGGCTTCCTTGCCCGCATCGTCCAGCACGAGTATGACCACCTTATCGGCAAGCTCTACATCGACCATATATCGCCTATCCGCAAACAGCTGATCAAGAGCAAGCTCAATAATATCATTGCCGGGCGCACACACTGCAACTACCCTGTCAAATACGCTCCGAAAAAAAGATAATCCCCCAAAGCTCCCCCAAAAAACATTTTAACCAATTATGGCAGACGATAAAAAAATCATATTCTCAATGGTGGGTGTGTCAAAGACATATCCCCCTCAGAAGCAAGTGTTGAAAAACATCTATCTCTCGTTTTTCTATGGCGCGAAGATCGGCATCATCGGTCTTAACGGCTCAGGTAAGTCTTCGCTCCTTAAGATTATTGCGGGCATAGATAAGAGCTTTCAGGGCGAAGTCGTGTTTTCGCCCGGTTACTCAGTCGGTTACCTTGAGCAGGATCCGCAGCTCGACCCCAACAAGACGGTGATCGAGGTGGTGCGCGAAGGCGTGCAGCCTATTATGGATCTCCTCGCCGAGTTTGACAAGGTCAA
>CAYRFB010000076.1:0-9341 GCA_964423485.1 uncultured Bacteroides sp.
AGCGAGAGCACACGCTTAAGCAGATCCTCGGTGCTGAGCCATGAAAGCTTGCGCGACACACCGGGCATATATTTGTTGATCTCGTCTTCATTGACCTCGACACGCTCGATGCGGTCAGCGAGGTTATAAAGCTGCTTTTCAATGATATGCTGAGGCGTAGGCACATCCTTGCGCTCAAACTTCTTGCCGATGATGCGCTCTATTTCGCGAAGCTTGCCTTTCTCGCGCGAGTGGATGATTGCGACCGATACGCCTGTCTTGCCCGCACGGCCGGTTCGGCCCGAGCGGTGAGTGTAGACTGCCGTATCGTCAGGCAAACCGTAGTTGATCACATGGGTCAGATCATCGACATCAAGGCCACGAGCGGCGACATCGGTAGCGACAAGCAGTGTGACGACGCGGTCGCGGAATTTCTTCATCACGATGTCGCGCTGCTGCTGCGATAGGTCGCCGTGCAGTGCCTCGGCATTATAACCGTCGGCGATAAGTTTGTCGGCGATCTCCTGAGTGTCGCGACGTGTGCGGCAAAAGATGATTGCATAAATATTTGGCGAGTCATCAGCGACACGCTTGAGTGCAAGATACTTGTCGCGCGCATTGACCATATAGTATACGTGCTTTACGTTGGCGGCGCCTTCGTTGCGGGTGCCGATCACGATCTCTTCAGGATCTTTCATAAACCGCTTGGCTATGCGGCCGACCTCGGCAGGCATTGTAGCCGAGAAAAGCAACATCTTGCGGTCATCAGGCACATGGCTGAGGATATCTGTGATAGAGTCGACAAAGCCCATATTCAACATCTCGTCGGCCTCGTCAAGCACAACTGTATGAACATCTTCGAGCTTGACCACACCACGATTGATCAGGTCAATCAATCGACCCGGGGTTGCCACGATGATCTGCACGCCCTCTTTGAGCGATCTGATCTGGCTTTCGATGCTCGATCCGCCATAGACGGGGAGCACACGGAGGTCAGGCGTATATTTTGAAAAATCAGCGAGGTCACTCGCTATCTGCAGACAAAGTTCGCGTGTAGGCGCAAGAATCAGGGCCTGAGGGCGACGCACGGCCGGATCGATGCGCTGAATGACAGGCAGACCAAACGCCGCTGTCTTGCCCGTACCTGTCTGGGCGAGCGCCACAAGGTCGTGGTCTTCTGAGAGTAAAACAGGGATAACCTTTTCTTGGACGGGCATCGGCGATTCGAAGCCCAAGTCTGTTATAGCTTTAAGGAGGTCATCACGAACTCCTAATTCTTGAAATGTCATAGTAGTTATGCTTTATTTTAAGTAATTAATTCACAAAGATAACAAAATCTGCATTAAAAAGATTGTAACAACAAGTGTTTTTTTCTTAACGCAATTGCCGCTCTACAATAATATTGCTAACTTTGTGCTGACAAATTTCTCATAAAAACGCATCGAAATGCATATATCAAAAAGACTCATAACGCGCCTCTTGGCGGTCGTAGCGATCATAATCGCCTGCTCATTGCCCGCCAACGCCCAGATAAGCAAAGGCGAAAAATCGCTCGGCCCCAAACTTGGTTATGTATCGCGCAACAAGTCAGCCATCGCAGGCCTTGTGTTCCAATATGCTTTCACTGAGCATTTCCGCATCGCTCCTGAGCTCGCCTACATCTTCCGTCACAATAACTACGATGCGTCGACCGTCGATCTCAACCTGCATTTCCCATTCAACTTCACCGGCGAAAAGGTTGCGTTCTATCCTTTGGCCGGTCTCAACTATTCGTCGTGGAGCCATCACTTCCGCAAAAACGGTCTTGAGAGCTCTGATATCTTTGACGGCTTTGAAAGCAAGGACGTCACCTCACGCAAGGGCCGTTTCGGCCTTAATGTCGGCGCAGGTTTTGATATGCGATGCAGTGAGACCCTCAAATTGTCGCTCGAAGCAAAATATATTATCATCAAAGGTTACACCACCGCTGTTATCTGCGCTGGCATAAGTTACATATTCTAAATAGATAATGTCGCAAACAATCATCCTCGGCATTGAGTCATCGTGTGACGACACCTCAGCTGCAGTCATCGCTGATGGCTTGCTGATGAGCAACGTCATCGCCTCGCAAAGTGTACACGAAGAGTATGGCGGCGTTGTGCCCGAACTGGCATCGCGCGCCCATCAGCAAAATATCGTCCCCGTCGTCGACACCGCCATCAAGCGCGCCGGCATTGACAAATCAGATCTCTCGGCTATCGCATTTACCCGCGGGCCCGGTCTGTTGGGCTCACTCCTTGTCGGCACGAGCTTTGCCAAGGGCATGTCACTCGGCCTTAGGATCCCCATTGTCGACGTCAACCACCTCCACGGCCATGTGCTCTCCCACTTCGTGCGCCAGCACGCCGATGACCGGGTGCCTGAGTTCCCATTTCTCTGCCTGCTGATTTCGGGCGGCAATTCCCAGATAATTTTAGTCAGGGATTTTAATGATATGGAAGTGCTCGGCCAGACAATCGATGATGCTGCCGGTGAAGCCTTCGACAAATGCGCCAAAGTCATGGGCCTCCCCTATCCCGGCGGTCCTCACATCGACCGCTTGGCCGCTGAGGGTGACGCAAAGCGCTTCAAGTTTGCCAAGCCCCATATTCCCGGCCTCGATTACTCGTTCAGCGGGCTGAAGACTTCGTTTCTCTACACCCTGCGCGACGCAACCAAGCTCGACCCCGACTTTGTGAAAAACAATATGGCCGATCTTGCCGCCTCGTTGCAGGCCACAATCATTGACATCCTTATCGACAAACTCGCCAAAGCTGTGAAGCAGACCGGCGTCAAGACCGTCGCCATCGGCGGCGGCGTGTCAGCTAATTCAGGCGTCAGGGAGGCTGTCGCCGAGTTCTGCCGTCGTCGCGGCCTTAAAGCGTTCATACCGCAGCGTGCCTTTACCACCGACAATGCAGCTATGGTCGCCATTGCCGGTTATTTCAAATATCTGGCCGGCGACTTTTGTCGCTATGACGAAACTCCTTACGCTCGCGTAAGCATATAACCGCACTATGAAGCTTTCGATTATCATTATCGGTGACGAAATCCTCATCGGACAGGTCACAGACACAAACTCCGGTTTTATCGCCCGCGCCCTCGGTGCGCAAGGTTGGGAAATCCAGCGTGTTGTCACCGTTGCCGACAAGGCCGCAGACATACGTTGGGCCATTGACTTGTGTATGTCTGACAGTCACCTGGTGATCACCACCGGTGGCCTCGGCCCGACCAAAGACGACATCACTAAGCCCTTGCTATGCGACATATTCGGAGGCCCGATGATTTTTGATGAAAGCGTGGCCGAAAACATACGCGAGGTCTTTGCCATCCGTGGACTCAAGCTTAATCCCCTCACCGAGGCACAGGCCATGGTGCCGGCTTCGTGCCGTGTGATACAGAATCGCCTCGGCACTGCGCCGATAATGTGGTTTGAGCGTCCCGACGGCCATGTTCTTATCGCTATGCCCGGAGTGCCCTTCGAGACCGAAGGGATGCTCACACGGTCAGTGCTTAGCGAGATTTCCGCCCACTTCTCGCCCGACGCTTACATCGGTCACCGCAACCTCATGGTCAGCGGCATCACCGAATCTGCGCTTGCTCAAAGCCTGGAGCAATTCGAGGCATCGCTCCCCGACAACCTTCACCTTGCTTACCTCCCCACTCCTGGATTAATCAGACTCCGATTGGATGCAACAGGCTCACTGGGCGATGACTCTGAGAGTGCATTAGATGATGCTTACCGCGCCCTTTGCAGCCTGACCGAACAATATATAATGTATAAAGGTGATGCGAGCGCAGCCGAGATTGCCATTGACGCCGTGCGTCGAAACGGCTATCATATGGCAAGCGCTGAAAGCTGCACTGGCGGTAATATCGCCCACTCTATCACGGCCATAGCAGGCTGTTCAGACGTTTATTACGGATCTGTAGTGAGCTATGCCAACGATGTGAAAAGTGGCGTGTTAGGCGTAGATCCGGCTCAGATTGAGCGTCACGGAGCCGTGAGTCGCGAGGTTGTGACAGCGATGGCCCAAGGCGTTGCCCGCCTGATGGGAGTCGAGTGTGCCGTCGCCACCTCAGGCATTGCCGGTCCTGGCGGTGGCTCAGAAGAGAAACCCGTGGGCACCGTTTGGATTGCCGTCACTACGCCCAACTGCACCGAAGCTTTCGTCAAGCGATATCCCGGTGACCGCAGCCGCGTAATAGACCGAGCCACCACCGAGGCCCTCCTCGCCCTCGCCAAAGCCTTGCATCGCTAAGCGCCCGACGCTCTAAAATGTTTGGATTTTTACAAAAATCGCCAATTTAAATGTTTGGATTTTTACAAAACCGCCATCTAACAATTTGAATATCCGACAACTAAACTGACGCCGTCAGGCGAGTGGAAATTTGTCCGCTTTATGCCATCTCAAACCTTGTCGAACCTTGAAGATTTGAAGATAATGAAAAATGCAGGGACATCGCTAAACGAAGTTCCTGCATTTTTTATCTTCTATGTAAGTGGTATGACCGATCAGTCGACGATTACATTTTCGAGAGCATCGATCAGCACATTGGCCATACGCTGGAAGCCCTTGTCGTTGGGATGCACGGCGTCGTTGGTGTAACCGATTGATGCGCGGGCATTATTGAGTGACTCATCGAGCAGATTGCGCTGTCCACCGCAATACTTATAGAAGTCGGCAACCGGTATCGACTCGTAATCAGCGATCTGTCGAGCCATTTCGGCATATTCGCTTAGATAGATGCCGTTCTTCGGATCATAGCAATGGTCAGGCAGATAGCCCGAAAAGCCATATCCTCTGCGGGGAGTGCAGATCACAATTTTCGCCTTGGGATTGACTGTGTATATCTTATCGATAAGTTTGCGGTATTCGGCTGCAAACGTCCCGTTGTTGGTGTTGTTGATATAATCATCGATCGTTCCGACCGGGATTGACTGCCCCCAGTCGTTGATGCCGTGTTCAATCGTATAGTAGTCAGCCTTGATCACATTAGCGAGAGCCGTTTTGAGAGCTCCGCCGTTGACCGCTTGGTTAGAGTACTTTGTGAATCCCAACTTCTCCATCACGCGAGTCTGGTAGCCCTTTGTAAAGCCGCCGTTTGAAGCCGAGACATTCTCGTTATACCAGGTGATCGACGTGCCTAACGCACACCAATGCCCATTCACTTCACGCACCTGACCGAAGGCCGGCAACATCGATAATGCTATCGCGGCAGTTAGAAGTAACTTTTTCATTTTCTATTAAGTTAGTTAATCACCAGTTTACAAATCTCTTGATCTGCGGCAATCACATAGACGCCTTTGCCTAAGGAGTCAAGCGAGAGCTCGAAACGGGTAGCATTATCGACTGTCGCAGTTATACAAATAGCGCCGTCGACGCCGACAACCGTCACCTTCGTACCCTCTTTAAAACCCAATAGCGCCACTTTGTTGCCACCTTCGGGATTGATCTGCTCACCGTCGGCAGCCACGTCGTTGATGCCGGCGTGATCCGAGAAGGTGATCTTGTCGACAGTCGAGAAAGCCTTGACCTTCATCGACATAGCCTTACTCTGAATCTTAAGCGCATTCTTTGAGTTAAAAGATATTGTTGGCCGGTCGGCGAAATCAAATTCCATCTGTTCGCCGTTCTTAAAATGGATATACACTTTTGAGCCGTCATCGGCCGACATCAGCGGGATAGCCATCGCTATTGCCGACAATAAGACCGCGAGCCGTCTAATGATTCTCATATCGCAAAAAACAATTGACATTAATAGGGGGAATCACTCCACGATTATTTTCTCGAAGGCCTTGGTGAGGACATTTGCCATCATCTGGTAGCCATCATCGTTAGGATGAAGGGCCTCGTCGATCGACAGTTCCTTGAGATTGTGCTGACCGCCGCAGAGGCTGAAGAAGTCAGCCACAGGCATTGACTCATATTCGGCTATCTCACGGATGAGCTTTGCATAATCCTCAAGATAGATGCCGTTTTTCACATCATACCAGTGAGCCGGCAGGTAACCGCCGAACCCATAGCCTTTGCGCGGTGTGCAGAGCACGACCTTTGCGTTGGGATTTAGCGAATAGATCTTATCGATGAGGCGGCGATAGTCAGCCGCAAACGTTCCGTTGTTGGTGTTGTTGATATAATCATCGATGGTGCCGACCGGTGTCGAGTGACCCCAGTCATTGATGCCGTGCTCGATGCTATAGTAGTCAGCCTTCACGGGCTTGTCAACTGACCGGGCTATGCAACCGCCGTTATCGCCGACGTTGACAAATCCCGTAAACTCAAGATTGTCTTTAACCCTGTCCTGATAGCCTCGGGTAAAACGGCCCTCGGCAACTCCAACATTATCGTTATACCAGGTGATCGAAGTGCCGATCGAGCACCATTTACCGCTGACTGTCTTATCGCTTGGCGCAGCGATCGTGCCGGTGGGCTCGTCCATGCTGAACACAATTTCGTCGACTGTCGAGGGCGACACACTGAGTATCTCCTGACCCTTCTCCACAATCGTAATGCTCTGTGCAGCCGCAGACAGTGAGAGCGCAATAGCCCCGACAAACAAAAATAGTTTCTTCATATCATTCGTATTTTTGACTTGTTCCGAAAAAAAATTTATTTAGCAGGCTCAACCTCGCGGCCCATCTGCACGACGCCTGTCAGGTTGATGTCGTTGTCCATGATGATGATGTCGGCATCTTTGCCTCGCTCGAGGCTGCCCTTGCGGTCATAGACGCCCATAATCTTGGCCGGAGTCTCCGATGCCATACGCGAAACCTCTTCAATCGGTATGCCGGCCTGCTGCACTGCTACCTTAATCACGCGGTCCATCGTCGCGATTGACCCTGCGATCGCCGAGCGGTCAGCGAGCACACACACTCCGTTTTCGATCGTGACGCGCTCGTCAAACGCTTTTGTGCTGTCAGAGGCAGCCACGGCCAAAGCATCAGTGATCAAAGCCATCTTCTCGACGCCTTTATTTCTGTAGGCCATTCGCATGTTCTCAACCGGCACATGGATGCCGTCGCCGATCACCTCTACCGTGATGCCGTCATTATTATAAATAGCCTCCACTGCGCCGGCCTTGCTGTACATGCCTTCCTTGTGATGCTGGCTCATTGCGTTATAGAAATGTGTGGCGTGGTTGAAACCAGCTTCATAGGTACGGTCGATGTCTTCGGGCGTGGCCGCCGTGTGAGCAAGTGACACCACGATGCCCTTAGAGCGCAGATAGCGCGCGAAATCTTCCGATCCTTCGAGCTCGGGAGCTGCATCCCAGCGGCGGATTGAGCTATAGCGCTCAACCAAATCCTTATATTCTTCGGGATTGATCGGGCGGATAATGTCGGGCATCTGTGCGCCGGCCTTCTTGGGGTTGAAATACGGGCCTTCAAGATGCAGGCCGATGATGCCGTTGTTGGGATCTTCCATCAGCTTGTCACAAGTTGCTGCGGCATCGGCAATCATCTGATTGGTCGATGATGACAGTGTCGGCGCGATCGCTGTTGTACCGTGACGGCGATGAGCGGCAATGGCCTCAAGAAAGGCCTCTTCAGTCGTCTCCATAAAGTCGCGGCCTCCTCCGCCATGCACATGGAGGTCAATCGCGCCGGGCAACACATAGCCGCCTTTAGCGTCGATAACCTTGTCCACGCCGTCAACCGGAGTGGCCGAATTTAATATGTCACGGATTTTAGAATCCTCGATTACTACTGATCCGCCGTTTACCCAACCGTGGGGTGTCAATATTTTTCCGTTGATGATTTGTGTTAACATGACATTTAATTAAATAAAAATTCACTGTTATTTTTCAGCAAAGATAATCAAATTTTTTGTAAGTTTGCACATCAGATAACGCAAATCATCGATAGATAATATCAAAAAGACTAACATAATAATGAAAACAGAAATAACCAATCGACTCGATGCCCTGCGCACCGAAATGAAAAAGTCAGCCGTCAGCGCTGCCATTATCCCTCAGGCCGATCCCCACATGAGCGAATACCTCGCCTCTCACTGGCAGGCACGCCGATGGTTCAGCGGCTTCACCGGTTCGGCCGGCGATCTTGTTGTCACAGCCGACAAAGCATATCTCTGGACCGACTCACGTTACTTCCTCCAGGCTGCCCAGCAGCTCGAAGGCTCAGGCATCGAGCTCATGAAAGACGGCCTGCCCGACACACTGTCGATCAAAGACTTTCTCTGCTCCGCTTTGACTCCCGGCCAGACAGTCGGCATCAATGGCATGATGTTCTCCGCCGTAAGCGCCGGCCAGCTACGCGCAGCCCTCGAGATCCACGGTCTGAAACTCGACACCGCCTTTGATCCCGTCGACGCCATCTGGACCGACCGTCCCGCTTTGCCCGACGCAAAAATCTTCATCCACGATGTGAAATATGCCGGCACCGACGCCCGCACCAAGATAGCCGGCATCATCGCCGCCCTCCCCGCTCAGCAGGCCTCGTCTCAGTTTGTGTCAGCCCTCGACGAAATCGCTTGGACTCTCAACATCCGCAGCAACGACGTCACCTACAACCCCGTCGCAACCGCCTTCCTCTACATCGCCCCGGCCGACGGCTCAGTGCTCTTTGTCGACGCCGCAAAGCTCACTGACCAAGTGCGCTCATATCTCGCCGATCAGGGCGTGAGCGTGAAACCTTATGCCGAAGTGATGGACTTCATCAAGGCCCTCCCCGCCGATGCGCGTGTGCTCATCGAGCCTGACCGCACAGCCGCCGCCTTTGACGTCGCCCTCGGCCAACGCGCCGTCCACGGTCTCTCGCCTATAGCCGAAATGAAGGCTTGCAAGACCGCCGTCCAGATTGCCGGCATCAAAGAAGCCATGCGTCGCGACGGCGTGGCCCTCGTCCACTCATTCATGGAGATCGAAGACCGCGTGGCTCACGATGATGGCATCACCGAACTCGACGTTGCCGCAATCCTCCGTCGCAACCGTGCGGCCCAGGATCTCTTCTTCGACGAAAGTTTCGGCACAATCGCAGGCTACGAAGGCCACGGCGCTATCGTCCACTACGAAGCCGACGAGCAGTCAGCTTCAGTCCTCCACCCCCACGGGCTCCTGCTTATTGACTCAGGCGCGCAATATCTCGACGGCACCACCGACATTACCCGCACGATTGCCCTCGGCACCCCCACCGACAGCGAGCGCCGCGACTTCACCCTGGTGATGAAAGGCCATATCGCCATGGCAAAAATGATTTTCCCCGAAGGCACCAACGGCGCCCAGATCGACGTCATCGCCCGTCAGTATCTCTGGAAAAACGGTCTCAGCTACCTCCACGGCACCGGCCACGGCGTCGGCCACTTCCTCAACGTCCACGAAGG
>CAYRFB010000077.1:0-9177 GCA_964423485.1 uncultured Bacteroides sp.
CTTTTCATTTTTCATTTAGCTTCATTCTTCATTCCATAAAAAAATGGCTGCGATCAGGTGTCGCAGCCATTTTTTGGGAGGAAGGGTTATTATTGATTACAGTTTAAGGAGTACTTTTTTTAAGGAGTACTTTTTGGCCGTTGATGATGTAGAACTGGCCGTTCTGAGGACTGATCACGCGGCGGCCGTTGAGGTCGTAAACCTTGATGTCAGAGTTCTCAAGGTCGCGGAGGAGCTCACGGATCGCGGTCTGTATGTTGGTCAGCGTTGCAACGACATAGGCGTCGAGTGTCTCTGTGAAGTCAGCTTCGCCCTCGAATGTCTCATAACCGTCCTTGATCACTGTCACGGGCACGGTCTTGCCGATCACCGCCGGGCCGTTGATGCCAGTGATCACGACTTCGCCGTTAGCGTCGGTCAGGTATTCTGCGCCTTCAAAGGTCACGATAGCGCCCTCGACGGGTTCGCCATCGGCCATAACCTTGATCTGGAGCGTTGCCATCGATGCCTCCATATCGGCAATGACGTATGCATCAAGAGTCTCGGAGAAGTCAGCGACGCCGTCAAAGGGTTCGTAGCCGTCCTTGTAGACGCTTAAGGGGAAGGTCTTGCCGATTGCGTCAGGACCATAGATACCTGAGATCTTCACGGTGCCGGTCTCGTCAGAGAAGTAGTCCTTGCCTTCG
The DNA here is from genome assembly GCA_964423485.1 of uncultured Bacteroides sp. Taxonomy (GTDB): domain Bacteria; phylum Bacteroidota; class Bacteroidia; order Bacteroidales; family Muribaculaceae; genus CAG-873. The sequence goes on from CAYRFB010000077.1 coordinate 687, forward strand.
AAGGTGACCATGGCGCCCTCGAGAGGATCGTAGCCGTCAAACACCTTGACTGTCAGCACGGCTTCAGCAGCCTCGAGCTCAACGTCGACAACTACTTCAGTGCTTTCTGCAAAGTCAGCCTCGCCCTTATAGACTTCGTAGCCGTCCTTGTAGATGGTGAAGGCAAGCGATGTGCCCTCCATCTCTTCGAGTTCGGAGATCACGACCTGACCGCGCTCGTCAGTGAAATACTCACTGCCCATCACAGTCACCATCGCGCCCTCAACAGGCTCACCGCCACCAACAACATTGAAAGTCAACGAATAAACCTCATCCTTAATCTCGCGGATGTCAGAGAACACCGACCATCCCTCAGCAGAAGCATAAGCTTCAACACAGCCTTCAGGAACGAAGAGCACGGCGTTAGGCGCAACCTCATCAAAAGCAGTACCATATTGCACTTCAGGGGTTACGGGATTCAATGAGTAAACCTTAGACAGGTTCCAGCAGCCTGTGAAAGCGTAAACTCCGATTGAGGTAACTCCTTCAGGAAGAGTGATAGAGGTCAGGCCTGAGCAGAGTGCGAAAGCATAATCGTCGATTAAAGTTACACTTTCAGCTATTGTTACTGACTCAAGATTTCCGCAGCCGAGGAATGCGTTTTTGCCGAGTGAAGTAACCCCATCGGGAATAATATAAGACGGGCCCTCAAAACCGCACGGAACTTTAATCAGCTCAGTCATGTCTTTTGAGTAAAGAGATTTGTCGTAGGCAGCGTAATTCTGGTTATTGGCATCAACGCTAATCTCTTTCATTCCAGAGCAATAATTGAATGCAGCCCAACCGATTGAAACGACACCTTCGGGAATTGAGATGGAAGCCAGATTATGGCAACCTTCGAAAGCCATTTCTCCGATAGTAGTGACGCCATCGGGAATCTTAATAGAGGTTACGTCATAGCAGTTGTAGAACGCTCTATCAATTATTGAAGTGACATTGTATTCAACACCTTCAAATTCAACAATGGCAGGGATAATAACCTCGCCTGAGATTTCGGTAGAGTTAGCAGCGACTGAAACCTCGCGATTCTCTTTAGATGTGATGGTGTATTTCAGATCACCGAGCTCGAATTCATAAACGTTACCGATTTCGCGGATGTCAGAGAATACAGACCATCCCTCAGCCGAAGCATAAGCCTCAACACTACCCTCAGGAACGTAAAGAATTACAGTCTCCGGCAAGTAACCGAATGAGTTTTCGTGTGCTTCAGGAGCTTCGGGATTCAAAGAATAAAACTCTGAAAGTGAACCGCAACCATCAAAGGCATATTCACCAATAATTGCTACTGACTCGGGAAGTGTGATTGACTTAAGTTCACCGCAACCGAAGAAAGCAGACTGTCCGATTGAAATGACAAACTCAGGAATAGAGATGGCCGTCAGTCCTCGGCAGTAGGTGAAGGCCTCTCTTCCGATAGAAGTCACGCTCTCAGGGATCGAAACCGATGTCATATTGTAGCAATCATAGAAAGCCTCCTCTGCGATAGAAGTGATGCCTTCGGGGATGACGGCAGAGGTGAGTTCATGACATTCGCGGAAAGCTCTGTAGCTTAAAGAAGTAACCTTATATTCAACGCCTTCATACTCAACTGTTGAAGGGATTGTGATGTCACCTGAGATCTCAGTAGAGTCAGCACCAACAGAGACTTCGTTGTTTTCTTTGGAAGTGATACTGTACTTCAGATCATCAACCACGAATTCGTATACGGCACCAATCTCACGGATAGTTTTAAAAGGAGACCAACCTTCGGCCGAAGCATAGGCCTCTACGCTCCCTTGGGGAACGTAAAGGATGGTTTCAGCGGGAGTGCCATCGAAAGCGCCATATTGAGTCTCAGGAGCTTCGGGATTCAAAGAATAAACCTCAGAAAGAGCGTAACATTCGAAGAAGCCATATTCACCAATCATTTTTACCGATTCGGGTATGGTAAGGATTGTAATTGCGCGACAAAATGTAAATGCGCTTTTCCCTATTGAGCTTACACCCTCAGGTATTGTTACAGAGGTCATATTGTAGCAATTAAAGAAAGCCTCTTCGGGAATAGCAGTGATTCCTTCGGGAATAACGACCGACTTAAGTTCTACACATTGGTTGAAAGCTTTGGTCGTAAGTGAAGTCACCTTATATTCAACGCCCTCAAACTCAACTGTAGCGGGGATAGTGATATCACCTGAGATTTCGGTGGAGTTAGCCCCAACCGAAACTTCGTTGTCTTCTTTGGAAGTGATGGTGAATTTCAGATCGCCGACCACGAACTCATATACGGCACCAATTTCACGAATATCAGTAAAGACTGACCAACCCTCGGCCGCAGCATATGCCTCTACGCTACCCTTAGGAACATAAAGGATAATGTTTGTGGGGTCGTAACCAAATGAATATCTCTTAGCTTCCGGTGCTATGGGATTTAAAGAGTAAATTTCTGATAAATTGCTGCTGGCTAAAGCTAATTCTCCAACTGACACTACTGATTCCGGTAAAGTGAAAGAGGTTATACCATTGCAATTAAGGAAAGCCTGATCGTGAATTGAAGTGACGCCTTCTGGGATGGCAATAGATTTTATGTTTGTGCATCCATCAAATGCGCCCCAACCAATTGTAATTACGCCATTAGGAATATCGTAAGATTCAGATTCATATCCTGCGGGCACCTGAATTAAGACTGTCAAATCCTTGGTGTATAAAGATTTGTTAACAGAACAGTATGTACTGTTATTCGGATTAACAACTATTTCTGTCAAATTCTCGCAATTGGAAAAAGCTGATTCATCTATAGTTGTCACGTTTTCCGGGATTGTAATTGACGTTAGGCTGCTGCAGGTGGCAAAGGCGTGAGTAGCGATTGAAGTGACAGACTCAGGTATGGTGATCGAAGTAAGACTTTCGCAGCTGCAAAATAAGCCGTAGCCAATTTCAGTGATACCATCGGGGATGGTAATGGATTTCAGACTTGTACAGCCCCAGAAAACCTGAGATCCAAGCGAAGTGACTCCAGCGGGAATCTCTAAAGAGGTCAAGCCTGAGCAGTACCAAAAGGCTCCGTTACCAATTGAGGTGACAGACCCGGGAACAGTAATAGTAGTTATGTTAGAGCAGTCCCCAAAGGCATGGTATCCTATTGAAGTAACGGACTCCGGAATGATATAAGAATCCGAGTCATATCCTATAGGAACCTGAACTATGGTTGTTAAATCTTTACTATAAATTGATTTGTTGAAAGTGCAATATTCTGTATTTTCAGGGCTGACGTTGAATTCGGTTATTTTAGAAAGACCGACGAAAGCACCCTCGCCAATTTCGGTGACTGCCGCCGGGATAGTAATGGAGGTCAGACCCGAGCAACCCCAGAATGCTAAATGCCAGATCCTCGTTACACTTTCGGGAATGTTGACGGCGGTGATACCACCACAATTTTCGAAAGCCCGAGAGGCGACTGAAGTGACGGTGTAAACGATGCCGTCTGACTCCACTGTTGAGGGGATGGTGATGTCGCCGGAGATGTCGCTGTTAGCGGCGGCGACTGAGACTTCGTGGTTTTCTTCGGAGGTGACGGAGTATTTCAACTCGTCAACCACGAACTCCTGAGCTACGGCGATGCCGGAGGACCAGAGCAGAAGCGCGAAGGTCAATAGTAATAGTTTTTTCATAAAAATTTTGTGCCTCGTGGCTCCCGGGGGAGGCGGGAATATAAGGTTAAAAAAACGGAAAAGCGTGAGAGCCATACTGTTGCTCGTCCCACTCATCGAGGCCCTGGAATTGCCCATCTCAGTTGAACGAGCAAACTTGCAGAAGCCTCACGCAGAATAATATGTATATATACACCAACGGCTCGCGCTCTCGCGCGGGCTGCGGCGGAATTATATACATTTCCACAAGGCATCTACCGCTTGCCACATCCTTGACTGAGATTTGAAATTTTCCAGATTTCGATGAGTCAAGAGTGCGCGTCAGTAAACGCTTTCCAAAATGTCAGCCGACCCACCCACTTAGCCCGCTACCGGGCTTCCGCAAATCGGTCAGCGCCACAAAGATAGTGAAAAAATGAAGAATTAAGAATGAAAAGTGAAAAATTTTTCACTCTTCATTTTTCACTTTTCATTCTTTTGGGATTGGTGGTGTTGAAATAAATAATTATTTTTGTGGTATAAATATTTATATAGTGTGCCAAATGGGACTACGAGACAAAGTTTTGCCTGAAAAATATGTGATTACGGTCGGTCGCACCTTCGGTAGCGGAGGCCGCATCTTAGCAAGAATTATCGCCGACAAGCTCGGCATTGCGTTCTATGACAAGGAACTACTGATCAAGGCTGCCGAGCGCGCGGGCATGAGTCCCGAATATTTTGAGCGCAACGACGAGCGTGTGCCTCGTTTTTTCTCAGGACTTTTTTCGTTCAATCACGGCTATTCGCCGATGTCGTTTTATGTCGGCACGTCGTCGATAACATCTGACGGCATCTATCAGGCTCAGTGTGACTTTATGCACGACATCGCCGCCGAAGGGCCGTGTGTGATCGTCGGTCGCTCGGCTGACTATGTGCTGCGCGACGTCGACAATGTCATCAATATCTTTGTCTATGCGCCGATGGCCGACTGCGTAAAGCGCATACTCGAGCGCGCCGACCGGCTGACCGTCGAGGACGCCCGCAGTCTGGCCGAGCGGACCAACAAGGTGCGCGCCGCATTCTATAATTTCTATACCGACAAGCGCTGGGGCGCGGCATCGAGCTATGACATCACGCTCAACTCGTCGCTGCTGCCGCTCGACGAGTGTGCTGATTTCGTGATCGACTATCTCTACCGGCGCATCGGAAAAGAAAAATAATCCTTAACTTTGCACGACTTTATTTTGTTATACAGATGATAGATCAGACAGACATTGACAAGCTACGTCGCGACCCTGACGGATTGTTGACCTACGAGTATATCGCTAACCATATCGACTGGCTCAACGATGATGACTTAAACGAACTTTTGAGCAATATGATCACCGTCGACCTCACCGGTCAGTTTCTTGCGAGCGCCGCGCGCTATCTGAATGCGATCGACCCTGTCAAAAACGCAGCGGCGGTCAGCCGGCTGGTGGCCGCGACCATCGACAAGGACCGCGAGCACCGCTACCTGCCCGATGTGCTCAACAGTATCTATGGCCCCGACTACCACTGCCGCGCCACTGAGCTCTGCGCCACTGACAACAATTTCCGTCGCATCTACAAGCGCCTCTATCCAAACTCTGTGATTTGACAACTATTCAAAAAGAAAAAGATATGTTTAAGAATTATTTAGCTGCCGCCGCTCTTATCCTCGGACTTTCGTCATGCGGATCTTCAGCCGGCAAAGCTGCCGCTGAAGGCAATGCCGACGGCAATGACTCAATTAAAGCAAATGAGACTATGACAACAAACTACAATGCAACCGACACCAACAACGTGAAGGTAGATGTCGAAACTACGCTCGGATCTTTCACCGTGCTTCTCTATGGTGACACCCCCCGCCACCGCGACAATTTTGTCAAACTCGTAAAGGAAGGCTATTACAACGGCACACTCTTCCACCGCGTCATCAACGAATTTATGGTTCAGGCCGGCGACCCCGACTCTAAGACCGCAGCTCCCGGCCAGCAGCTGGGCGCAGGCGGCCCGGACTACACTATTGACGCAGAATTTGTGTTCCCCAAACACTTCCACAAGCGTGGCGCGCTCGCCGCAGCCCGTCAGGGCGACCAAGTCAACCCGACCAAGGCTTCGTCGGGCTCACAGTTCTATATCGTCACCGGCAAGAAGGTGTCAGAGTCAGATCTCGCAGGCATGGAGAAGTATCTCGAGCAGTCGGCTCTCCAGTCGCGTTTCTCACAGCTCGCTCAGGAGCATATGACCGAAGTGCGCGACATGCAGGCCAAGGGTGATCAGGCCGGTCTCCAGAAACTCCAGGAGGAACTCATCGCCGAGGCTCAGGCTTACGTGGCCGAGCACCCCGTCAAGGTCACTGACGAAATGAAGCAGGCTTACACGACCGTCGGCGGCACTCCCCACCTCGACAATAACTACACTGTCTTCGGCGAAGTCATCAGCGGCATGGACACCGTCGACAAAATCGAAAAGGTAGAGACCGACCGCAGCGACCGCCCCAAAGAAGATGTGCGCATCATCTCGATGAAGATCGTTGACTGATAATCACGTAAAATATGATAGAATATCGGACGTTCACGCTCGATAACGGTTTAAGGGTCGCACACAGTTGCGACCCTTCGACTGCTATGGTGGCTGTCAACCTGCTTTATGACACGGGCGCGCGCGACGAGTCGCCTGAGCTGACCGGCATCGCCCATCTCTTCGAGCACCTGATGTTTGGCGGCTCGGCCAATGTCAAAGACTACAGCGGCGAAATCGAGGCAGCCGGCGGGTCAGACAACGCGTGGACCAGCAATGACTTCACCAACTTTTATGAGGTTGTGCCGGCTCAGAATATCGAGACAGGGTTCTGGCTTGAGAGCGACCGCATGTTGGCGCCCAATCTCGATGAGCGCACCCTCGCGGTGCAGCGCCAGGTGGTGATCGAAGAATTCAAGCAGCAGTGTCTCAACCGTCCTTACGGCGATATGGCCCATTATCTGCGCCGCATGCTCTATGGCGACAGCCATCCTTATGCGTGGCCGGTCATCGGCAAGACGCCTGACCACGTCGCCGCAGTCACGGTCAGCGATGCGCGCCGATGGTTTTATGATCACTATGGGCCTGACAACGCAGTGTTGGCAGTGTGTGGCAACGTTAGCTTCGAGCGTGTTTGCGAGCTCGCCGAAAAGTGGTTTGGTCCTATACCAAGCCGCCGGATTGCCCGTCGCCAGCTGCCTAAACCTCACTTTCCCACGGCCGACATTATGGAGAGGGTCAAGGGCGATGTGCCGCAGACGGGCATCACCATTGCCTATCCGATGGCTGCCTACGGCGAGCGCGACTATTTCGTGGCCGACACCATCACCGACCTCTTGGGCGCCGGGCGATCGTCGCGATTTTATCGCCGATTGCTGATGGGCGGAGGAGGCCTGTTCAGCGAAGTCGACGCATCGATCGCCGGCAGCGAGCACGAGGGATTTCTTATGCTCAACGCCAAGCTGACCGACAGCAGCGATGAGGCCGTCGAAAGGGCCATAACAATGATGAAGTCTGAAGCCGGGGCGCTTGCGAGCGACGGCGAAGTGAGCGAGTATGAGCTCGAGCGCTGCATGAACCGGTTTGAGTCGACATTTAATTTCTCAAACATAGGTTATCAGGCTCGCGCCGCTAACCTCGCGATGGCGCTCTATCACAACGAGGACATCAATGAGGCCGCAGCGCGTCAACGGGCAACCAGCTGCAAAGATGTAAGGCGCGTCGCAGAACAATTGTTCATCAACACGCCTTCGGCTACATTAGTATATGAAAAGTCGGAGAGAGAAGAATGAGAGATCTATGTGTGAGATTGTAGATCATTGTAAAAGATGTCAATATAGGCTTGTAGACTATTACTGTTTCTGTTTCTGACTATAAGACGCAAAAGATTGAATTTCGTTACACGCTTCTGTGATAAAAAATGTTAATTAAAATCTGAATATGAATGGATGGCTTACGATCGGCCTGCTGCTGATCGCTAATGTATTTATGACATTTGCCTGGTATGGGCATCTTAAACTCCAACAGATGAAGGTGATCGGCGCCGACACTCCGGTGTGGGTGATAATTTTGATTTCGTGGGGTCTGGCGCTGATAGAGTATTGCTTTATGGTGCCGGCCAACCGTATGGGTTTCGCGGGTAACGGAGGCACATTCTCGCTTATGCAGCTCAAGGTTATCCAGGAGGTCATCACGCTGCTGATCTTCACGCTGTTTTCGGTGCTGATATTTAAAGGCGAATCGCTTCACTGGAATCACTTCGCAGCCTTCTGTTGCCTGATCGCCGCGGTCTATTTTGTTTTTATGAAGTGAGGGGGAAGATTTGTCAAGTTGACATTTTGACAAATTGACTTCCTTGACTTGCCTGAAAGAGCAACGGCGCTCATCCCTTGATTGGGGTGAGCGCCGTTTTTAGCTATTGTTGTTCTCGCGAAGAGATTACTTGCCAGAGAGTTTTTCCTTGAGAGCTGCGAGAGCTTCGAGGTCACCGAGAGTAGTCTTCTCGAGGGGAGCGTTGAGCGCGGGAGCTTCTTCCTGCTTCTTAGTAGCGCGGCGAGCAGCCTTGCGTTCGGCGCGCTCGGCGTTCTTTTCAGCGCGAGCTTCGTCTTCGAAGATGCGGCTGTGAGAAAGGATGATGCGCTTGCTGTCCTTGTTAAATTCGATCACCTTGAAGTTGAGTTTTTCGTCAACCTTAGCCTGTGAGCCGTCTTCCTTAACGAGGTGCTTGGGAGTAGCGAAGCCTTCGACACCGTAGGGGAGAGCAACGACAGCGCCCTTGTCGAGCATTTCGACGATTGTGCCTT
>CAYRFB010000078.1:0-9091 GCA_964423485.1 uncultured Bacteroides sp.
CGCGCAAGCTTTCATGGCTCAGCACCGAGGATCTGCTTAAGCGTGTGCTCTCGCTCGAGTTTAACCGACTCCTCGACTACTATAAGGATGCGCCTAACATTGACTTTATCGACGAAAAACCTCAGCGCGACCGCAAGAAAGGTAAGGGTGATCGCCCGTCAGACGCAGAAAAAGACCGCCGCACGGCCGAAAAAGGTATGGAGCGCGTGTATGTCAATGTAGGTAAGGCTGATGGTTTCTTTGCCGGTAATCTTATCGAACTCCTTAATAAGAATATCCCCGGACATCGCATCGACGTGGGCCGTATTGACCTGATGCCTAACTACTCACTCTTTGACGTCCGTAAGGCCGATGCGAAGAAGGCTGTCAACGCGCTTAAAGGCGCAGATTTCTTCGGGCAGCGTCTTTACAGCGAAATCGCCGACGAAAACAAGGACTATGCGGCTCAGGGAGGCGGCAAAGGCTCATCCAAGTCTTCTAAGTCCTCAAAAACTTCACATTCAGGAAAATCAAGAAAGAATCGTAAATAAAATATAGGCATGAAGATAAGACATCTCGTCGCCTTTCTCCTCGCCACTGTTGCCATATCAGTAGCCGCTCAAGACCGTCAGCCCGACGGTCCGACGGCTGCTGACTTTTTTACAAAGGCCCCGATCGATATCGCATCACAGCTGTCTGAAATGAGCCGTCTCGATATGATAGATTATTTCACAAACGGTTCGACGGTGAAAAGCGAAAACCGTTTGGGCCGCAAGGTGGGTATAAAGGCTTTGTCCGATAAGCAGATTGTGTGGCAGGACGAAGATTCGATCGTTACCTCACTCACGGTGTTACCGATGGCAAAATCGGCAAATTCCGACACACTTATAGTGGTTATCAGCACCGTCAACGGCTCAACGCCTGACAGCGAAGTGCGCTTTTTCAATAAGAGTTGGGAGCCCGTGAGCGGCAAGGCGATGCCAAATCCTCAGCTTAAGGATTGGCTGGCCGTAACAGACAAGAAGGAGATCGTTGAAGTTGAAGATGGGTTGCCGTTTATACTTTCAACAGCTCAGTTTGACGTAGATGGTAACACTTTGGTTATCACTAACCGAACGTCATCCCACTATCCTTCTGATGAGTTACCCGATGCGCTCGGAAAGCTCAAGCCTGAGTTGCGCTATGAGTGGAATGGTGTAGGATTCAAACTCGCAGACCGATGAATGAACCGTTAAGCCTGCTCGAGCTTAATTCGCGTATCAGTTCGGTTGTCGCCGCTGATCCGGCTTTACGTGATGTCTGGGTGACGGCCGAAACCGGCGACCTCAGAGTCAGCGGAGGCCACTGCTATCTCGAGCTTATCGAGAAAGACCCGGCAACGGGACGGCCCGTGGCACGGCTTCGGGCTATCATCTGGGCCTCGCAATATGCGCGTATAGCGACCGAGTTTGTTGCCGCAACGGGTCAGCAACTGGTGTCTGATTTAAAGGTGATGGTGCGCGTGACCGTCAACTTTCATCCAGCGTTCGGCCTCTCTGCTGTGATTTCAGCTATCAATCCGGAGTTTACTTGCGGCGACCTGTTGCGTCGGCGCCGTATGATGATCAAGCGGCTCACTGATGAAGGCATAATCGATATGAACCGCACCTTGCCCTGGGCTGACGTGCCCTGGCGTATCGCTGTCATCTCGGCCAAGGGGGCGGCGGGCTATGGCGATTTCATCACTCATCTGTATAATAACCCGAACCGCTTGCGTTTCACTACAACCCTTTTCCCTGCAATTCTTCAAGGCGAGAGTGCGCCGGCTTCAATAATTGCTGCACTTGATGATGTGGCCGCGCAAATTGATGACTTTGATTGCGTGGTTATAATCCGGGGTGGTGGTGCGACAGGCGACTTAGCGTCGTTTGATAATTATGAGCTTGCGGCCAACGTTGCTCAGTTTCCTTTGCCCGTGATTGTGGGCATCGGCCACGAGCGCGACGTGACGATACTCGATTATGTCGCGGCCGTGCGAGTCAAGACGCCGACTGCCGCCGCCGAATGGCTGATCGGCAGGGTAGACAGCGCCTATTCTAAAGTCCGAGAAATGGCTGCAGAGATATTTCGCGCTGCGACTTCGCGCGTGAGCGGAGGCCTGCAGCAATTAGCTTATTATGAGGGGCTGTTGCCGACGTTAGCTTTGGGCAAAGTGGAGCGCGAGCGCGTGAAGCTCGGATCGTCGGTGCCTGACGCCGTCCGTCACTCCGCCGAGTCAATCATACGTCGGCAAAAGGATCGTCTGACGTCAATCGGCGAACTTTTGTCGGCCTTGTCGCCTCAGGCTGTGCTCAAGCGAGGCTATTCGATCAGCCGAGTCAATGGCCGCGCAGTCAGCGATGTTTGCCAGCTTCAACCCGGCGATGTGGTCGAAACCCAGTTGGCGTCGGGCTCTTATAAATCAACAGTAACACAAATCAAATAACAGATATGCAACCGGTTAACGAATTAACATACACTCAGGCTCTTGCCGAACTCGAAAAAATACTTGCGGCCTTGCGCGGCGATGATTGCGACGTCGACAAACTCACGGCGATGACCGCACGCGCCGTCGAACTCCTCAATCACTGCCGCTCTCGCCTCACCACCACCGACGAAGAACTCCGCCGCATCCTCGACTCCCTCCAGAGCTGACCGCGGCTAAGTTCCTTCGGCTTAGAACTCGCGGGTTAGGAAGTCACGTAAGTGGATATGATTGATGCCCGGATACTCTTTCACTGGCCCGGTGATTCTACCAAAAGTTTCAACTATACCAATAAAGAATCCCGGGGTGAGTCCGGGTTTACAACAAAAAAAGAAGAAATGAATAGATTCGTTGTCATTGTCACCATGTTTATTTACGGTAGTCTGTTCATATCTGGCAAGGAGACAGATTTAGACAGTATCGCAAACCATTACTTCAATGAACTTGAAAAATCATTTTTCCCTAATAGAGATCGTAAGTTTATTGAAATGAATGTCTCAACTGAAGAATATCCATTTATGGACGAAATTGTTCATTACCTCACCAAAACGATCGAGGAGTATCCCACGTCTATTTATTCAAAAGAGGAGCTTTATGATGGGATATTTTATATTCGAATTGATTATTATGAGTCAGATAATCAAAGATCAGAGAACGAACAGAGTGATGGTACAGAATACCTCTATAGTGATGACTTTTATGTTAATGGATCATATTTAATCGATATATGGTTTCACCCGGAGATCAACGTTTTAGACAACATAAATTTTAGTTATAAAGGACTAAAATTCGCGAGCACTCAATTCTTATTGCCATTTTTCAATGACATTACAAACGTTTCAATTTATTCTTTGTATGATAGCCTTAGCGATGGTTTTTGTGATTGGCATTTCCTCGTTGAGAACGGACGCTTGGTTACTGCCCTATATACGAGTGAGGAATATCCCAATGGAAAGTATGAAGGTCCGGTAAGCGGGTTTTATGACTTGATCACCGGACAACCCATCTCTCAAGAAGATTTCAGAAAACTAAATGTCACTGGTTATTTTCCTTATTAAATTTTCACACATCGGCAAAACGCATTAGGCGCTATCCTGAGCGATAACTGCACCGCGCTGTCGGCGCTTGATTGCGAGACAGAGCCGTCAACCGCCGAGACAGCGGAAAGACCCTCGATGATGGTCGCGAGACCCCACGAAAAGCGCGAAATTCAATCGAGACCGGCAACGCGAGTCGCGAGAATAATCCTTAACGAGCCAAAGGACCATAGAATCAATATCAAATTTTATTAAAACCTCTGGCTCTCTGGTCAATAAGATCTCCAATAAAACCCGGCTAAAGCCGAGTCTGGCGCTAAGGCGCCGCCGAGTCGCGGGACAGAATGGCGGTGTGTTCAACCTCTTCGAGGTAGTTGTGATTGGAGATGGTCTATCCTCAGGCAGGCTTTGTCTCCGACAAATCTCTCCCTGAGGTTATAGAGATCGCTCGCCCTCGGCGAGCAGGATTAGCGCCGAGGGCGCGATCCAATTATAGCACCGTATCGGGGCGGCACTCGCCGGCCCGGTGCGGTGAAAACGGATCACCAAACGCGTGTCGGCCTCGAAGAGGTCGTCCACGGGTCGTGATGGGTATTTGCACGACCTCTTCGAGGCCGCTGATTGTGGTCACGGACAAGTCTCAGCACCGATGCAAAGCATCGATACTGAGCTACAACTGCACCGCACCTTCGGCGCTTGCTGGCGAGGTAGAGCCGGTAAACCGCCACAGGGCAAGAGGGTGTTACATAACTATATGGAAATGCAAATTGTACGGACGTGTCTTTGACACGTAGCACTGTATATCAGCTGCTTACGCCAACGTCGCAAAGCGACGTCCGTACATTTTTGGAGGGTCTCACGACCTGCCCGCGCAGGTTTACCCCTAACGAAAAGCGCGTTAGCGTAAGCGCGGCGTTAGGCGGGCGTCTTGTAATTAGCCTATGGCAAATTGCGCGTAGCCAATGCAGCCATAGGTCAATTTCGTCACATCACTCATATTGAGCTGCGTTAGCTGCGAGACTCCACATTCCCGCGTGTCAGGTTGTTGTTCCGCGATGCGGAACAAAGGAGGGGGGACAATGCGCCGGAAACTATGGCTGCATTGGGCGATGCCTAATTTGCCATAGCCTAAACACAAGTGACCCGGCTAAAGCCGAGTCCGGCGCTAACGCGCTCATCCCAATCTCACATCCACTGTCTTCTAACCAAAAAACAAACCTCTGGCTCTCTGGTCAAATTTTTCCCGCCTTTTTTCATCTCAAAAAATTTGCAAAATCAAACAAATCACCTTAAATTTGTGAAAATCAATTCCAAAACGTCCTCCCACTATGGCATCTCCCCTCAAATCCAGCCCCCGACATTATTATAGCAATGATTATCAGGGTCTCGGAAAAAGTGTCTAAGTATGTTTATCCAACTAAATATATGCCTGCCAATATACCTTTACTGCAATTTAATCTTAAAACTCGTTCTTTGGATGTAAAAAATATACGCTAATAAATGGCTTTTATTCTAAATTCAAAAAGAGATCCGTATGTATTGTAAATTAAATATTTTAATAGTCTTATCAGTCTTTTTTTTATCTTGTGTAGCAGACACAAAAGAGTATGTATATGAGTATGCAGATTTAAAGGTGATATTAAAGGAACAATGTAATGAATTGGTCGGAATGGAATTAATCAATCTACAAACATCTTCAAGATATTTCACAGTCCCTATATTGTTGTTAGATGAAGATGGAGTCCCAATGGAAGGCGAACTTGAATATGACTGTAATGCAATAATTGACGATGATATATACTCATTAAGTAATGATGACATATACATGTGTGATTCATTGTTTAAAATTGAGACGGATTCAATCATAATATATTTTGAGCAAGAGAGTCGGTGTTGTGGGGAGAGGAAAACACCTAGACGATTAAATTTATATATTGAACACTCAAAACTACGTGACTTTGCAGATGGTGACTACACACTATATGCTGTAAAAAAATGAGATTAAACATTAGCGTCTTATATTTTAATCAATTAGCTAAAGAGTTAATAAGCATAAAATTGCATATATTTACTTATGAGAAAGACGGCGATACTGATAATGCTAATAGTATGCGGAATGGTGGCTGCCATGCTGATGCCACTCCGCGCCGCTGCTTTCTCATACACTCCGCGCCATGCGGCCGCTTCCGCTGACTTATCGTGGGGCTTCACATATTCACCATCTCCGATGGTTAACGCTTGCGACACACCCGGCGGTTTCATCTCCTACGGACAGATGTACTTCTATGTCAAGGACTACCAGGGCAACGTGCGACAGGTGACTGATGCTAACGGCACAGTCGAGCAGGACAACCACTACTATCCCTACGGTATGCTGATGGGTGAGAGCAGCGATATCCTTGCAGCTGCCGCCGGAAGCGGTAGCACCAACTCCAACCCCTACCTCTTCGGCTCAAAAGAATACCTCACCACTGCCGGCGCCAACCTCCTCGACTTCAACGCCCGCACCTACGGCCCCTCAACTCTCCTCTTCCAAACCCAAGACCCCAAGGCTGATGCCTATACCCCCTTCCTCCCATACCTCTACTGCGCTGGTGAACCTGTGAATAGGGTAGATAGAGATGGTGAAGCTTTTGAAACATTTTGGGATTTTGGCTGTATTGGCTACGATGGCTATTCAACGATACGTAATGTCATAAAAGGCGATTATAGTGCAGCAAAGGAAAGTGCAAAAGACTTGGCTTTTGATATTGCAGCTGCATTAATACCTGGTGTTCCTGCAGGCATTAACAAAGTAATAAAAGGTGTTGATAAAGCTGTTGATGCCGCTAAGGCTGTTGACAAAGCTACCGATGTTGCTAAGACTGCAGATAAAGCCTCTGATGTAAACAAAGGCCTCAAGAATGCAGATAGGATTGCAGAAGGGAAAGCATTTGAAAAACAAAAGCTTCGAGAGGGTATCACGCAAGGCAAAGATGTTGTTGATCACGTCACATTAGTTCCGCAAAATGGATTAGGAAATGTTAAATGTAACAGAACAGTGACCTATCAATTGATAAGGAACAGTGATGGGACTTATAGCATCATCGAAACTAAACTTCCTAGTAAAACTCAATTAACAAAAGGCCAGACGAGATCTCATAATCACGTAGGAGCGACTGGAGGCTATTTTGAAGTGAGATCAAACATCAAACAGTGGAATATTGAAAAAGGAACAAAAATATTTGTGAAAGATTATAAGATAGAATGCAAGTATATAGAATAAGATTTATCATTATGACATTTTTTGAGAGAATTATAAACGATCTCAGTCAGGAGGCTTTTTTTAAAGATTTTAAATACCGTAAACGTGATTCTACCTTCATTCAGAGATTTGAAGGCGGGTGGAGATCTGTTGAACTTAGGCACATTACGGAAGGCAGGCTTTGTTCGATTTACCCCGGTTTTGACGTTAGATTTGACATCGCGTTAAAATGGTTTGAAAAATTCAGCTTTAGGACACTGTCTGACCAAAGGGATAGCGGTACTGTGGCTTTTGATGGTGTAATGTTAGGTTATCCATCATGTTTTGACATTCCAACCGACGGACTTGATTACGACGAGCAATATACTGCTCTCAGAGATATGATAATAAAATGCGCGACATATACTTTCAATACATATAAATCAATTCGGGACGTTTATTATAATATTGTCATTCCTCAAGTTAAGGGTGATAAAGAAATGCCTTCGACGGCAGCCGAATGGTTTTTTCGACAACTTATTATCAGCAAAATTGTCGATCCTAAGCATTTCTGCAACATTTTGGATGTATATCTTAAGCACGCGGCATGGATGATGTCGAGAAATGAACCTAATATGGCCAGCTATTATAACCGTATGGACGAGATATTATCCTATCTGGAGTCACTGGATTTGGATAAAATGATGCAATCAAATGGCAAGAAAGTCATCCTCCTTAATCAAGAAAAATGAGCTTATATAATTAAGCAACAATAAAAATTAAGTAATATTAAAGTGAAAGAAATTTCAGCCGTACTAAGATTATTTACCTAATTTCCGCAGTGTATGAGAGAGGCTGCTATAGTAATGACGATAATCGCTTTCGGTGTGGCTGGGGCTATGCAGATGTTGCCTGGTGATGGGGCGACGGTGACGGTCTATGGGCTTGATGCGGAGATTGCTGATGGTGCTGACGACCTTTTTGACTTGTCGGGCGCTGATGTCACGGGTGAGACGGAGATGCGTTTCGAGCACTATGGCGACAGCCTTGTCAGACGCGTGGCCGGGCTTCAAGCCGATTGGCTGCGCGTCAGCGGCGACACTCGCCGCGAAAACAACCGCTACTTTCTCGCGATCTGCTCGCGTAGGTTTACCCCTAACGAAAAGCGCGTTAGCGTAAGCGCGGCGTTAGCCGGGCGTCTTGTAATTAGCCTATGGCAAATTGCGCGTAGCCAATGCAGCCATAGGTCAATTTCGTCACATCACTCATATTGAGCTGCGTTAGCTGCGAGACTCCACATTCCCGCGTGTCAGGTTGTTGTTCCGCGATGCGGAACAAAGGAGGGGGGACAATGCGCCGGAAACTATGGCTGCATTGGGCGATGCCTAATTTGCCATAGCCTAAACACAAGTGACCCGGCTAAAGCCGAGTCCGGCGCTAACGCGCTAATCTCATTTTTCATTTTCATTTTTCATTCTTCCTCGTTTCGCTTTTAATTAAATTTGTTAATGTCAGGGGATTTTCGTAACTTTGTGTGATTTTACACGAAGCAAAATATATTATAAACAAACATTTATGAATCCTATTAAAAAAACCATCGAGCTCGCTGACGGTCGCACTATCACTCTCGAGACCGGCAAGCTGGCAAAGCAGGCCGATGGAGCGGTTGAACTGCGCATGGGCAACACTATGCTCCTTGCGACAGTTGTGTCAGCCAAAGAGGCTGGCGAAGGGGTTGATTTTATGCCTCTTCAGGTTGAGTACAAAGAAAAATTCTCTTCTGCCGGACGTTTCCCCGGCGGTTTCCTTAAGCGCGAAGGACGCGCGAGCGACTATGAGGTGCTGACCGCACGTCTGGTTGACCGTGTGCTCCGTCCGTTGTTCCCTGACAACTACCATGCAGACACTTTCGTAAACATTACAATGTACTCCAGCGATGGTGTTGACATGCCTGATGCTCTTGCAGGTCTTGCAGCCTCAGCAGCTATTGCTGTGAGCGATATACCTTTCAATGGCCCGATTTCTGAGGTGCGTGTGGCTCGTATCGACGGTGAATTTGTCATCAACCCGACTTTCGAGCAGCTCGAACGCGCTGATATGGAACTTATGGTCGGTGCAACTTACGACAACATCATGATGGTCGAAGGTGAGATGAACGAAGTTTCTGAAGCTGACCTTCTCGCCGCTCTCAAGGCTGCCCACGATGCGATCAAGGAGCAGTGCAAGGCTCAGATCGAGCTCGCTGAGATGGCCGGCAAGACCGTTAAGCGCGAATACTGCCACGAAGTTAACGGGTTAGATTCGCGCGACAGTACGACTTCACCGCCGGTTACCTTGGGGAGGGTAGCG
>CAYRFB010000079.1:0-9090 GCA_964423485.1 uncultured Bacteroides sp.
TTTAACAACAAACACACGTTGCATTATGAAAAACAAATTTATTCCTTCTGCGCAATTTGCGCAGAGCATTTCAAAAGTTAAGTATCTGTATCATAACATCTGGAAAGAGCTAAAGACCTGCCTGCTTCATGCTCCACGCCAGACTGACAAGTCAGCACTGGCAATCGACATAGCTTGCTCAATAGCCTCAGAAGAGCGCAAAGTGATATATGTCAACACCGAAGGTCACGTCGAGGACTATGCTGACCGACTTTCTCAAACCTCAGATGTTTATATATTCACACCTGAGTATGAGTCCATTGATGATACAACCGATTATGCCGATCTTGTCATCTCAGGGATTGAAGAGGCCGTGGCCACCACCGACGTTCGCACCTTTGTGATTGACTCGGTGACGCGCATCGCAGCCTTGTCTTTTGGCCGCAATGCCTCAGCTGCTTATGTGATGAAACGCTTGGTCGCCTTGCAAGTGAGATGCAAGCTTTCGCTGCTCATCATATCGCATGACAGCACCAAGTCAGCCGACCGGGGGCTGCTTAATCTTTCTGACTCAGAAATCACTCTCGACGCCGAGCCAACTCCCGACGCTAATCCGGTCATAAAAGATAGCGCAGAGGCCCCGGCAAGTGATCAGGTCACCGACGAGTCTCAAGATTTATTTGTCGCCGACTCGCCGGCCGGTGCGGTCAGCCAGCCGAAGAAGTTGTCACGGCGTGATAGGAGGTTGCTGCGCCGCCAAAAAATCCAAAAATAATATCAGATTTAAACTTTTTTTGCGTTTGATGTGAGGATTAGCTATTTTTGTGGATGAATGTGAGAACCATTGTTATATAAATGGGGTTTTAATTTAATATAACATTCATCAATCGCTAATTCATCACAGTCAGTGAAACCTGTTACTATCATACGAAAGATCTTTAAGGTGTTGGCACTCACAGTGCTGGCAATTGTTCTCCTTGTGTCGGGCATAATCCTGGCGCTTTATTCGCCCTGGCTTCAGGAAGAGCTGCGCTCTCGGGTCGTCGAGCAAATGAACACTCACGAGGGCATTGAGATGTCGCTCGACAAGTTTAAATTCGGGTTTCCGCTTGATCTCACTCTGAGCGGTCTTAGTCTCGCTCAGCAGGGCGACACTGTGATCGCGGCATCTGAGCTGACTGCCTCGGTTTCGTTATGGCCCTTGCTCAAAGGCGAGGCAAAGGTCAGCGAGATTAAGCTGACTGACGGACGTTTTGTGATGGGCTCGCCCGACTCGGCGATGTATATGACCATTGATGCGCGTAGTCTTGACCTTCAACCCGTGACGGTCACGCTTAAGAATATGGCCATCGACATCGAGCAGGGCACCCTCGACGGTGTCACCGTCGGCATGGTCATCTCGCCCGACACCACGGCAACGGCCACTCCGCCGTCTGACCCGTCGGAGATGAGCATACGCCTTGGCCAACTCGCCCTTAAAGATTTTACATATAATATGAAGCTCCTGCCGGCGATTGATTCGCTCGGAGCCACGATAGCCGACGGCAAGCTCACCGACGGGCTGATCGATATGCTGACTCAACGCGTCGAGCTTAAGGCGTTCACCGGTCAAGGCTTGGCCGCAGCTTACATTGCGCCTGACTCTGCGACCGTGGCCGCCACGCCTGTCGTTGAGGTCAATGACACAGTGGCATCTCTGCCTTGGACCATCGCGATTGACTCGATAGCGTTCACCGGCTCAAAAGCTCTTTACACGACCCAAGGTCTCGAGCCTATGCCGGGCCTTGACTTCGGCTACATAGCCGTCGACTCTCTGGATTTGACGGTCACTGACTTCTATGATCAGGCTACCACCCTGCGGTTGCCGCTCAGACTGACCGGCACTGAGC
Organism: uncultured Bacteroides sp.; assembly: GCA_964423485.1. Lineage (GTDB taxonomy): Bacteria > Bacteroidota > Bacteroidia > Bacteroidales > Muribaculaceae > CAG-873. The sequence goes on from CAYRFB010000079.1 coordinate 1,869, forward strand.
GATGCGGCGTGCGTCTTAACGCCGAGGGAACCTTCGCTCTCGACTCTGCAGCGATGTATCTTAAGGATTTCAAGATTAATACGCCGACCACAGGCCTCGCCGTCGAGATGGAGATGGGCATGGGTGACCTTATGGGCGATCCGACGTTGCCGCTGAAACTTGATGTCAACGGTGGAGTAGGGGTGGCCGACTTGCGTATGATGTTTCCCGCCTTCCTGCCTTATCTCGTGACCATCCCGGCTCAGAATCAGGTCGGTCTTGATATCGACTTGGGAGGCACTATGGGGCGCCTTGACATCGACCGCCTTGACATAGCGCTTAACGGATGTGTCAATGTCAACAGCAAAGGCTACGTCGGCAACCTGACCGATATGAATAATTTGTTTGGCGACATCACTCTATCGGGTCATGTGATCAATCTCAACGGCATCAAAAACAGCATTATGGGCAAAGAGGCCGGCAAGGACATCAACATCCCCCGCATGGCTCTCAACGGCCACGTCAAGATGCGCTCCGGCTCAGTCAACGGCAATGTCAAAGTCAAGACCGGCAACGGCACTCTTGCCCTCAACGGCAACTGGAACTCTCGCGGCGAAAGCTACAAGGCTGACCTTGATATCAAAGATTTCCCAATCCAGACTTTTATGCCCAATCTCGGAGCCGCCGACGTCACCGCCTCATTGAAGGCTGCAGGCAAAGGTTACAATCCCTTTGACTCGACGATGACCGCCGACGCAAAAATCGCGGTCACCAGCGCCGAATATGCCGATTATATTTATCGTGATATTTACGTCAATGCCAATCTTGACGGCGGCAAGGGGCATCTTGACTTATACTCAGACAATCCTGACACGGATATCCGTCTGACCGCCGAAGGCAACTTAGATAAATTGCCCTACGACTGGACCATCACGGCCGACGGCGAAAAGATTGACCTGATGGCGCTGAAAATGGCCGATCTCGAGACTACCTTGACCTTCAGCCTCTCGGGCAATGCGTCGATCGACCCTGACGCCAATGTGATTGATGCCCGCTTAAGACTGAAAGACTTTGACTACATCCAGCCGGCTTCGCGCATAACCCTCTCTGACGTCCTCGCCAACCTCTCGGCCAACGACTCGCTGACTGACGTGTCGCTCAACAACCGCGACCTGACAGTCCACTTCTCGTCGCCCAACTCGCTTGACTCTCTGATGTCTCATTTCTCAGAAACGTCGCTCGTCCTTGACCGTCAGATCAGCGAAAGGGTATTCAAGGTCAGTGAGATTCAAGCCGCGATGCCAAAATTTGAACTCGACATCCGCGCCGGGGCCAATAATGCTATCAACGACATCCTGCTGTCAAAGAAGATGAACTTCAAGAAACTCACCATCTCGGCGTCAAACGACTCGACCTTCACCCTCGACTCCAAGATGCTGAGACTCATCACAAGCACCAACCGCATCGACACCATCTCGTTTGAAATGGAGCAGCAGGGCGACTTCCTCGCTTATAATGCAAAAGTCGAGAACCGGCCCGGCACATTCGACGAGTGGGCTCACGTCAATCTCGGCGGATATGTGATGAATAATGAGGTCGGTGTCCGCTTCCAGCAGAGTAACATCAAGGGCAACAAAGGCTTTGACATCGGTGCAAAGGCATCGCTCGCCGACTCTATCGCCACTCTGCAACTCACCCCGATCGAGCAGATCATCGGCTATCAGGATTGGAAGGTCAACAAAAATAACTTCATATCTTACAATCTGTTGTCGAAGCATATCGACGCTAACCTCGTGATGAACGGCGGCGACAGCCAATTGTCGATCCTCACCAACCATATCGAGGGCTCTCACGATCAGGAAGATCTCGATATCGCCCTTACCGACATCCACATTGCCGACTGGGTTTCGATCAACCCCTTTGCTCCGCCCATGCAAGGGGATCTTACCGCTGACGTGACCCTGCGTCAGGTCGCTGGCGATCTTAACGGTGTCGGCGACGTGGTCATCGATAACTTCTACTACGGCAAAGAGCGAGTCGCCAACCTTAAGGTTGACTTTGATGTCACTACCCGGCCCGGCGGCACACTTTACGCCAAGTCAAACGTCTATGTCGACGGCTTCAAGACTATGACGCTCGCTGGCGCGCTCAACGATTCGATTTCGCCGACGCCTTACAATCTCGATTTCTCGATGATCCATTTCCCGCTGTCGACGGTCAATCCATTCCTGCCTCCGCGCATGGCCAAGCTGCGCGGTGTGCTCAACGGCACGATGCGCATCTCGGGTGACGACAAGGCTCCGGTGTTTAACGGCCACATTGACTTTGACAGCACCGCGATCTTCCTCAATATGACCGGCACAGAGTATGCCTTCAGCGAGGTCGAGATTCCCGTGGTTGACAATCTTGTGAGCTTCAACAAATTCTCGATAAAGGGCGTAAACGACAATCCGCTCTATGTCGACGGCACGGTCGACATTTCGTCGATGGCTTCGCCAAAGATTGACCTGCGTATGAGCGCCAATAATATGCAGCTCGTCAACTCCAACCGCGTCAGCAAAGGCTCAGACATATATGGCAAGGCCTTTATCTCTCTCGACTCAAGGATCCACGGCGATATGAAACTGCTCTTTGTCAACGCTGACCTACGCATAATGCCGCCGACCAATGTCACCTATGTGATCCCTGATGCTTCTAACGTCATAGCCTCGCAGTCGACCGGAGATATGGTCAAGTTTGTCAACTTCACTGACTCTGCGGCAGTGATGATGGCCGACAGTATCACTGACACTACTATGGGCATGGTGCTTGACGCGTCGCTGACAATCGAAAACGGCACTACCTTAGGCGTCAACCTGTCGTCTGACGGCAAAAACCGTGTGCAGCTCGAGGCTGACGGTACTCTCAACTACACTATGTCGCCGATCAGCGACGGCCGCATGACAGGTCGACTCAACATCAATCAAGGCTATGTGAAATATTCGCCGCCGTTTATGTCAGAAAAGAATTTTGCCTTTGACGACAACAGCTATGTGGCTTTCAACGGCGACGTGATGAACCCGACTCTCAACGTTCACGCTACCGATGTCATCAAGGCCAACGTCACTCAGTCGGGCCAGAACTCGCGTCTGATTAACTTCGACGTGATGCTTAACGTCACCGGCTCGCTCGACCGTATGGACGTGGCGTTTGACCTCGCGACCGACGATGATGTAACCGTCGCCAACGAGCTGCAGTCGATGAGCCCTGACCAACGCGCCAACCAGGCGATGAACATGCTCCTATATGGCATATACACCGGGCCCGGCACCAAGGGCGATGCGTCGATCACCGGCAACGCGCTCTACTCGTTCCTCGAATCTCAGATCAACAGCTGGATGGCCAACAATGTCAAGGGCGTCGACATCAGTTTCGGCATCAATCAGTATGACCGCACGGTCGATGGTTCAAGCTCGCAGACGACCAGCTACAGCTATCAGGTGTCGAAGTCACTGTTCAACGACCGTTTCAAAATCGTCATCGGCGGCAATTACTCGACCGACGCCAACGCTGACGAAAACTTCTCTCAGAATCTTATCAATGACATATCGTTTGATTACTATCTTAATAAAGGCCACACGATGTATGTCCGCATATTCCGTCACACGGGCTATGAAAGTATACTCGAAGGTGAGATTACCCAGACGGGCGTCGGTTTTGTCTATCGCAAAAAGCTCAACCACCTCGCCGATATGTTTAAATTCTTAAGACCACGATCTAAGAGAAAATGAAAAGTCGAGATTTATCATATAATAGAATTGCCGTGCGCTGTGCGGCCGTGATTTGTGCCTGCGTCATCTTTGTCGGATGCTCGACCACGCGGCGCATACCCAAAGATGAGATCCTGTATAACGGTCTGAAAAAGGTTGAGTTTGACAATGACTCGGTCAAGATACCACTCGCGTTAGAGTCGACGATCAAGGATGCTGTCAATGTGCCGCCCAACAACTATTGGAAACTGCTCGGCTGGCATTATCCCTTCCCGCTCGGACTGTGGGTCTACAACAACTGGGACAATCCTCCGTCCGGCCTCAAGCATTGGCTCTACGAAAATCTTGTGGCCGAGCCGGTGCTGGTCTCTGATGTTCGTCCTGAGGTGCGCACCCATATGATCGATGAAATCCTTGACAACAACGGCTTTTTCAGAGGCGCTGCAACCTATGAGCTCGTCTACGGTCGCAATCCGCGCAAGGCCAAGATCAAATATACCATCGATCCCGGTCCTGCCTATCCGATGAAAGTGATTGAAATGTTGCCTGACGACGGTCCGCTCGCCCATATGATCGACTCGTTGGTCAAGCAGGATTCGTACCTGACGTCTGAGATGCGTTATTCGACTGACTCGCTCAACATCGCCCGCACGCGAATCACCAACACACTCCGCAACAAAGGCTACTACTTCTTCCGTCCCGATTACATCCAGTATCTTGCCGATAGCATCGCCGAGCCCGGCAATATACTAATGAAGATAATGCTGGCCACCAACATGCCCGAAATGGCCAAGCGCAAGTATAACGTCGGCAAGGTGACAGTGATCGCCAACCGTCACTCGGGGGGCGGTGAGCCCGACACTATCGCTCTGCCGCGGGCAACGCTGATTCAGATGCGTCCGTCAAAGCTGCGCCATAAGCTGATTACCGAAAATGTCACCTTCCGTCCCGGTCGCACTTTCTCGGTGAGAAATATGAACCGCACCCAGACCAACCTCTCGCAGCTCGGCATCTTTAATTCGATCGACATCGCGGCCATCCCTGACACCACGGCGGGCAAGCGCGATGTGCTCGACGTTGTGATTGACTGCCGCTTCGACGCCCCGTGGGAGGCCGCCTTTGAAATCAATGGCTCATCGAAGAGCAACAGTTATTTAGGCCCGGGTCTGTCATTTAAAGTGACTAATAATAATATATTCGGCGGTGGCGAGCAGCTGGCTGTCGGCGTCACGGGCTCTTATGAGTGGCAGACCGGCCACGGACGCGGCTCGATTTTCAACTCATACGAGGCCGGCCTGACGGCGTCGCTTGCGATGCCGCGCCTGATCGCTCCTAAGTTTGTGCCGCGCAGCCGTTTCCAGCTCAACTGGACCCGCTTCCAGCTTGGCGCTGACCTGTTGAATCGCCCGCACTATTTCAAGATGGCGCAGTTCAACGCTTCGATGAACTATGACTGGCGAGTGTCGCGCCATGTGTCTAACACCTTGACGCTCTTCAAACTCACCTATACTAACCTGATGCGCACCACCGCCGAGTTTGACTCGATAATGAATGCCAACCCCGCTGTGGCTCAGAGTTTCCAGAGTCAGTATATCCCTCAGATGGTCTACTCTTACGTCTACGACCGCAATTTCGGTTCACGCAACACTCTCAACTGGCAGTTTACCGTTCAGGAGGCCGGCAATATCTTCTGGGGCATTTACCGTGCATTTGGCATCAAGGGCGAGAAAAAGCTCTTTGGCACACCCTTCTCACAGTTTGTCAAGGCGAGCACTCAGCTTGTCTATGGCCGGCGAGTCAGCGATGGCGATCAGTGGATCGTCAGCCGTCTTGCCATCGGCGCGGCCCACGCTTACGGCAACTCGTCGCAGGTGCCTTACTCCGAGCAGTTCTACTGTGGCGGTGCCAACTCGGTCAGGGCGTTTACGGTCAGAAGCATCGGCCCGGGCAGCTATCACGATCCGGCCACCGAGGATACTTACTTTGATCAGACGGGTACGTTTAAATTCGAGGCCAATGTCGAGTACCGATTCCCTATCATGGGTCCGCTCCACGGCGCGTGCTTCCTCGATGCAGGCAACGTGTGGCTGTTGAAAAATGATCCGCAGCGCCCCGGCGGCCAGCTCAAGGCTTCGACCTTCCTCAACGACATCGCTCTCGGCACGGGCGTCGGTCTGCGATTCGACATCAGTATGCTCGTAGTGCGCGGCGACCTCGGCATAGGCATCCACGCTCCCTACAACACCGGCAAATCGGGTTATTACAATATGAAATCTTTTGGCAAATCGCTTGCCTTCCACTTAGCTATCGGCTACCCGTTCTGATGACGGGTAGCTGATTAAGCGTCATCACGCAACCAAGCGTCTTGTCGGCTTCCAGAGCCAGAGTAGCTGCACTATCAGGCCGACGACAATAAAGATCGTCACCGCCGACAGTATGATGCGGCTCCAGTCAGGCAGCCCCGGTATGGCAAAGAGATCATAGGCTGCGGCTTCAAACGGGAAATGCACCAGATAAATGCCGAAAGTCAGTTTGGCCGTGTTGGCGATCAGTCGTGGCGCTGAGCCTTTGTAACGCTGCACAAGCACAAACATCGGGAAGGTCATCAAGAAAACGTTGATGCCGCAGAAGAGCCACAGTATCTCGAGGTAAGCATAATTTCCGGGATGAAGAGCGTTCATCTCCACATAGCCCACGAAAGTGATCAAATAGCCGGCTACAAACATCGGGATCAGGATGGCTGCCATTTTCTGTTTGCTCCAGTCGAGAGGATAGGTCTTCAGATAATATGCCAAGACGATATAGCCCATAAAGCCCGACATATAATAGAATGTGCCGAAGACGTTCCAGTCACACACGCCGAGGATGCCGAAGTTGCCAAACACTCCTTCATAGCCTAACGCCGGAGCCACCATCTGAACGTAAGGCAGCAGCAGGGTCACGCCCCAGAGGGAGAGCACAGTCTTTATGTCCTGTCGGCTTGCTGTGCTCAGCCAGCCGTTGACTATAGGCATCGCCAGGTAGAGGCCGACGAGCATATAAAGGTACCATAGAGCCGTAGAGTCATAATTGAAATTAAAAATCCAAGTCCAGAATCGTGGCATCAGTTTCTCGGTGGCATACATCTCGCTGTTGAGCATCGAGTTGACCGTCGTCGGGCAAATGTAATTGAAATAAAACCATCCCATCACCGGCAGCATCAGAGACCAGAAAATCAGCGGCCACACGATTCGGCCGACCCTGTGCTTATAGAATGACGTTATCGACGAATCGCGTTTGCTGATCGGCAGCAGGAGCACACCGGTCATCATCACGAAGAGGGGCACCGAGGGGCGCATGAGCGAACCAATGCAAGTGCCGGTCAGGAAGGCGACGCGGTCATTGTCAAATTGGCCGACAAAGGCGTCGCAGGCGTGAGCCAACACGACCATAAAGCAGGCCAAAACCCTCAAAATATCAACCCACCCGAGCCTCCCCGGGCCAGAAATGTTAGT
>CAYRFB010000080.1:0-3357 GCA_964423485.1 uncultured Bacteroides sp.
AAAACGCCTCATCGTGATGTCCTGCGACATTGCGACTTTCAGACTGAGACAACGCTGCATAGCAGCGCCAGAGTGATAGCCATATGCAAGCGCTGCGATGCAGCGGGGTTGCGGTTATGCCACGATTGTTAACGCCCCTATTTTTTTCATCTGAAAATTCGGGCGTAACCATCTGTTAAGTTGGATTTTATTGAAAACGGCGATATGTTAAATTGTATAGTTGTACGGATTTGCGTGTTTTTGTGTCGGTTGGGGTTGTAACTTTGCAGGTGAAAGCTCAGTGCTGAATCAATTTTTAATTATTCATTTTTTACATTTTTAATTTAAAACTATGGACCACAAATTTTTATCTGCAAAACGTTTCTTCAGCGAAGTCAAGAAAGCCGTTTATCTTTACAAAAACATCTGGAAAGAATCGACAACCGCCCTGCTCCATGCGCCCCGCGAGGTTGCCAAGACCACCACTGCCCTGGCGATCGCCTCCGATATAGCCAACAAAGGCCGCGAAGTTTTGTATATTAACGCCGAAGAGCGACTCACCAATTGCAGCGGCAGCGCTGACAATCTTTATATTTTCACGCCCGAATTTGAGTCGATCGACGACAATCGCGATTATGCCGAGCTTGTGTTCGAGGCAATCGAGCAGGCTGTGCGCACAACCTCCATCCGCACCTTTGTCGTCGACTCTGTGAGCCGCATAGCTGCCCTGTCGTTTGGCCGCAACGCGTCAGCAGCTTACATCATGAAGCGCTTGGTTGCCCTTCAGGTCAAGTGCAAGCTCTCGATTCTCGTAGTGGCCAATGACTCAACCAAGTCAGCCAACAACGCCCTCCTCACCCTCGCAGCCTCAGAGATAACGCTCTCCGAGAACTCCGAGGATTCCAAAGACTCAAAGTGCTCTGATAGCTCTGATCACTCTGATTCCTCTAAGATCCCTGAGCGCTCTGAGCCCTGCCTAAACACCATGACCCGCCAGCAACGCCGCGCCCTCGCACGCCGCAACGCCAAATTGGCCCAACAATCCACCAAATATCAATTTTAAAGCAAACCGTTGAAAATTTTAGAAATTTTCTTGTTGTTTCAATAGATAATTGTAACTTTGCAAACAAATCTGATGTGCTACTTAGATTGAATATTTTATCCCATACAATAATTTCTTCAATTAATTATCTTATGAAACATCTGTACTTAATCGCAATGGGCGTGGTGCTGTCGCAAGGAGCATTTGCCGCACAACCCGCTGAAAGGTTTGCTGTCGATAAAGGCTTCCCGGTGCTATCGTCAAGCTTTGTTCCAGAACACGCCATGACATTCTCCACACCCGCGCAAGCACAAAAGTCTGCTGAAGAAAAATTTAAGGTAACCGTAACTTTTGGTCTCGACGGCGAAGATATCGAGCCGGCAGTAATCAATTTCTATGATTCAGAGGGCAATGTGACAGGATGCCGACCGATGGGCGAAACCGCATCTATCAATCTGCCCGCCGGACGCTATGATGCGCTCTGCCTCTTCGAGTCCAACTCTCCAAAATCACGTTTCCCACTTCATTCGACAATCTGGGTCGTGAAAGAAGGCATCGAGATCAACGGAGAGGCTGAGGTCAACTTTGATGCGGCTGAGGTCAAAGAACCTATTAAGGTGAGGCCGGTCCATGCTGACGGCTCGGCGGTTCAAATTGACAAGACCACCCAAGACGCTGACCGCAACTGGTATGTTGTCGAAAAAGGCAACTGCGCCGTAGTGCTTCACCGCGTAGTGCTGTTTGCTGACGGCAACCGTGTGATGATGTCGGGTGGAGGCTCTTACACTGACCACGCAATAAAAGGCGATTACACCAAGACGGAGAATGATCCCGAACCCGCATTCGACATCTGGATCAATCCGCTGAGCGACCGTTTCAAGATGGCATGCATGCGTATGCTTATCAACGATGATTGCGTCGAAATCATCGGTTTGCCAGTCGGCAAGCTCGAACCGAAAACCTTAACCAACGATCCTTCAAACTATAACGAATTCAAAGCTTCATTTGTCCATACTCCGGCTTACGAACTCCGCACAGAGGAATATCTTTTCCCTTACGGCATCACAGCTGAAGTAAGTCTCGGAGATTCAAACGGCTATATGCTCGCTGCAAAAACTGCTAATAATGCAGCCCACAAAGTTAAAATCTGCGTTGACGAGCCCAACGACGAATTCACCTACGGCGCATCGTTCGAACTTGCCGACCGCATTGATATCCGTCACATCGCCGAAGAGATCTTCCCGGGCTTTGTCTACGAATATGACGAGGATTACACCAGCTTTATCAGCTCGCCCACTGGACGATATAGCGACGGCAAACTCATTTACGAAGTGTCGCTCAACACATATCACACCGATGGTGACGGCCATCCTATAGCACCTGACCACAGCTATCAGTCGTCCAATATGCTGATGAGTTTCGGCGAGGGCGTCCCCTTCACTGAGTTTGAGTTTGGTTCGACAAGCCGCGACGGAGTTGTCAATCCTCTTATCCGCACATATTCAGTCGGTCTTTGCGGTGAAGTACGCAGAAGCGACAACGCTGATGTCGCCATGTCGATTCTTGTCGACGGCAAGCAGGCGCTGAGCAATGAAATCAACACTCTTGACAAATGGCAGAAAACCATCGATATCGCGAAAAACGCTCCCTCGACTATTCAGGTCGACGCTTGGCATGACAATGCCGTAGTCGATGACATCAAGGGCTCGACCAAGATGACTGCAGTGATGAACTTTGCTGACGGCGCCGACAGCGACTATTTCCCGCCCATACTCACTTCACTTCAGATGCGCGCACCCGGCGGCTTTATCTCTCAGGCCTTTGGAAAAGCCGAACACGGCGAGATCAGCCTCTATGCCGGCGACTTCAATCAAGTGTTCGGCAGAGAGATGCCCAACGGTGCTCTCGACCGCTATTTCGAGTATGCCGACATCGAAGACATCAAGATCGAATATGCTCAGCACGGAAGCGAAGAATTCAAGTCTATCCCGGTAACCGTGACCGAAGACGAAGCTGATGCCGACTATGGCAAGCATTACCTTGCGTCGCTCGCCACTGTCTCGGGTGACAACAACAGTTGGTACGACCTCCGCATCTCTTTGAAAGACAAAGCCGACAACACTCAGGTGCAGACTATCTCACCTGCATTCTATCTCTTCTCCACATCGGGCATCAGCACCGTTAATAAAGACAACTCAGCCGCTTATGCCGTTATCGGTCGCACTATTGTATCTGACTGCGATGACTTCAGCGTATATGGCATCAACGGTGTGAAGGTTTCGCCTTATAACCTCGCTCCGGGCATTTACGTTGTGAAAGCGGGTTCGACTGTTGAT
>CAYRFB010000080.1:3457-9042 GCA_964423485.1 uncultured Bacteroides sp.
GCCTTATAACCTCGCTCCGGGCATTTACGTTGTGAAAGCGGGTTCGACTGTTGATAAAGTATCTATCAAGTAAAAAAATCCGCGATCTCACTCCTTACTGTTGAAAATTCAATAAAAAGTTAGCGTCCGGTAGCCGGGCGCTAACTTTTTATTGTATATCCGCCGTTCGGCAAAAAAACGCGGAATTTTTTCTTAGTAATGATTTTTTATTGACGTTTAACTACTCACAAGCGGAGAATAATTAGTAAATTTGCATTCCAAAACGTCAATCCAAACTCAATTATGTCAGAAATTAAACCGATCCGCACCGCTTTGGTATCAGTTTACCATAAAGACGGTCTTGATGAAATCCTCCGTAAACTCCACGCCGATGGCGTAAAATTCCTTTCTACAGGCGGCACACGCGCCTTCATCGAATCACTCGGCATGCCTTGCGACGCCGTTGAAGACCTCACAAGCTATCCCTCTATCCTTGGTGGCCGCGTTAAGACTCTCCACCCCAAAGTGTTCGGTGGCATTCTGACCCGCCGCGACAATCAGACTGACCGCGAGCAGATCGCGCAATATGAGATCCCTGAAATCGACCTCGTGATCGTCGACCTCTATCCCTTTGAGGCTACCGTCGCTTCTGGCGCACCCCTTCAGGACATAATTGAAAAAATCGACATAGGCGGCATCTCGCTCATCCGCGCAGCCGCCAAGAACTACAAAGATGTTGTCATCGTTGCTTCAAAGAAGCAGTATCCCATCCTCGCCGGCATGCTCGACGCTCACGGCGCATCGTCGACTCCCGAAGAGCGACTCATCCTCGCCCGCGAAGCTTTCGGCGTATCATCGTACTACGACAGCGCTATCTTCAACTACTTTGACAAGACAGCCTGCGCCCCCGCGGCCCCGACCGGCCTGCGCCTCGCCATCGACGGCTCAAAGCCCATGCGCTACGGCGAGAACCCTCATCAGGAAGGTTTCTTCTTCGGCGACTTCAACGCAATGTTTGACCAACTCCACGGCAAGGAAATCTCTTACAACAACCTGCTCGACATCGACGCAGCCGTGTCGCTGATCGAAGAGTTTGACGACACAACCGTTGCCGTGCTCAAGCACAACAATGCCTGTGGTCTCGCCTCGCGCGGCACTCTGCTCGAAGCTTGGCGCGACGCTCTCGCCGGCGATCCCGTGTCGGCTTTCGGCGGCGTCATCATCACCAACCGCGAGGTCGATGCTGCGACTGCCGAAGAGATCAACAAGATCTTCTTCGAGGTCATCATCGCCCCGGCTTACACTGACGACGCTCTCGCTATACTGATGCAGAAGAAAAACCGCATCATCCTCGTGCAGAAGCAGGCGCTCAAGTCTACCCACAGCGTGCGCACCATACTCAACGGCGCCCTGATGCAGCAGCGCGACACCAAAGTCGAGACCGCCGACGACCTCAAGCTCGTGGCCGGCGACACGCTCACCGAAGAGCAGATCGCCGATATGCTTTTTGCCAACAAGATCGTCAAGCACTCTAAGAGCAACGCCATCGTGCTCGCCCACAACCGCATGCTCCTCGGCAGCGGCGTAGGCCAGACCTCACGCGTCGACGCTCTCCGTCACGCCATCGACAAGGCTCACTCGTTTGACCTCGACCTCAAGGGCGCTGCCATGGCTTCTGACGCATTCTTCCCCTTTGCTGACTGCGTGGAGATCGCTCACAAGGCAGGCGTGACTTCAGTCATCCAGCCCGGAGGATCGATCCGCGACACTGACTCTGTCGATTACTGCAAGGCCAACGGCATGACTATGGTCATGACCGGCTTCCGCCACTTCAAGCACTAATCGACCCCCGGAGCCGACAAATCTCTTTTATTTCATCTCTCACACCCACCCCAACTGACACAAATGAGACTTTTCTCTCTTACAAAAGAAATAGCTATCGACCTTGGCACCGCCAACACGATCATCTATCACAACGACAAAATCGTAATCAACGAGCCGTCGATTGTCGCCCTTGACAACCGCACCGAGAAACTGATCGCCGTTGGAACCGATGCTCACCTCATGGAGGGCAAGGCGCCCGTCGGCATCCGCACAGTCCGCCCGCTCCGCCAGGGCGTGATCGCCGACTTCAACGCCGCCGAGCTCATGATCCGCGGCCTCGTGAAGAAGGCAAGCTCCAAGAACGGCTGGTTCTCGCCCTCGCTCCGCATGGTCGTCGGCATCCCCTCGGGCTCGACCGAAGTCGAGATCCGCGCCGTCCGCGACTCGTCAGAGCACGCTGACGGCCGCGACGTCTACATGATCTACGAGCCTATGGCCGCAGCCCTCGGCATCGGTATCGACGTCGAGGCGCCCGAAGGCAACATGATCGTCGACATAGGCGGCGGCACCACCGAGATTGCCGTAATCTCGCTTGGCGGCATCGTCAGCAACAAGAGCATCCAGATCGCCGGCGATGACCTCACCGAAGACATCCAGAACCATATGCGCCGCGCCCATAACATCAAGGTCGGACTGCGCACTGCCGAGCAGATCAAGATGAACGTCGGCTCAGCCCTGACCGAGCTCGACAATCCGCCTGAGGATTTCGTCGTCCACGGTCCGAACGTGATGACTGCGCTGCCTATGGAGGTGCTCGTCTCCTATCAGGAAATCAGCCACTGCATCGAAAAGACCATCTCCAAGATCGAAGCAGCTGTGCTCGGCGCCCTCGAGCAGACCCCGCCCGAGCTCTACGCCGACATCGTGCGCAACGGCATCTATCTTGCCGGCGGCGGTGCTATGCTCCGCGGCCTCGACAAGCGTCTGACCGACAAGATCGGCATCCAGTTCCACATCGCCGAAGATCCCCTTCTGGCCGTGGCTCGCGGCACCAACGTCGCGCTGAAAAATATTGCCAAGTTCTCGTTCCTCATCCGATAAAGTCACGGAAGGAGTCAGCCCGTGCGTGAGTTATTCGACTTCTTTATACGCAACAGCAAGTGGTTTGTCTACGCATTTTTTGCCGTAGTGAGCTGCATGCTGTTGTTTCACAGCAACCCATACCAGCACTATGTGTTCCTGACGTCGGCCAACTCCGTCACCTCGACAGTCTATGAGCTGAGCAATCACGTCACCTCTTATTTCAACCTGCGCGACAAAAACGAAGACCTCAACCGCCGCAACGCCGCCCTCCAGAAAGAGGTGCTCGACCTGCGCGAGACCCTTCAGCGCTATGTCGAGAGAGACTACCGCGACACCCTCGCCGTCGACTCGGGCATCGACCACTTTGACTTTATCGTGGCCCACGTCATCAACAACAGCATCTCGCGCCCCTACAACTATCTGACCCTCGACAAGGGCTCTGATGACGGCGTGAAAGCCGAGCTGGGCGTCATCGACCAGAACGGCGTAGTCGGCATCGTCAGCGTAGTCGGCCGCCGCAATGCCCGCGTGATCTCGCTGCTCAACCCCAACCTGCGCCTGTCGTGCAAGATCAAAAACAGCGACAACTTCGGTTCGCTTGTCTGGGACGGCAACGACCCGACGACGGCCCTGCTCGAGGAGCTGCCCCGCCACACCACCTACACCCCCGGTGACACCATCGTCACCAGTGGCTACTCGGCGGTGTTTCCTCCGGGCCTTCCCGTCGGCATAATCCTCGATGACGGACGCAACCATAACGAGAACTTCTTCACCCTCAAGGTGCGCCTCTTCGCTGACTTCACGGCCTTGGGCAACGTTCAGATCGTCACCAACAACTATGCCGAAGAGCTTTCGGCCATAGAGCAGTTTGACAACACCGACACTAAAAAGATCAAGCAACAATGAGCAAGACCGCCCTCATACTCGTCGCCCTTTTTCTGGTGCTCGTGCCGGCTCAGGCTGTGATTTTCAACAATCTGGTGCTCTTCAATGTCGCCCTGCCGCTGGTGTTTATCTATCTCATCATCAGCCTGCCGATCACGCTGAGCACCAACTGGTCGATCACCATCGGCTTTGCCGCCGGTCTGGCCGTCGACATCTTTGCCGACACCCCCGGCATGAATGCGCTCGCCTGCACCACGCTCGCCTTTGTCCGCAAGCCGGTCTATCATCTCTATATGTCGTATGACGATGATCTCTTAGGCATGATGCCCGGCATCTCGACAATGGGTTGGGCAGCATATTTCAAATATATGCTGACGATGGTCTTCATCTACTGCCTGATGCTCTTCTCGATCGAGGCCTTCCAGTTCTTTAACCTCAAACTCCTGCTGATGCGCACAATCTTCAGCACCATCTTTACGTTCATTATAATATACGCTATCGACAGCCTCTCCTTTAAACGGTCGTGAGAAAAAACTATAATTTAGAAAAACGAAAATATGTCATCGGCGGCTTTATCGTCATCATAGCCCTGATATATCTGGTGCGCCTGTTCGACCTCCAGATACAGGATAGCCGCTATAAGGCTTCGGCCGACTCGAATGCCTTCCTTAAAAAGACAATCTATCCGTCGCGCGGACTGATTTATGACCGCAACGGCGAGCTTGTGGTATACAATCAGCCGGCTTACGACCTGATGCTCATACCCCGCGACGTGCAGCCATTTGATACGGTCGACTTCTGCCGCACGCTCAACATCACTCACGAAGCGCTTGTCAAACGTTTCGCCGACATGCGCGACAAACGCCTCAATCCGGGTTATTCGTCCTACACCCCGCAGAAACTGCTCACACATCTGTCGTCGGAAGACTATGGACGCCTGCAGGAGAAGCTCTACCGTTTCCCCGGTTTCTTTATTCAGAAACGCATACTCCGGCAGTACAATCATCCTACTGCGGCCAATGTATTAGGCAACATCCGCGAGGTGTCGGCCAAGGATATCGAGCGCGACGACTATTACTCGCCGGGCGACTATACAGGCGACCTCGGCGTGGAGAAGAGCTATGAGACTTACCTGCGAGGACAGAAGGGCGTTGAGATATTGATACGCGACGCCCGTGGTCGCATCCAGGGCCGCTATGAGGACGGCGCACACGACATCGCCCCTCAGGCCGGACGCGATCTGCGCCTGAGTCTTGACATCAAGCTGCAGGAGTATGCCGAGTCGCTCCTTGTCAACAAACGCGGGGCTGTGGTGGCCATCGAACCATCCACAGGCGAGATTCTCTGCATGGCAACCAATCCATCCTACGACCCGCGCCTGCTTGTCGGCCGTGAGCGCGGCAACAACTATAAGGCTCTCCTCGACGACGAGAGCTGGCCTCTCTTCGACCGAGCCCTGCAGGCTTCATATCCACCGGGCTCTACGTTCAAACCGTCGCAGGCGCTGATATTTCTCGAAGAAGGCATCATCGACCTCAACACGGTTTTCCCTTGCCACGGCGGTTATATCAACGGCGGTTTGAAAGTGGGCTGCCATGCCCACGGTTCGCCGATACCGCTGTTGCCCGCGCTTCAGACTTCGTGTAACGCCTACTTCTGTTGGGGCTTCAAGTCGATGATCGATCGCCGGTCGAAATACGGCTCCTCGGCTTCGGCCTTCGAGGTTTGGAAAAACCATCTCGTGTCGATGGGCTACGGCTATAAACTCGGCGTCGACCTGCCGGGCGAGACACGTGGGTTCATTCCCAACGCCA
>CAYRFB010000081.1:0-9007 GCA_964423485.1 uncultured Bacteroides sp.
GACCCTCAACGGTTTTCAAGACCGCCGCAATCGACCACTCTGCCATCTCTCCAAGTTTTTGTTGTTTGCAAGACCTCTGTCTTGCTTTTGCGATGCAAAGTTATGACTTTTTTTTTGACTGTGCAAGTGTTGGTATGAAATTTTTGCAATGATTTTTTTGGGTCAATTTTTTTAGGAGACCTGCGGAAATTGTAAATTGCTTTCGATCACTGTCTTGATGTGGAGAGCGAAAATGGGTGGTCGGTCAGATGAAGGAAGGGAATGGCGTGGACGGCGCAAGAGTCTTTGAGTATTTTGGCTCGGACGAGCGGCATATCGCGTGAAATGATGACGGTGTCGGGAGCAATTGTCTTGACCAAATCAAACGGACGGGCACCGACGGAACGGGATATGAGGAGATAATTGACGGCAATGGTTTTGTTGATGACCGGCGTGGCACCGGTAGGGAAGAGGATTGTTTTATCACCGAATATGAGATAATCTCCACGCTTTTTGATTACCGGCATACTAAAATCTGAGTCGCTGACTGTCAGGCTGTCGCTACAATTGCGTCGGCTTAGATAGTTGGCGTATCTCAGCGACAGGCGCTTTGTGATAATTTCATGATCGTCAGATCGAGCTGTGGTGAGAATAAGTGGTGAGTCATTATTGCGGATGACGATGTCGGTGTGAGTCGGTTGGCGGGTGATAAAGAGTTCGGCTTCAGGTAATTTTGGTTGAGCAAGTTGAATCACTACAGAGATGAAGAGCAGAGTGGCGGCAAGGATGAAGAGGATGCGTCGGCGATAGTGCCAACCGAAAGCCAACAGGATGATCGATGCAAACGATAGTATTATAGATGTAGGAGTGAGGTAAATGCCTTTTATTTCGGCTGATGGGAATGAATCTAAATATTCGCTCAGTTTTGTGATGGACCCGTAAATCCAATCTGCGAACGCGCCAACCACGGAGAGTTTGATGCCGATCGCGGAAGAGATTATAAGAACCACGCCGATTGAGAGCAGCAGGGGCAGCAGTATGGCCAAGATAAGGTTGGGGATCAGAAATAATAATGGGAAACGGTGAAAGTGATAAATTGATATGAGGCATGTACCAAGCATTGCTGCTATTGGCACGGAAATGAATGAGGTGACTCTATATAGTAGTGAGCGACTGTCCTTGACCGGGTTGAGCAGGTTGCTGAAGGCGAGGATTGAGAGCACGGCGCAGAACGAGAGCTGAAAACCGGGGGAGAAGAGTTGGCGGGGCGAAAAGACAAGAATCAGTATTGAGGCTATGCATAGCGAGTTGTAAGGTGAAGACTGGCGTTGGAGCACCTTTGCCAGGAGAAAAATTGTAATAAGGACAGCAGCTCTGACCAGCGAGGGGGCCATGCCGCAGGTAAAGGCATATAGCCAGATGATGCAAATTACGATCAGATGACGCCAGCGCCCGGCGCGGCTCCAAATTTTTAGAGGGAAGAGGGCGAATGAAGCGAGCATTGCGATGATACCAATATGAAAGCCACTGAGAGCAAGATAGTGGGCGGCGCCGGTGGCACGGAACTGCTGTTTGAGGGACAGGTCGAGCTGACTGTCGTCGCCGATTAGCGTTGCTGACAGAAACCAGGCGGTCGGGCTGCTTATCGGTGACTTATATATGAGATCGCGCACGTCAGACTGCCAAATCATAGCCTTGCGCTTGAGGTTAGGCAGATGATAGGTGGTCATGATATCATCGGGTGAGACATTTGCCTGAGCGGTGATGCCGTCGACAAAGAACGTCGGGTTAAGGCGGTTTTCGTCAGGGAGGTCGACCGAGAGATCGGGATTATACAGCTTAGCTGTGAATTTAACAACATCGCCCGGCAAAAAGCGCTCAGTCGGGACGGGAAGTAGGAGAGCGCAACTGAAGGGAGTAAGTTTGACATTGTCGCAGTAACTTATTTCGACGGTTAGTCTTGAGGCGGAGGCTGTGGTGTGGGTGTCGGTAATTGTGCCAATCCAAGATGAACGGACGCCCCACAAGCGTGACGGCGGTTCGGACGGTAAATTCAAAACTGTCAGCAGCCAGCCCAATGATAAGAAGAGAGCGAGAAAAGAGACCCAGTGTCGTCTAAAAGCAAAGGCCAGCGAGCCGATGATGATAGATGCGGCGGGTATCAACCAGTGAGGTGAGGCGTAGAAAAGCAAAATTCCTGCCATCAGGCCGAGAGCGGCCGGCATGGCAGGAACGTATGACAGAGGTGGTTTCACCCGCTAAATCTTTTCGCGCCGATTATGCGATGGTCTTGAGGACAACGCCGAGGCTGGTGAGGCTGATGATGATCCAGAGAGAGATAGCCAGTAGCAGAGGCTTAATGCCAACCTGACGGACGGTAGCGAGTGAGAGCGAAGCGCCAATCATAAAGAGGGTGACAACCATGCCGCGTCGTGCAACCCAGACCATTGCGGTAACGAACCAGTCGGGCAGGGGCACATAGGTATTGACAATCATTGCCAAGATAAAAATGAAGATGAACCAAGGGATTGAAACCTTTGAGCCTTTCTCGCGGAAAAGGAACATTGTGACCAAGGCGAGGGGGATAATCCATAATGCGCGGGTGAGCTTGATGAGCGTGGCCATCTGGAGGGCAACTTCGCCATACTGCTCGCCGGCTCCGACCACCGAGGATGTGTCGTGGATTGCGATGGCTGCCCATGTGCCAAATTGCTGCTGCGACATGTCGAGCATATGGCCGATGGGCGGGAAGATAAAGAGGGCGATAGCGTTGAGGATGAAGATGACGCCGAGCGACACGGCCATCTCATTTTCGTTGGCTTTCAGCACCGGGCCCACTGCAGCAATTGCGCTGCCACCACAAATGGCTGTGCCAGAAGATATGAGGTAAGCCGTTTTGCGGTTGAGGTGAAACCAGTAGCCAATAAGGATGCCAAGAATCATAACTCCGACAACAGACACGACCGTAAACATCATGCCCTCAGAGCCTGATTTGAGTGATTCGTGAAGGTTCATATTGAAACCGAGACACACTACGGCAACCTGAAGCAGGTATTTGGAAGTCTTTTTGTTGAATTTCGGACACGGATTTTTGAAGCTGAACGCAAAAATGAGACCGGCCAACAGGGCAATTGGCGCATTGATCTGCGGAATGCCAAGCTTGTCGATTGGCAAGATGATCAGCGCGATGAAGACGATATATATTATTTTAGCGACAGAAAACATATTAAAATTTTTATATGGGATTATCGTTGCCAGATGTTCCAGGCGGCAAAAGCTTGTAGGAGAAGCATTTCAAGGCCATTTTTAACTTCAGCGCCGGCATCTGAGCTGCGCTTCATAAAGAGAGTGACGTCGGGATTATAGAGAAGGTCGTAACAAAGATGCTGAGGCGTCAGGAGTGCGTAGGGTATGTCGGGGCACTCATCGATATGGGGGTACATGCCAAGCGGAGTGGTGTTGACAATGATCTTGTTAGCAGCCATTATTTCAGGGGTGATGTCGGCATAGGTTATCACGCCTTCGCCAGGCCGGCGCGATACGAGCTGAGGCACGATGCCCAGACTTTTCAGAGCATAGCAGATTGCTTTTGACGCGCCGCCAGTACCGAGCACGAGGGCGTGAGTGTGATGCTCAGTAAGCAAAGGAGCGATCGAGTCGCGGAAGCCGACGATGTCGGAGTTATAGCCTTTGAGTATTAGCTTGCCCTTGCGGTTGATGAACTTAATGACGTTGACTGCGCCGATTTCGGCTGATTCGGGATCCATTTCGTCAAGCAAAGGGATAACCTGCTGCTTGTAAGGTATGGTTACATTAAGACCGGCGAGGTTAGGATTTCTGGCGAGAACGTTGTTGAGGTCGCCGATTTCCGGAATTTCGAAGTTAATGTAGCGGGCGTCGATGTTTTCGGCGTCGAACTTCTGATTGAAATAGTCTTGAGAGAATGAGTGACCGAGCGGAAACCCTATCAATCCATAGATTTTTGCGTAAGAAGTTGTCATTTGTAATTGTTTTGCACAAAAGTAAGCAAAATCACTCAAACGACAACAAATAAAAGAGCTAATTCATACCAGAGTGATATGAATTAGCTCTGATTCTCAGTTTTTGCGGCCTTGAAGGTCATCGTTTTCGATTGAAGCAGCAGTCTTTTTGACCGAAGCTTTAAGCGATCCGAAGCGGAAGCTCGCAGTAAGGCCGACTGAGAAATTATGAGGGTGGCAAGAAGTGTACTCCGAGTAGTAGTCGGGCGACGATGTGATAGATGTTGACTTGCGTTTGTAGGGCCCGAAGGGATTTTGGATCGAGAGGCCGATGGAAAGGCGATCGTCAGTGAGGAAATAACGTTGGAGACGGAAGCTGTTCCAGAAATATGCCATTGAGGGTTTCATATAAGAATAGGCGTTGTTGATGCTTCCACTCCACCAACCCACATTGGCGCTCAACCTGATGCGGTATGGAAGAGTCTGCTGATAAGACAAAACGGGATTGTAGACAGGACGACTCAGTTGAGTGCCATCGGGCAGGGATAACTTTGTGAGCGCATAATACATATTGACGTGGAACCTTGATTTATCGGTCGGAGACCACTGCGCATACAACGAGAAGTTGAGTTGACGCGACCGGCCGACATTGCCGAAGGAATAGTAGATGTGATCATCGACGATGTCCATAGTTTCGGATATCGCATCGTTTGAGAATGAATAGCCGGCTGAAAAGTCGAGATTGAATTTGGCCTTGATGAAACCATAGTTAAGGTTGACGCTGTTGTAGTTTGTGCTCTTGAGATGTGGGTTGCCTGAAGTCGTCGACTGAGGGGTGGTAGAAACTGTCGGGTCGAGGTAGTTAATGCCCGGACGGGAAATGCGGCGGTTGAACGTTAATTTGAAAGTATTGGCGTCGTCAGGTGAATAGCTGACTGTAGCGTTTGGCACATAGTCATTGATCGAAGAACTGAAGTTCTTGCCCGAACCTTCGTGGAACTTTGCCGCGAGACGGGAATATTCGTAGCGGAAGCCTGCGCGAACGCCGAATTTACCGAACTTTGCGCGGAAGTCGGCATAGGCGGCTGCGATGTCGGTATTGTGATTGAAGTCATCGTAGGTCTGATTGCTGCCGATGTAGTCACGGAAATTTTTAGAGTGGTTGCGACGGGCAATGTATTTTGCGCCAAGGTCGAGAGTGTGTCTGGTGGCAATCGGTCGGGTCCAGTCGAGCTGAAAAGTGTGTTCGAAGAAACGCAAATCGAAGTTAGAGCTGATGCCGGTATAAGCAGCCTGAAAGTTATAAAGGTCAGTGTAATCGGTCTGTTGTTTCTGCTTCTGACCGGTGGTCGAGATCTGATATGAGAGAGTGATGTTCTCGCCTTTAAGACGAGTTGAACGCTGATAATTGAAGTTGCCGTCAATGTCGAGATATTGATTTTTGGGGTAGAAAGAGGTCTGGGTGTAGCTCTGCAAAACGGAGCCGTCGGAGGCTGTCATCACGTAGTTGCGACGGGAGTCAGACTTGCCATAGTTCTGATATAAGTCGAGAGACGCGGTGAAGAGATTGAGGGTGTCGAGTTCGTAGCTAAGCTCAAAGCCGCTCGAATAAGCGTTGCGCTTTGAGCTGCTTTCGTCTTCAAAGCGCAGGGTCTGGCCGGTAGAGAGATATTTGCCTTCGCTATGAGAAGTGTTTTCGGTTTCACGACGATTAATATTGAAGTAATTGCCATAAAGCGAAAAAGTCACTTTGCCTATCTGGGATGACAACCACAATCGGGGAGTAGGCGCCGGGTTGTTGTTGTCGACATAAAGGTTGATGCTGCCCATTATGCCTTCGAGTGAGCTGTCGCTGTCGGTGATGATGTTTAATATCGCGCCTACACCTTCAGCATCTTCGCGTGCACCGGGGTCAGTGATGACCTCGACTTTCTTGATGGTAGAGGCGGGGATTGCTTTGAATAAGTCTTTTGCATTTTTTGTGAACGAGTTGTTAGGTCGGCCATTTTTGTAGATCTTGAAACTTGATGAGCCGTTGACCGTGATGTTGCCATCGCCGTCGACCGTCACCATCGGCACTTTACGAAGAATATCAATAAGGGGCGCGGTCGATGACTCGGGATCTGCTTTGACATCATAGGCCAGACGGTCGATTTCTTTGACTACAAGCGGCTTCTGAGCAGTAACGGTGATCTCATCAAGTTGCTGCGCCTCATCAGGTTTTAGGATAAGAAAGCCAAGATCGGCGACCGGGGAGTCATCAGAGACCGAAAAATCGACGTCGAGGCTACCACCTTCCATACCTTGGAGTGAAAGCCGATAGGCGCCAGCTGAATCGAGCGAGGCGTCGATGGTGCCTGTATCATCGGTAACACTACCGGCTACAACGGCGGTAGAGGTTGAGTCGTTGGTAAAGATGCGCCAAGTCGCATACAATTCAGGTTTAGACTCTGAATTAACGACTGAGGCCTTGACCCGATAGTCGGCAGCAATAGCAAGGAAAGGGAAAATGAGAATGAGGGAGAGGATGACCGTTGATGAAATAGACTTCATAGAGATGTAGAAGAAAAACGTAGACAAAAAATTAACGAGATCTGAAAATCAGACCTCGCTTAAAAGACACATGAGCGTGATTATTGTTACTAAGAACTGTGTTAATGAATCTTAATTTAGAGCGCTGCAAAAAAAGCAGACTGCCGGGTAAGGCAGTCTGCAGTATAGACCAATGGATTAAATGCTTATTGGAGGTTTGAGTCGTCGGCGACACCGGCAAGAGCGGGGTCGATCATAATGCGGCCGCAGTACTCACAAACGATCACTTTCTTATGAAGACGGATTTCAAGTTGTTTCTGAGGGGGAATACGGTTAAAGCAGCCTCCGCATGCGTTACGCTGAACGTAGACAATGCCGAGACCGTTGCGGGCATTCTTGCGGATTCGCTTGAAAGCCTGAAGGGTGCGCTCGTCAATCTGGGGCTCGAGAGCCTTGGCTTTTTCGCGGAGAGATTCCTCTTCCTGACGTGTTTCGCTAACGATCTCCTCAAGTTCAGACTTCTTCTCGTCAAGTATGTGAGTGTGGTCAGCGAGTTTTTCTTTAGTAGCTTCGATTTCAGCAGTCTTGTTGTCAATGGCACGGCTGTAGTCATTGATATGCTTTTCTGCTAATTCGATTTCGAGCGTCTGGAACTCAACTTCCTTGGTTAGGAGGTCAAATTCGCGGTTGTTGCGCACGTTGTCGAGCTGCTCTTTGTAACGGGCGATAAGTCCATTACAATTGTTGATCTTTTCTTTCTCGGAAGCAAGATTCTTGCGGAGCTCTTCAATTTCGCGTGAATAGTTTTCGATGCGATAGTTGAGGCCTGCGATGCTGTCTTCGAGATCCTTTACTTCAAGAGGAAGCTCGCCGCGGATAGTCTTGATGCGGTCAATCTCAGAAAGGATGGTCTGAAGGTCATAAAGGGCCTTGAGGCGCTTTTCAACCGAGGCGGTTTGCTCTTGTTTTTTTTCGGTGCTCATATATTATTATATGTATTTTATAGGATTTACTTCTATTTGGGAGTAATAACACGCAAAGTTAGGAAATTTTTCCCGAATAACATTGTAAAAAATTTCTTTTGTGCATGATTCGCTCTCAAAATGGCCTATATCGATAAGCAAAATCTCGTTTTGATAGTCAACGAAATCGTGGTAGCGAGTGTCGGAAGTAATGAAAGCTTGGGCTCCGGCCTTGATCGCGGCAGAGATGAATTCGCTGCCCGAACCGCCACACATAGCGATGCGACGGATTGAGATATCATTGTCAGGGACAGACGTACACCTAACGACCGGCGAGGAGAAAGCGGCTTTCACCTTTTCGATAAGCACGAGCGGCGTAATGCCATCGCCTTCAAAGGTCGCATACACACCGAGTCCGATCGAGGGATCAATCTTTGCCAAAGTCTCGTTAGTAACCGACAGGAGGCCTGTGGCAAGTGTCTCGCTCAACAAATCGCATAATCGCTGGGCAAGATTGGTCGCAACGGTTGCTTCAATCCTGACGCAAGGCAAAGTCGAAATGTCGGTCGTAGCAAACGGGTCATCCTTGTGGAGCGTGGCCGAATAGTTTTCGACATCAGACGAGAAACACTTTGACGAGGGTGAAACTTCGTTAAATGTCGTGACTGCCGGAGCTACGCAGTCGGGAGTCACGATGGCTGTGACTTTTGAGAACCGGCCTTTAAGTGGCTCGAGCACCCTGACAGGGGTAGCTCCCAGCATTTTGGCCATACGGTAGCTCACGCCTCCGGGAGTGCTGTCGACGGCGGTGTGACAAGAGTAAATGGTTATGCCATAAGATATGGCTCTCATCACCGACTCTTCGACCGGGGTATTTCCGCTGATGCGTTTAAGCCCTTTAAATAAGAGTGGATGATGTGAGATTATCAGATTGCAGCCTCGGTCACGAGCTTCGTCGACTATGGCAGGAGTGACGTCGACGCAGAGAAGCACGCCTGAACATTCGGCTCTCAGCGATCCGACCTGCACCCCCGTGTTGTCCCAGGATTCCTGAAACGCCGAGGGCGCGAAGTCTTCGATAGCTGATATTATCGCTGCGTTGAGCATCAGGCTTGCGGCTGAGGTGTGACGATAGCGAGCGAGAGTTCGTCGAGCTGTTTCTGGTCAAGGGCTGCAGGAGCGTCAAGCATAACGTCGCGACCGCTGTTGTTCTTGGGGAATGCGATGCAGTCGCGGATGCTGTCAAGACCTGCAAAAAGAGACACCCAGCGGTCGAGACCGTAGGCAAGACCACCGTGAGGAGGCGCGCCAAACTTAAAGGCGTTCATCAGGAAGCCAAACTGCTCCTGTGCCTTCTCAGGGGTAAATCCAAGGATTTCAAACATTTTGGCCTGAAGGGCACTGTCGTGGATACGGATAGATCCGCCACCGACTTCGACGCCATTGATGACCATGTCGTAAGCGTCTGCACGCACAGCAGCCGGGTCAGTGTCGAGCAGAGCGATATCCTCGTCCTTGGGATGAGTAAACGGATGGTGCATGGCCATAAGACGC
>CAYRFB010000082.1:0-8870 GCA_964423485.1 uncultured Bacteroides sp.
TTCGTAAATATATGCCCATCACTCACTGGACATTCCTTATCAGCTGTCTCGCTATTGCCGGCATCATTCCGTTCTCAGGCTTCTTCTCTAAGGATGAAATCCTCAGCGCTTGCGTCGGCTATGATTGGGTTGCTTACGCATGGATGTCGATGGTTGCAGGTCTGACAGCATTCTATATGTTCCGTCTCTACTATCTCATCTTCTGGTGGAAAGAACATAAGATTCCCGAAGGCCACCACGCACCTCACGATCAGCCCTGGACTATGTCTCTGCCTCTGATCATTCTTGCCGCAATTTCGTGTGTTGCAGGTTTCATTCCCTTCGGCAAGCTTGTTAGCTGGAATGGCGAACCTTACGACTTTATGGCTCACTTCGACTGGTCTGTCGCTGCTGTCAGCCTCACTGTCGCCATCCTCGCTATTGCTCTCGCAACTGTGATGTATCGCAAAGAGAACAATCTTCCCGCCAAATTCAAGGCCGCTGTGCCTGCTCTCTGGCGCTGGTGCTACCACCGCTTCTACTGGGACGAACTTTATATGTTCATCACTCACAAGATTATCTTCAATGGCATCTGCCGTCCCATCGCTTGGTTTGACCGTCATATCATCGATGGCACTATGGACTCATTTGCCACTATCACCAATAAGGCTTCAGAGCTTATCCGTCCGCTCCAGTCCGGTCAGATTCAATTCTATGTTTGGATTTACCTCATCGGAGCCCTGCTGCTCGGCACGATTACCGCGATATGCCTGATTTAATCTTTGAGTTGTAAACCTTAAAATAGTAACTATAATGTTTTCCAACATACTTATCTATTTCGTCGTAATACCGCTGCTGATGCTGGCAGGTATTGCGCTATGCCGAAATATTAAGCAGATCCGCGCTGTGGCCGTAGTCGGTTCGATTGCGCTGATTGCTCTTTCGGTTTACTTGCTGGTCGACTACCTCGGCCTCCGCGCCGCCGGCGAGACTGCTCCGATGCTTTACACCGGATCTTGGTCGTGGTTTGGTCCGCTCAACATCAATCTTGCCGTAGGTGTTGACGGCATCTCGATTGCCATGCTCCTTCTTTCGTCAATCATTGTTTTTGCAGGTTCTTTCGCATCTTGGACGATCCCTCAGCCCAAAGAGTTCTTCTTGTGGTTGATTCTTCTCTCGACCGGTGTGTTTGGCTTCTTCATCTCGATTGACTTATTCACTATGTTCATGTTCTATGAGGTTGCTCTTATCCCGATGTACCTCCTTATCGGTGTGTGGGGATCAGGCCGCAAAAACTACTCAGCGATGAAGCTTACTCTTATGCTTATGGGTGGTTCTGCATTCCTCATGCTTGGCCTCATCGGCATCTACTATCACTCGGCTCCCGATGGTGGCGCTTACACCTGGAACATCCTTGAGATCGCTCAGAATGCTTCGATCGACAAAGGCTGGCAGTATTTCCTTTTCCCGATGACCTTTGTTGGTTTTGGTGTGCTCGGTGCTATGTTCCCCTTCCACACTTGGTCACCCGACGGTCACGCTTCAGCGCCTACCGCAGTGTCAATGCTTCACGCAGGCGTGCTTATGAAGCTCGGTGGTTATGGCTGCTTCCGTGTGGCTATCTACCTGATGCCTCAGGCCGCCAACGACCTCGCTTGGATCTTCCTTATCCTGACAGGTATATCAGTTGTCTACGGTGCATTCAGCGCATGCGTTCAGACCGACCTTAAGTATATCAACGCTTACTCATCAGTTTCTCACTGCGGTCTTGTGCTCTTCGCAATCCTTATGCTCAACACCACAGCGATGACCGGTGCAATCATGCAGATGCTCTCTCACGGTCTTATGACAGCCCTCTTCTTTGCGCTCATCGGTATGATCTATGGTCGTACTCACACTCGCGACATCCGTCAGATGGGCGGCTTGATGCGCATTATGCCTTATCTCGCCGTTTGCTATGTGATCGCAGGTATGGCCTCGCTAGGTCTGCCTGGTCTCAGCGGTTTCGTTGCCGAAATGACCATCTTCGTTGGTTCGTTTGAGCAGGGTATGACTGACTACCTCGCCGGTCACGGTTCGCTTCGCCTTGTGTTCACGATCATCGCTTGCTGCTCTATCGTCATCACAGCTGTCTACATCCTCCGCGTCGTAGGCAAGCTCCTCTTCGGCCCAGTGCAGGACAAGCACCATCTCGAACTCACCGATGCAACTTGGTGGGAACGCCTCTCGACTGCCACTCTTATCATCTGTGTGGCCGGCATCGGTTGCTTCCCTAACTTCTTCAATAACTTGATTAATTTCACATTCTCCCCCGAAATCTTCAAAGTGCTCGGCTTGAACTAATAAGATAGACAGAACAATGGATTATTCACAGTTTTTAGCAATGAAACAGGAGATCGGTCTGCTGATCGTGTTCCTGCTCGTCTTCCTTTACGACACGTTCATGCCTAAGCGCTCGCTCCGCGCTCTTCCCAGATTTGCTTCAGTGCTTATGTTGATTCTGACCCTCTGCGGCATATTCTGCTGCTGTGTCAACACAACATCGGTCACAGCGTTCGCCGGCATGTATGAGACATCACCGATCATTGCCGCAATCAAAAATGTTTTGAATGTCGGCGTGTTCATCGTCCTCATCCAGTCAATCAAATGGGCTAATTCAGAGCCGATGCAATACCGCCGCGGCGAGTTCTACGAGTTGTTGCTCGTCACTCTCTTCGGTATGTATCTTATGATCTCTGCCCGTCACTTCTTGCTCTTTGTTATCGGTCTCGAAGCTGCATCGCTGCCCCTCGCAGCTATGGTCGCTCTCGACAAAAACCGTTACGAGAGCCACGAAGCCGCAGTCAAATATATGTTGACAGCAGTCTTCTCTTCGGCAGTGTTTATGATGGGTCTCTCATTTGTATATGGTCTCACAGGCTCGCTCTACTTCGAAAACATCTATTTCGCGCTGACCAGCCAGTTCAGCTTTATGCTCGTGATGGCTGTGGCATTTGTGATCGCCGGTATCGGTTTCAAGCTTTCGCTTGTTCCCTTCCATCTTTGGACAGCCGACGTTTATCAGGGAGCTCCGACTTCGGTTACCTCTTATCTTTCGGTTATCTCTAAGGGTGCAGCAGCGTTTGCATTTATGGTAATCCTCGCTCAGGTGTTCGGATCGGTTTACAGCCGCGTTTGGGAATGGATGCTTTACGCACTCATTATCCTCACCATCACCGTCGGTAACCTCTTTGCCATCCGTCAGCGCAATATGAAGCGATTCCTCGCATTCTCATCAGTGTCACAGGCCGGCTACATTATGCTTGGCATCATCGCCTTCAACACTATGGGCGTCGCAGCAATGATATATTACATCCTCGTATATATCTTCTCCAACCTTGCTGCCTTCGGTGTCATCGGTGCGATTGAGAATGCCACTGGTCGCGTATCAATGGACGATTATCGCGGTCTCTACAAGACCAACCCCCGTCTTTCGTTCGCGATGATGCTTGCCATGTTCTCACTCGCAGGTATCCCGCCTTTTGCCGGCTTCTTCTCAAAATTCTTCATCTTCACTTCAGCCATCAACCAGGGCTCGATTGCAATCTACGTGCTCGTGCTCATCGCGTTGATCAATACGATCATCTCACTTTACTACTATCTCCTCGTGGTCAAAGCGATGTTTATCAGTGAAGACGAAAGCCCCATCGCCTGGTTCCGCTCATCTTGCAGCGAGCGCCTCGGCATGTGGATTGCCGTTGCCGGCATACTTCTTCTCGGCATCGTTAGCTGTTTCTACAGCCACTTGCTCGACATTTCGTCAGTGAGCGGCCTTGCAGCTTACTTTGTATAACATTCATCACATCATCAAGACGGTCGGGTCGGAGCACACCACTCCGGCCCGATTAATTTAATATGCAAGACCAAAGATTATGAGATTAGTTGAGATTTGTGACCTTAAAGATGATCGAGTCGCCGTCTATGCCTCGCTGACTGAGGCCCAGCTGCGCAATCGCCTGCATCAGGATGAAGGCGTGTTTATCGCCGAGAGTCCAAAAGTGATCAGCGTTGCCCTGGATGCCGGCTATGAGCCATTGTCGATGTTATGTGAGCAGCGTCATATCACGGGCGACGCAGCTCCACTATTGGCCCGTTGTCCTGCTGAAATGTCAGTCTATACCGGCAGCCGCGAGCTCCTTGCCGGGTTGACAGGCTACAAGCTCACTCGAGGGGTGCTTTGCGCCATGCACCGGCCTCGGACTGAGTCATTAGAAAGCGTCTGCCGCAACGCCCGACGTGTGGTTGTCATTGACGGAGTAGTTGACACCACTAATATCGGAGCCATATTCCGCTCTGCCGCTGCACTCGGCACAGATGCTGTGTTGGTCACCACGACATCGTGTGATCCCCTCAACCGTCGCGCAGTGAGAGTCTCGATGGGTTCGGTCTTCTTAGTCCCTTGGACGTGGGTCTCTGATGGCTATCAGGACGAATTACGCCGCTTAGGGTTCAAGACTGCAGCGCTCGCCCTGACCCACGACTCGGTGAGCATCGACGATCCGTCACTTGCTGCAGAGCCACGCTTAGCTATGATTATGGGCACAGAGGGCGACGGTCTCGCTCACGAATCCATCGCCGACGCCGACTACACCGTCAAAATTCCTATGAGCCACGCCGTCGACTCCCTCAACGTCGCCGCAGCTTCAGCGGTTGCCATGTGGCAACTCCGCTCCAAACCCTAAAAAAACAACCTCGGATCTAAGCTTCATACAAATTTTACAGACTGAATCTATAAACGCAAACAAAATGGTTACTTTAAAATCCAAAACAGCCAAAGTTATTTTTGCAGTAATTGCGTCTCTATTGGTAAATTCTCTGTGGGGGAACGTATGGCACGTGTCAGTGTGGCTTGAAATTCCAAGTCGCACAATACTCAGTTCATTTGTAAGAGATCTTGTAATGGCTATAGCAGTGTTAGTTGGAACCTATATCGTCATAAAGCCTAAAGAAGTCTGTTCTTTCCTTGGTCTCAATGCAAACTTCTTCAAAGGTTTGCTTATCGCAATGATATCCGTATTACCGTTATACATAGTTTTCCCCATAATTGGCTCAATAAATCCTGATCTTAGCTTGCCCCTTATAATTAGGAAAAGCTTATTTCCGGGATTCATTGAAGAATTTGTGTGCAGGGCTTTTATGTTTGGTTTATTCTTCAGGTATGCAAAAGTTGGTTTTATATGGGCTACTCTTTTACCTGCTGTTTTATTCGGTCTGGCACATACATATCAAGGATATGACTTAGTTTCAAGCTTGGCTGCTTTTGGGGTTACATTTATTGGAGCATTGTATTTCAGTTGGATGTATGCAGCTTGGAAATTTAACTTATGGGTTGCATTCGGACTCCATTTCTTGATGAACGCTGCATGGGGCATCTTTAATGTGACGGGCACTGAAGTGGCGGCCGGAGGCTTAATATCAAATATAGTGCGTGTTATCAGTATAGCTTTGGCTATTGGTATAACCATTTACTATCATAAGAAGAAAGGAGAGCGAGTTTTTGATTATCCCATTTGGACTTTCTAAATTAACTTCCTAATCTTTTATTCTTTTGCAAATATTAAGGGCAAAAACTGGGTCAGTAGATATTTCCGGTTGGTGGGGTAGCGTTCTGCCGTATAATTTCCCTTCTGTCCTGGAGGAAGTGAACCGGACGCAGAACAGAGGAATTAAGCATTAATCTTAGATTCGCTCTTTTTTCTTTGGTTATCCTATTATAAATCATTATAAATCAGAGTCACATTGTTCGTAGTCATCAATTTTCCCATCAACCACTTTTACACGCGTCATACCTGACCATCCCATGTCTATGTACGACACATCATACCACCCATCTCCTATATATTCTATCTTACTAATCTGTGATACATCTTCAGAACCTGGCTTAGAATCCTGTGCTCTTGTTCTCAACGCATAGTAAGCATAGCATCGACCGTACTCGCAATCAAAATCATAGTCCTGTTGAAGTTTTTTCAATGCGTTGGTAGTGAAGTAATCTTCGGGATTATCATTCTCTTCAGGGTCAATGGCAAATATGAATTTATCGTAAACACAATTAATCAACTCTTTACCAGTTATGTTTTCAGCCTTGGTATCATTTAGCTGCACACTCTCTACGATTTGTCCTCCGGCCATGGCAATGTTTGCCTTTGTTCCACATAAGATCAAACACATAAGTAAAAAAGCATAATCGATACATTTAGACATATTCATATCTTTTATTATTTCATTTTATTTCAATAATCTACGATCTATATCGTTTTCCTCCAATACGCTCATCTGATGGATTGCGATTTGGTTAAGTTTGATAAGGCTCTCTGACTGTGGTAATCCTTGTTGTATGAATTCTGCATTTAGTCAACTCACGCTACGCAGACCAAGCCACCGCTTTCTGTTCCTCGGCTTTTAGTCGTTGGAACTCAAATGCAAAAATACATAAAAAGTCTGGAATATCATTGTAGTAGTCTGTTTTTCAGAGATATTTTATCTATTAGCGCAACGGTAGCTCCAACGGCGAGTATGTATGGTATAATGCCCAGGCAAAGGCAGAGGCAAGCAGATATGGTCTGCAAGCCATTCCCTAGTAATCTAATTGTGATGACATCTCCGATAAACAAATTATGGAGATCTAATAAAGAATTGAGCGTAGACCTTAATCGTATACCTCGTGAAAAATTCAATTTTGACACTTACCTTAAGCGCTTTTTCAAGATGGTTGCTTAACTTTGCATTTGGTGTTGGACTCTACATTTCACAACTCACATCATCTTTTGACAAGATAACAAAATTGCAATGAAAAATATATCTATTGTCTTTTGCTTAGCCTTGTTTTCAGCGTTCGGAGCTTTAGCTCAATCAAGAGAAGAAGAAGGACGTACCTCCATTACTTTGTCAAGTGATTCACTTGCAAATGACTTCCTTTTCTTTTGTGATATGTTGGAAGAGACACATCCCGATCCATACACAGGATTTGGAGGTCGACCATTCTTTCATATCGAACGTGATTTAATGGCAAAT
This sequence comes from uncultured Bacteroides sp., assembly GCA_964423485.1. Lineage (GTDB taxonomy): Bacteria > Bacteroidota > Bacteroidia > Bacteroidales > Muribaculaceae > CAG-873. The sequence continues at coordinate 7,033 of CAYRFB010000082.1, forward strand.
AGAATCGCCAATGACAGCCTAAGCCTAAATGATTTCTGTGACATACTTAATGAATTTACAGTGCCCTTGAAAGATTTGCACACTTTTGTTCAATATCCTCAATCAGACGTACTTAAGATAAAATATGTGCAACGTATATCATTCAACGTGTTGAATGACGGTCTAATGGTTTCCGGCATTGCAGAACCTTATTCTAATTATTTAGGATCGCGTCTATTGTCGATAAATGATGTTTCTGTTGATACGCTTGCTGATAGAATGACGAAAATCAAACCAAGTGAAAATTCGATTGGAAATTTACAGAACTTGTCTTCATGGGGTAATCAGGATGAAATCCTGGATAAACTCGGAATAATGGTCAAAGACAGTGTCTGCTATAAATTTCTGACAGTAAACTCAGATACAGTTCTCCTTGAATTGCCTGTCGTTGAGAGAGAGCACGTGGCAGATGTTGAAATGTCAAGACTGAATAGTAAGCTTACCCTGCCTCAAGATAATCTGCAATTTGCATTTATGGATGATGATGATAATATAATGTATCTCCGTCTTTCAAGTGTTATGGCTCGAGAAAACTATAAATATTGCCATGAAAATGGGTGGAATAACGCATTAAGTGACATTTCCTACTATTATCAGTCATCTGGTAAAGAAATGCCGGAAGATATAAATGATGCGATTAATGCCATTCCATCATTTACTGAAGAGTTTTCTAAAATGTTAATGATGATGAAGGAAAAAGATTCGGAAAATCTTATCATTGATATGCGAGGTAATGGAGGTGGCTGGACGCCTATAACTCAACCATCTATGATAATGATGTTTGGTGATGACTATTACAGGAAAAACTTTGATGTTAAAAGCATTCGTTTGATATCTGATCTTTATCTTCGCAAATTAAATCAGACAATAGAACAATTAAACCAGTCATGGGGTACACAATTTAAGGTTGGTGATTACTTTACGATAAATGAATATCAAGACGGCGACATCACAACGCTGAGAAGCCAGATGTTGCAAAATGCCATGACTGAAACGCCAGATCTTTTACACTCGTTGAATGGCAAACCCCTGTATCGTCCAAAGCAAATATTTGTTATAACTGATCCTCACACCAATAGTGCGGCTTTCCATTACGCATTCTATCTTGGAAAAATGGGCGCAACATTAGTTGGCGTACCATCAAGCCAAGCTCCCAATACCTTTATGGAAGTTACACCTTTCAAACTCCCCTATACCGGCTTGGTTGCAAGTTCTTCAAACACAATGCAGCAATTTTTCCCTACAGATAGTCCTTATGCGAAAATCTTAAAGACTGATATATCGATTACTTCGACCGATTATTCGAAGTATAATCTTGATTCAAATACACCCATTCTAAAGGTTTTGGATATTTGCAAAAAAACAGATTAATGCCATCGTCTAAAACACCCTTATAAGCGAAAAAACTCAACCTTATTAATTATGGCAGGAAATGCGTTTTATCGGCTTCCTGTTAGAGGAGATACTGCAAAGGGAATTCTCAATAAGGCATCGTGACACGATTGTGGGGTACCTTGCCGACTGTTCGACAAAGGAAGCAAGTAGTTAGCCCGTCTGACCTCCAATTTCCCATCTGTCCTGGAGGAAGTGAACCGGAATCAGAACCGTATATTAAACGGTAATATAAAATATTAATTACACTTCCTATATTTCATAACCTGTAACTTGGAGAAATAATATCAAATAAACCAAACAAAATGTAAAGTTTATTTGTCATTATGAATAATATTATTTACCTTTGTGCTCAATAAAAGAACTCATCAATACCAATGCTTATGAAAAATTTCCTTTTCCCTCAC
>CAYRFB010000083.1:0-8721 GCA_964423485.1 uncultured Bacteroides sp.
GCAAACGTATCTCTATCCGCGATACCCGTGGCATCATCGACGCTATCCTCGACGGCGCCATCCTCACCGCTCCCACCAAGAAGCTACCCATCTTCGACCTCGAAATTCCTACCGAACTTCCCGGCGTTGATCCGAAGATCCTTGATCCCCGCGACACTTACGCTAACCCCGAAGAGTGGACCAAGAAAGCTGAAGACCTCGCAGCTCGCTTCATCAAGAACTTCAAGAAGTACGAAAACAACGCAGCCGGCAAGGCTCTCGTAGCAGCCGGTCCCCAGCTCTAATCATCCCCTAAGAGCTATAACGCTATAGACAGGGCGTGCAAACGACGGTTTGCACGCCCTGTTTGCATTCTCAGTTTTTCTTTGTAAATTTGCAATCAATATTAATATACACCAATCATATTGCAATGCATAGACTCTCTACACTTCTTTCTATCTTTTTCCTCACGGCTCTCTGCGCCTCGGCAGAGCTTGTCCTATCTGAAGATTTCAATAAATTTACCGCCGGCACTGAAAGCGAGCCTGCCGACGAAATCACCGATTTTGACAGCTACACCCAGTCTCCCGGATGGTCAGGCTCGGGCGTGATGCAGGCCGGTGGCGCTGCTTTTATCCCTGCAGGAGCCCAGCTCGCCGCCCCCGCCCTTGACTTAGGAGCAAACGGCGGCAACTACTGCATAAGCTTCAGAGCCAAGTCTGACGCAGATGGCGCCTTCTTCTTCCTTATGGATTCAAACAGCGGATTCATGTCAGGCTATATCACCAACGAATGGACCACTTACACCGTCACCCTATCGACCGGATCAGGCCCGTCAATGAAAGCCGAGCCTACTGTCGTCTATTTCTACGGCTACACCGATATACTTATCGACGACCTCGTCATTGATGACAGCGGCGTGGCCCGCAATGCGGCTCTGCCGGCAACCGATTTCACGACAGAGTCTTTCACCGCCAACTGGCTGCCCTCTCAAAATGCCAAGACCTACCTGCTCAACGTTTTCACCCTCGACTACGACGTTGAGACTACAGTCTTCAGCCGCAAGTATCTCATAAAAGACCGGGAGGTCGACGGCACATCATTTGTTGTCGAGCGCACCGACTTTGACACACCTTATTATTATACAGTATCGGCCAAGTCGGGCGATGGCGTGGCGGCTGAGTCAAATATGATCACAGTTTTCCCTGATGCAGTCGACGCCGTCACTGCCTTACCCGCCTCAGATATCACCGCCGACTCTTTCACTGCCAACTGGACTTCATCATCGTTGGCGACCCAATATTATCTGCATATTCTCAAATACCACGAGTCAACAGAGCCGCATACATATGCGATAATCGACACCGACTTCTCTGACATCACAACGGCGGGCACAATCGACAAACCCCAGAAAGAATTGGAGATGACATTTGAGGGTGATTGGTTTGCCAATATGCCCGTACTCGCCGAAGGTATGATCGGCATCAACAACCAGGACATAGACTTCTTCGGCCAGGCCTACCTCCAGTCTCCCGTCATCGATCTCTCTTCTTGCAACGGAGAAGTCAAAGTCTCGTTGACGGCGTTCAGCCGCAAGGGATTGTCAAATGCCGTCGTAAAATTATGTAACCACACACCGGCGATCACATTTGTTGATGACCAGACCTTTTCGGTTTCCGAAACTCCTCAAACCTACGAGTTTATACTCACCGGCGGCTCAAAAACGTCGAGCGTTGTGATCACAAGCGAAGACGACGGCATGATGTTTATCGACGACCTAAAGGTAACCATCGAGGTGACTGCCAACTCATCGATAGTGCTTCCAGTCAGAACCATCATCACCCCCGAAACATCGTGTGAAATCAATCGTGCCGACTTGCCGGCCGACGACCGGATCGCTTACTATGTCACCGCCTCATGGGCCGTAAGGCATAAAGACGGCGAGGTGCGCCAGATTCCCGAAATCCTCAGCGCCCCCTCTAACTACGTTTGGGCAGACCTTAGCGCCGGCATCGATGATGTTGCGACTGTCGCTGACAAATCAACCGTCACAGTATCAGGCTCAGCCATCGAGATCTCTAATCCTGAGCGCATGCCGATCTACATCTACGACATATCAGGCCGTTGCATTAGCTCAATAGCCTCGCCCTCAGCCACAAGCCGCATTGTTGTCACCACGGGCTTATACATTGTCCGCGTCGGAGGCTGCATGACTAAAGTGTCAACGCTAAGACATTTTTAAGTATCGCAAAAAAATAGTATTTTTGCATTGTAAAAAAACGTTTTTAACACAACTTATTTATGCCACGCAGCAACGACGAAATAAGCGGATGCACCTTGCTCGGCAGCGCCGGAGTAAAATATCCGACTCAATACGACCCCTCGATTCTCGAAACATTCAAGAACAAGCACCCCGACAACGAGTATCTCGTGACGTTCAATTGCCCGGAGTTCACATCGTTGTGCCCCAAAACCGGGCAGCCTGACTTCGCACGCATCGTCATCAACTACATCCCGCGCGAAGATATGGTCGAAAGCAAAAGCCTGAAGCTTTACCTCTTCAGCTTCCGCAACCACGGTGACTTTCACGAAGACTGCGTCAATATCATAATGAAAGACCTGATCAAGCTTATGAACCCGCGCTATATCGAGGTGATCGGCATCTTCACTCCCCGAGGAGGCATATCCATTTTCCCCTTTGCCAACTATGGCGATGACGACCACCAGGATATGGTCAGGTCACGCATGCTCGCCGCATTTCAGGCGTCAACAAATCTTGCCAAATAAACAAAAAACGCTGCTTATGACTAAAGACGCATTGCTGGTTATTTCAGGCGGCATGGATTCAGTCACCATGCTCTATGAGTATGCCGACTCGATCGACCTCGCCGTCACGTTTTTCTACGGCTCAAACCATAATCTCCGCGAGATAGAGTGCGCCCGCTACCACTGCAAGGCTCTGGGTATTGAGCTCATTGAGATTGACCTGTCGTTCATAGGCCAGTATTTCCACAGTTCGCTGCTCGCCGGCGCTGACGCCATACCCGAAGGCAACTATGACTTCGACAATATGAAGTCGACCGTCGTGCCTTTCCGCAACGGCATAATGCTCGCTGCTGCGGCCGGACTCGCCGAGAGCCGCGGCCTCAAGGCACTGATGATTGCCAACCATGCCGGCGACCACGCCATCTATCCCGATTGCCGCGAAAGCTTTATCAAAGCGATGTCGGCGGCCATATCGGCCGGTACATACGACAACATCGAGATTCGCGCGCCTTACACCCTGATGAGCAAGACCGAGATCGCCCGCCGCGGCAAAAAGCTCAATGTCGACTACGCCCACACCTATTCGTGCTACAAGGGCGGCGAGAAGCACTGCGGCCGCTGCGGCACATGCATCGAGCGTCATCAAGCCCTGACCGAAGCCGGCATCGATGACCCGACTGTCTACGAAGACCCCGAATAAACAACCCTTAATTACCACAGTAATTTCCCAATAATGGATATCAAACAATCGATGCGCGACATTCTTCGCGCCGAAAGCGAAGCCATCGCGGCTATACCGGTCGTTGATGACTATCAGAAAGCCGTCGAAGCAATTGTTGAGCGTGTTCACCGCCACGGAGGCAAACTCGTCACCACAGGCATGGGCAAAGCCGGACAGATAGCGATGAACATCGCCACCACATTCTCGTCGACCGGCACCCCGGCGGTCTTCATCCACCCGTCAGAAGCTCAGCACGGCGACCTCGGCATCCTCCAGCCCAACGACATTATGCTGATGATCTCCAACTCAGGCAAAACCAACGAGATAGTCGACCTTGTCAGCCTGACTAAAAACATCTATCCCGACATACCGCTTATCGTGATTACCGGAGTGCCGACATCACCTCTCGCAGATAAGGCTGACTACGTGCTCCCTACAGGCGGAGCCCCCGAGGTTTGCCCTCTCGGCCTCACCCCGACCACCTCAACAACAATGATGACTGTCATCGGCGATGTGCTCGTGGTCAACGTCATGAAAGCCATCAACTTCTCGCGCGAAGAGTATGCCAAGCGCCACCATGGCGGCTACCTCGGCCAGGCAGCCCGCGGCGACAAACATTGATAACACGACCTGCACAATGAGAAAGATATTTTGCATCGGAGAGTGCGCTCTTGACATTGTTTTTCGCAACTCCCAACCTGTCGGCTCCATGCCGGGCGGCCGAATCGTCAACGCCGCAGCAATCCTCGCGCGTCAGGGCCTGCCGGTTCATCTTGTCAGCGAACTGGCAAAAAACTCTGTAGGCGACATAATCTATGATTTCCTCTCAAGCGCCGGCGTCGAGACTTCATCGGTCGACCGCTTCACAGAAGGGCTTACACCTATTATAATATATACGACCGATGGCAACGGCATAGTCAGCGTCACCCGCTACGAGCAGTATCCCGATGAGTGTTTCGATGTCGTCTGGCCCCGCATTGACGAAAACGACATCATAATATACGGTGGCTTCTACGCCCTCGATCCGCGCATGCGTCCCCGCATGTCCCAACTGCTATCCCACGCCGCCGAGCGTAAGGCCATCCTCGTCTACCTCTCCGGATTTTTGCCCCAGCAAGAGCCGCGCATCACGCGTGTAATGCCCGCTATCCTCGAGAACCTCGAGTATGCATCAGCCGTAATCGTGAGAAACAATGATCTTGACACCATCTTCGGCGTATCTGACGGCAACAAGTGCTATCACGATCACATAAACTTCTACTGCCGCTCTTTGATCAATATCGACACAGCCGAGCGACGCATCAATTATTACAGCGGCAAGGAGGTGACATCGGTCGAGATCACCGAAGAAATCTGCACCTCGATGATGTGGAATGCCGGCGCCGTAGCCGGCACTGTCGATGCGCTTTTCTGCGACCCCGACGCAGCCGCCCATCTCGACGAGCCCGACGAAGACTTCCGCCGCGCAGTGCTGTCCAAAGCCGCCCTCACAGCTAACAACGCTGCCAAAAATCTCACCGCCGACTGGCAGAAGCTGCATTAATCACTCTTTGACCAACTCTTTAATATCCATCTTTGTTATATATATAAAATCAAGAAAGAATAATCATGGCAACAGCAAACAAAAATAGCGCCCCGGCCGGACCCCTCCCTAAGGTAGATGACATGACAGTCGGCATTGTCGTAGCCGAATGGAACGGCCATATCACATCGGCCCTCCTCAAAGGAGCGCTCGACACCCTGCATCGCGAAGGGTTTGACGACGACCGCATCAAGGTGTTTCATGTGCCTGGCGCCGTTGAGCTCACTTTTGGCGCCTCACAACTCATCGAAAGCTCAGCCTTCGACGCCGTCATTGTTTTCGGTTGCGTGATTCGCGGAGGCACTCCTCACTTCGACTATGTGTGCCAGAGCGTCACACAAGGCATCACCTTGCTCAACGCCGACTGCGATGTGCCTGTGATCTTCGGTGTGCTGACCGTCGATAATGAGCAAGACGCTCTCGACCGCGCCGGAGGCTGTCTCGGCAACAAAGGCTCCGAAGCTGCTGAAGCAGCCATCAAGATGTATGCCTTCGCTCAGGAAGTCAAGAATTTATAATAAAATTAAATATATAACATTATGGCAAACTCTAACAACTCTAATCAGAAAGGCTTTGGCCGTCTGATCGTCATTGGCATAATCGTAGCCGCTATCGCAGTAGCTGTGATTTATTATATAGGTTGGTTTGACAACCGCACCCACGTTGACACACCTGCCGGTGACAACGTCGAGGCTACTTACGAGCCCGCTAACCCCGATTCGCCTGCTGAAGCCGCTTGGGAGAACACTACCCACGAATCTCTCGACGAAGTAATCACCGAAGGCAACTAAACAGGCTTCCCAACGACATGCAGCAACAAGATTGGCGCGACGCCCTCAGCAATCTTGCCGGACAGTTCTCCGGCGATGACGCTGTCGACGCCGCTACTTCTGTGTCCGAACAGACGTCAGAATCCGACAGCCGCCAGACATCGGCCATCCATATCGCCCTTGAGCGTAAAGGCCGGGGCGGTAAGACAGCGACCATAATCTTTGGCTTTACCATTGACGACGACTCGCTCAAACAGCTTGCGGCCGAAATCAAACGCTCATTAGGTTGCGGCGGCTCGGCTCGCGGCGGCGAAATTCTTATCCAGGGTGATCGAGTAGACGACTGTAAAAAGTTCCTTTCTGACCGTGGATTTAAGAGCGTGTTTGACAAGAAAAGTTAACGGCGGGGTTGAATATCACGGCAATCTTCTACCCCCTCAAGCCGTTAATCCTCTATGACAAACATAAGAATACTACGCGCCAAACAAAAGCGATGGTTGAAAAGATATTGCAAGGAGCATTCTAGATCACTAAATATTAAACCATTAAATACCCTCGCCTCGGCCACTCGTTGGCATTTTTGTCCGTGTTCTTCGGTCGTGTACGTCAAGTACACTCCCTCATCGCCCGAACAAAACTGCTAAACGATTGACCGCCCCGCCGTTAACTTTTCTTGTCAAACACGCTCTAAAATAAAATAACGGTTTATCAGACAAAAATTTTTATTTCTGAGAGATAAACACTATTTTTGCAGTTCGAAAGCGTCGGCGTAACATCGTCGGCCAAATTTTCTTGGAATAAAAACGAAATCAACATAATTCAATGGAAAATAACAAACCAAACGTTCAGCCGGTTATCGAAGAAGAAGCAGACTTCGTCGCAAAAACAAAAAAATACCGCAAACAGCTCACGACCCTTTTCATTGCCGTCGCAGTAGTTCTCATCATCATCCTCATCTGGTTTTTGGTGCGCCAGTCTCAGGTAGCAAAGGCTGATCAGGCCATCGCCCTCGCCGATGTTGAGCAGAACGATTCAGTTGCCCTCAACCTTTACAAAGATGCTGCCACCCACGGCACAAAGAGCGGCGACCGCGCAAAAATCGAAGTTGCCATCCGTCTCTATCAGGCAGGCAACTACGAAGAGGCAATCAAATATCTCAACGACGCTTCTGCATCTGACGAAATCATCGCTTCAGGCATCCAGGCTCTCAAGGGCGACTGCTATGTCAACCTCAAGAACTATGACGCAGCCCTCGGCGCTTTCGAAAAGGCAATCAAAGAAGCCAACAAAAACTCTCAGTTGACTCCGATTCTCCTTGTCAAGGAAGCTAACGTTTACCACGAGCAGAAAAACTATGCTGCCGAGGCCAAGGCTTACGAAACAATCCTCAAAGACTATCCCGCTTTCGGAGCCGCAAACAACGACATCCGCAAATACTACGAGAGAGCTAAAGCTTCTGCCGCTCAATAATCGTCACTCCGAAACTAACAAACATATAAAATGCTTGTCAATGCTATGTTGACGAGCATTTTTAATATAATGCCTTATGAATGCAGATTCAATAAAAGGAAACCTTAACATCCTTGAGACCGGAGCTGTCGGCCGATTGCTGTGGCAATATAGCGTTCCGACCGTTGTCGGGCTGCTCGTAATGTCGCTCTACAACGTTGTCGACCGCATCTTCATCGGCCGCGGCGTGGGCGCCGAAGCGATCTCAGGACTCGCTATCACCTTCCCGGTCATGAATCTCACCACAGCCCTCGGTGTGCTTGTAGGAGCCGGCGCCACGGCGCGAATCTCAATCTTTCTCGGGCAGAAAGACCATGACCGCGCATCTCTGGTGCTGGGCAACGCTCTAGTGCTTTTGCTGATCAACGCTATAATCTATATCTCCCTCTTCGCCATCTTCATCGACCCCATCCTGAGAGCTTTCGGCGCCAGCGACACCACCCTCCCCTATGCGCGCGACTTTATCTTATGGATGCTTCCGGGCTTGCTGATGACCAATCTCGCCTTCGGCTTCAACAACATCATGCGCGCATCGGGTTATCCGCGCCGCGCCATGATGACCATGATACTCGGAGCCCTCATCAACCTCGCCCTCGCGCCGCTGTTTATCTTTGTCTTCGGCTTGGGCATCAAGGGCGCTGCCATCGCCAGCGACATCGCCATGACTTGCTCGATGGTCTTCGTAATGGCTCACTTTTTGCGTAGAGACGTGACACTTCATTTTTCGCGGGGCACTTACCGCCTCCGCTGGGACATTGTCATCGGCATCATCTCGATCGGAGCTGCGCCGGCGCTTGTCAACGCCGCCTCGTGCTTCATCAACGTAATCATCAACAAATCGCTTTTAAACTACGGCGGAGACACCGCCATCGGGGCGGCCGGCATTTTTGTCACCTACACATCGTTGATCGTGATGATAATCATCGGCATCTGCCAAGGCATGCAGGCCATCGTCGGCTACAATTACGGCGCCGGCAACTTCGACCGGCTTAAACGCACCTTTTGGCTCGCAACAGGAGTTAGCACTGCGATTTGTGCCGCCGGTAGCATCTTCGGCCTCTTGTTTCCGTCGCTCATCGCCAAAGCCTTTACGTCCGACAAATATCTCATCGATGTCACGGTCGACTGTCTGAAACACGCTCTCATCATGTTCGCCGTGGTAGGCTTCCAGATCGTGTCGACCAACTTTTTCCAGAGCATAGGCAGTGTCGGCAAGTCAATATTCCTCAGCCTCACCCGCCAGGTGATTTTTCTGATACCCCTGCTGCTCATACTGCCCGACAAGCTCGGGCTCACCGGCGTCTGGCTTTCTTTCCCCGGCTCAGACCTCCTCGCCACCCTCGTAACCGCCGCAATGATCTTCTACGAGTTCCGCCGCATCAATTCTCTCAGAT
>CAYRFB010000084.1:0-2970 GCA_964423485.1 uncultured Bacteroides sp.
GAGCTATTTTCGCATTTTCAATGTTCGTTTTTTGCTTTTGCGATGCAAAGTTAGGGCTTTTATTTGAAACTGCAAAATGTTTTTGAGAAAAAATTTGAAGAAATTTTGCGAAGAAATGGCTTGAATAGAGGCTTTACATTGATTTATAACGGTTTTGAGAGTGAATTTTTTTTGCGCTGTGGATAAAAAAACGCTCGGTTCATTACGCAGAATTCAATATTGAAGTGACGTTAGTGCAAAATGCCGGATGAAGCGTTGCCTGAGACATAAGGTTCGTTATCGCGCTGCACTTTCTTGCCGTAGCCAAAAGTATAGGTGGCCGACACCTGAATCAAGGCATGGCTATGGCCGCTATACTGCTGATCGGTGACGCTGTAAAATTTGGTGTGCATCTTGCGGATGTCCGAACGCCAATTCCATCTCGTCAGGTTGATAAGGTTGGTCTTAACATTCCAATTACGGTTTGACCAACCGACTGTGATCTGCCAGTCGCTCTTGCTTTTTGTCCAGTATCCATTGACGCAACCATCAGATTTGGCATTGTCGGAAATATATGTCAGTGCAAGATTCCAATTATTGATGTAATACCTGAGCCGAGCATGCCAATATATAAATGAGTGGTTTTTATTGAAGGGCTCGCCGTCGCGATTTAGGACCTGAGCGACTTGGGCAGTCAGGTCAAGATTGTTATCAAGAAAAGATGCAGTAGAATTAACGCCATATTTGATGTCGGCAAAGCGTCCTATAGGTTGACGGATGGTCCTGAGAATGCCATCTGAGGTCGGCTGAAAATCAAAGGCATATCTGTCGCCAACAAACCAGGAGTAGGCAAAAACGGCCATATTGAATCTGTTGTCGGGGATCCAGGTATAGTCTAAGCCAATGTCATAAGCCTTATAAGGAATGAGCTTAGGGTTGCCGGTGTATTTCATAAACGGCGAGGCGACTATGACGTTGGCACTCTTATAGCTGGATGACGGCTGCCAGGTGCTGTAATGAAAAGTCAATGATAGCGAATGTTGCTGTTTGAGAAGAAGTCTGGTCGAGAGATCAGCCCACGGCGATGCCGTCTTATCTTCGATCTGACCGAATTTGAGGTGGTCCCAGTTATATCCGAAACCAACCAAGCCACAGAAATTGCCATGCGTGACTGTGTAGTTCACGCCACCACCGACGCGTACAGACTTTGCTTTGTCGTATGAGCAAACAGAGCCGGTATAGGCCGTGCGATTATACTCGTAGTCGGCACGCGTGAAAGCGAGTATGTTGCCAACATCACCAAAATTATGAGTGTAATTTAATGTGGCGCTTAACTCATTAGTGTTGTCGACGGCTGCGTTGTATATTGTAGGGAAAGAGGTTTCGGAATATGCTGAAGCTTGCTCTGTGTGAGAGAAAACATAGTCTGGCTTAAATGTCAACGCATCGTTATCTGATAATTCGAAATAGTAGTGACCTGAGACAGAAAGAAAACGTGACTTTTCGTCAAGGGTCGAAGAGTAGGTTGATGCGGGGAATGCATCGTGGATGTAAGATACTGAGCCGTCCATGTCAGAGTGAGGGTTGTCGTTAGCGTTGCCGTCGATTTCAGTGGCCGCTAAAATGCGATCAGAGGTGTAAGTTGCTTTAAAACCTGCAAAATATTGTTGGCTCTCTTTTTTAGAACGAGTCGTAATTGAGTGACGATTAAATTCATTTATGAGGCCGTCTTCACCGGGTAGCCTGAATGACTCTGTAATGTCAGAGCCATAGTGGCTGCTATTCATATTCCAAGCTGAAGCAATGAAATCATATTTCATCTTTTTATATTGAAAACGGGTGCTGGCCAACAACTGCTCTGAGTAGCTGATGAGGTTGATATGACTGAAGCCCTTGACATAGCCGCCGTATTGGTATTGCTGCATAATGAAGTTGACAACATATTCGTTTCCCTGAAATCTCGGATCAGATGGAGATGTGTAGAACTCTACCTTGCGGACATCTTTGACATTCATTGCTTTAAGCTCGTTGTCAGACGCAGGAAGATAGTCAATGTATACGGCGACGCTCCGGCCAGAATTTGTGGTTATGCTGCCTCCTGAAATAATGCCAAGCTGCGGTATCGCCATATGCGACAAAAGTTCGTCACCTGACTGGGAAGCATTTTTTTGACGTTGTGTCGGGATATATATTGTACGGTCGGCATAGAGATGTGCGTTTTCGGCTTGGACCGTGACGCTATTGAGATTGATCGTTTGCTCCTGCAACGTTATTGTGCCGATGTCGAAAGAGTTGCAGTAGTGATATGTAGTCTTGTAGCCAACGCAAGAGAGTTTGGCGATGACTTTATGTCGGTCGCACGGTATCGAAAAGCGTCCGCTTGCATCGGTTATGCCGTAGGTTATGAATGTGGAGTCTTTTGGCGTTAGCAGCATAACGGTTGCCGCGACAACGGGCTCACTGTCGGAGCTGGCTGCTCGGCCGATGAAAGAGAATCGGCCATGTTGAAGCGCTTCGAGATAGTATGTATCCTTAGATTTGGTGACGGACACAGGATTAAACCCGACAGTCTGACGAAGAGCGTCGAGGGCATTATCCGAGCTGACGGTCGCAGAGGTGAAATAATTTTCCAGCTCATTGTAGATGAAGTTGATTTCGAGCTCGGGATGGTCTTCAATAATTCGTTGTATAGCTTTGGGCAACGGGGTAGCGTCAAAGCGATAGGAGAATGTCGCGGCATCGGCAATGACGATGACTGTCATTGTCAGTATAGCCATTATTGCTCTTGTCATAAGATCAGTCGATTTTGATGGTTTTATCCTTGACAGAGATATGAATTTGCTCGAAATTGTTGAGGCTTTCGATAACTTGGTATAGCGTCTGCGTCTGATTCCATCGAAAGTAAAGACGCAGTGATTTAGGCGATTGAGCGGAAAAAACGACATCATAGCCGTAGAAATCGGCGATGCGTGTAGCGACGGTTTCGAGTGG
>CAYRFB010000084.1:3070-8631 GCA_964423485.1 uncultured Bacteroides sp.
TTGAAACGCTGCGAGACCGCAGAAAAACAGTCCACTCAGCGTCCACATCCGGGACCTGAATCGGTGAAAGGGCAGACTTAGTGTTGTTGAGTAAGTCGTAAACGGCTCTGACTTCAGGATCGGAGAGCAGCTGCTCGAGATCTTTTTCGGAGTAAAGGTCAGGACGGTCGATAATGTGGAGCAGTCGGTCGATTTTATCCATTACGAGATAGATTTGAGCGTAAGACATCAATAGCGTGACGCAAATGCTTATAGACAGCAACTTCGCTGATAGACAGAGCGGAAGCGATCTCTTTGTAACTCAAGCCGTCGGTGAAACGCAGTTGGACAACCCGTCGGCACGCGTCGGTCAAATCGTTGGCGACAGTTGAATGAATCCGGGCAATGATTTCGTCGTCGGGCCAATCGTCATCGTTGATCTTTTGCTCGTCGAGCACATAAAGGTTTTTGATGCGTTGGCGAGTGGAGAGGGCACGAAGATGATTGAGACAACGGTTTCTAACAGCAGTCATTAGATAGGCGCCAGTCGCTCGCGGCTGTCTGCTGACGATCAATGCTTCGAAGACATCGTGCACAATGTCTCTTGCCACATTGTCATCGCGGAGTATCTGCATAGCGAGCCGATACATCGAAGGATAATGAGCGTGGAAAAGCTGTCCTATGTCATTTGTGGTCAACATACACCTATAAGACACCTCAATCGCAAAAAAACTAACCTTTCAAGCAAAAAAACTTACAAAAAAAGTAGTGAGGGGGGTGAAGCGATATCAAAGGATTGGGCTGAGGAGGCGGATGATTGATTCGGCGGTTTTCTGGGTGTAAGGGCGTTTGCGCCACTCGAAGGGCGTGACGCGGGTCGACTGCTCGAGATCTTTTTTGAAGATGTCAGTCAGCTGCTCGTTGACTTCCTTTGAATATATAAAGACGTTTGACTCGAAGTTGCACTCAAAGCTGCGGAAGTCGAAGTTGGTTGAGCCGACTGATGCAAACTCGTCATCGATGATCATTGACTTGGCATGGAGCATGCCGGCGTTATAGAAGTAAATCTTGATGCCGGCCTGAAGCGACTCGGCTATGTAAGAGTAGGACGCATAGGTCAGCATCTTTGAATCGCTGCGACGAGGAATCATGATGCGGACATCGACGTGGGCGAGTGCTGCAACCTGAAGAGCTTTGAGAAGGCCTTCGGTCGGGAGGAAGTAGGGGGTCTGGATGTAGACGCGTTTTTTTGCTCCGGCGATGGCTTTGTGGAACATATAGGCGATGTTGCTCCACTGCGATGTCGGGCCAGAGGTGAGGAGCTGGATGCCGGCGCGAGGCGCAGTGACCTCGGGGGTGTAGATCTGGTCGGTGTCGTTTTCGAGGAGGGGCTGACCCATAAAGTTCCAGTCTATCGCAAACGAGAATCTAAGGGCTCGCACGGCCGGACCGGTGATGCGCAGATGGGTGTCGCGCCAACAATCGAAATTGGGGCCGCCGTCGATATAGCGGTCGGCTATGTTCATGCCGCCGATGTAACCGATAGATCCATCGATGATACATATTTTGCGGTGGTTGCGCCAGTTGATGCGAGTGCCTAACTGTGGGAATGAAACTTTCAGGAACGGGTAGGCGTGGATGCCTGCGCGCTTCATCTTTTTGAAGAAACTCGATTTGACGTTGAAAGAGCCGACGTGGTCATAGATGACGCGGACCTCGACCCCGGCGTTATGGCGCTCGGTGAGGATTTCGGCGATTTCTTTGCCGATATTGTCGTCTTCGAATATATAGTATTGAAGGTTGATCGAGTGGCGGGCATTGCGAAGGTCGCGTTTGAAGGCTTCGAATTTCGAGGCTCCGTCGGTAAAGATCTCGACAGAGTTGTCGGGGTAGAAGGGGGCAGCAGCGAGGGTGCCGGCAAGATTAATCATCTGGATAGACTCGTCGGCGAGGGTAAGGGAGTGCTTGTCTACGTTGGGCGACTTTTCGTATTTGCGCAGTTTGCGTCGGTTGCGTCGCGAGATCATGCGTTTGTTTTTGATACTGCGGCCGAAGAAGAGGTAGAGGATGATGCCGACGATCGGCAGAAGGAAGAGCACAGTCACCCATGCCAGCGATTTCACGGGATTTCGATTTTCAGAGAGAATGACTCCGATGATGGTCACTGTAGTGGCGAAGTATATACATAAAAATGTATAGTAGACCCACGGCATGTTGAAATATGACGATACGACTTCAAACATAGCGCAATTTAGAAAAAATATGGCAAAGGGGCGTAAGTGGCGAGGCTGAATTTTGTTATTTTAACACAGATAAGCAAGCCGAAGGCAAAAAAGGCGTAAAAAACGATATTTCGGAGGATTTTTGAAGTCTTAATTTTGTGCGGTAAAAAAATAATTCTTAAATTTGCACTCCGAATTGTGGAATAATAAACAAGAAAATAATATAAGGCAATGAAAAGAACATTTCAACCCTCTAACCGCAAAAGAGTTAACAAGCACGGTTTCCGTGAAAGAATGTCTACCCCCGATGGCCGCAAGGTGCTCGCTCGTCGTCGCGCTAAAGGTCGTGCACGTCTGACTGTGTCAGATTCACTCGGTAGCAAGTAATCAGCGCTCTTAGCGAGTCGAAAAGAAAATAAAGGCTGTCTCCTGATGGAGACAGCTTTTTTTGTTTTCCCTTCGGCAGTATCAATACTCGGCCTCGTTGGCGAGATTCCAAAGATTGAGGTAAGCTGCCCTTGTGATATCCACAGTCTTGTCCCAATTGATACGCTCGGTGTGGTCGGTCGGAAGGTGATAATCAGGGTGGGCATCCGTGTGATACCAAATGATGGGGATATCGCGCTTAGCGAAAGAGCCATTATCGCCTCCCCCTATTGGACGGTCCCATGCACGATAATCTGGTTTAAGATTAAGATTGCGTTCGGCGATGTCGTGGCGTAGCCATTCCTCAAACACCGGATGTGCCTGCGTGTAGAAATATACCACGTGTTCGGGCTCGTCCTCACGGTTATTGCGGCCGATCATATCAAAGTTGAGATAGCCCTTGATTTTCTCAGGCTGAGAGAATGTGAGCATAAAATGTTCCGATCCCAGCAGACCCTTCTCTTCGCCGTCCCACAATGCAAATAATACTGTTCGCTCAGGCTGCACGCCCGAGGCCATAAATGCTCTCGCTATCTGAAGCACTGCCGCCACTCCTGACGCATTGTCATCGGCACCGTTATAAATCTTGTCTCCGTCAAGCAGCGGATCTACGCCGAGATGGTCGTAGTGCGCTCCGATAATTACGATTTCATCGGGATTTTTACCTTCGATTTTCCCTATTACATTTTTAAGTGACAGTTTCTGATGCACCTGTCCTTGAAGCTGTGCGATCGAATCTGGATGAACTGTATATCGACCTCGTTTTTGTCGCTCAATTCGATAGGCAGAAAAGGGTTGGACGAATGTCGAATCGTTCCACGGTTCAAGTCCAAGAGCCTTCAGTTGAGACTCAACATATAGTCCGGCGATGCGACCACTTTTGTATCCGGCTTCGCGACCCTCAAGTTCGTCTGACGCGAGAAAGCCGATGTGCGCTTCGGCTGTAGATTTGTTGATTGTATTATAGCCGATGTCTTTGGGCGAAATGTGATTTCTATCATTGGCCGTGGACTTTGTGCGGGCAAATCCTGCGGTTGGCGCGGCGAGTAAAACCACTGCCGTTATTATCTTTACTAATCGATTCATAAATAAAGAAATTTGCGATTAATATTTTTGACTTTGCTTTTTATTTTTGTGTTGCACGTTGGTGCCGATGCGAAGTTTAATCAGGCAATCAGCGGAGCTGATTGAGTGCGTCGAGCAGACCTTGCAGGCGTCCTCTGATGTCTCGGAGGGTGTCGACGGCGCGGCTGTGACGGCTCACGCCGGAGTGGTTGCGGCGCACGGCCTCTTGCGCTGCTTCAATCTTGAGACCTTTGTCTTTGACAAGATACTTGATCATCTTTAGGGTCTCGATGTCAGCCGGGGTGTAGAAGCGAGTGCGACCGTCGTTACGCTTTGGCTTGAGGATGGTAAATTGTGTCTCCCAGAAGCGCAATGTCGAGGGCGGGAGCTGCAGGAGCTCGGCGACTTCGCGGATTCGATAGTATCGTTTGTCGGTTGATTCTCGCATAATGAATTAGTCCATAACGTGGCCGGCGTTTTCGGCCTCGATTATCATTTTGTCGTATTCTTCGGGTGTAAGGTCGTAGAAGTAGTAGTTGACGGGGTTTTGAGGTTCGCCACGGAATCGCACTTCATAGTGTAGGTGTGGGCCGGTCGATTTGCCTGTGTTGCCTACTTTGCCGATGAGATCGCCGCGCTTAACTTTCTGACCTGGCTTGACGAGGATTTGAGAGAGGTGGGCGTATCGGGTGGTGTAGTTGTAACCGTGGTCTATTTCAATGAGGTTGCCATATTGGCTCTTCCAGGAGCCGTAAGTGACAGTGCCGTCGCCGGTGGCATAGACGGGTGTGCCGACGGGAGAGGAGAAGTCCATGCCTTCGTGAAAACGAGTTGTGCCATAGACCGGATCACGGCGATAGCCATAGCCTGAGGCCATGGCGCGAAGGTATTTCTCGGAAATAGGCTGAATCGCGGGAATGTGAGCCGTGCGGTCAGAGGCACTCGACAATTCGTTGGCAATGAAGTCGTAAGACTTAGATTGTGTGTAGAGCATCTTGTCGAGGAGGTCGAGTTTATCGGTGGTCAGACGGAGGATCTTGGAGTCGGCCATGGAGTCGATGGCGTCATAGTTTCGCTGACGCTCGAGGCCGGCATAACGCTGACCGGCCGTGAGGGGTTCGGCTTGCATCATCACGCGGTAGAAGTTGTTGTCGCGTTCAGCAAGGTCCTCCATGACTTCGAGGGCCTGATCGGCTCGGCGGTTGAGCGTGGCAAGACGGTCTTCGATGAGTTCGCTTTTCTCGCGAAGCCTTTTTTCGCGGGGCGATTCAAAGAAAATGTAAGCGAGAGCAAAAGTGACGACAGCGACGGCGATGCCGATGGCGGCTTGCCGTAGGGCGGCAATCAGGCGCTCACGTCCCGACGGGTAGACGCGCTCATAGCGGTCGGTCGCGGGGTTGTAGCGGTAGAATGCTTTGTGGCTCATGTCGTTTTGCTCGAGGTAAAAAGGCGCGTGACGCCGATGTTATTATATTATATTAATGTGATTTGTTTTGCAAAAATAATAAGTTCTGAGTAATTTTGTGGGTTAATTGAATGAAAAGAAATCTTAAAGATTAGAAATTAATAAAATAAACCAGCAATATTTTCACAGTAATATGTTGACAGCAAAAGAAATACGCGAGTCATTCAAAAGCTTTTTTGAAAGCAAGGGCCATCACATCGTGCCCTCGGCTCCGATGGTCATCAAAGACGATCCGACGCTGATGTTTACCAACGCCGGTATGAATCAGTTTAAAGACATTATCCTTGGCAACAAGGCTCCTAAATACAAGCGCGTGGCCGACTCGCAGAAGTGTCTGCGAGTGAGCGGCAAGCACAATGACCTTGAGGAAGTCGGAATGGATACCTATCATCACACGATGTTTG
>CAYRFB010000085.1:0-8577 GCA_964423485.1 uncultured Bacteroides sp.
CATCGATAGTGCTTGTGGCCGAAAGCCCCGTCACCGGCGGCGCCATGGGTCTGGCCGAGCGTGTCAAGAACGAGTATCCCGGCTATGACGTGCGCGTCTCAATCCTCGGTCACCTCCAGCGCGGCGGCAGCCCGACAGCCCACGACCGCATCCTCGCTTCGCGTATGGGCGCAGCCGCTATCGACGCCCTTATGGAAGACCAGCGCAATGTGATGATCGGTGTGAAAAACGATGAGATTGTCTATGTGCCCTTCTCAAAGGCCATCAAAAACGACAAGCCCATCAACCGCGAGCTGCTCAACACCCTCCGTCGCCTCTCTATCTGATGCGCGCCCTGCTCAAAGTGAGCGCAATCGTCTTTGCGCTTTCACTGCTCTCGCTGATCCTGAATTTATTTGACATCATAAGCTTCCCCACAGCGCTCTACCGAGCGTGTGGGGTTGCGTGCCTTATATCACTTTTTGTGCTGGTCTTCAGCCGCGTGTGGCTCATTACCTACCGCCGCAAGTTCCGCAAAAACCGTTTCATCTGACCATGTCGCTCATCGCATCAATCATTTGGCTGATTGTCAGCCTTGCCCTCATCCTTGTCGGTGCAAATGCCCTCACCGACGGCGCCTCGGCCATCGCTAAGCGCATGGGCATCAGCGACCTCATCATCGGCCTCACGGTCGTGGCCTTTGGCACATCGACCCCCGAACTCGTCATAAGCATCGTGGCCGCCGCTGACGGCAATCCGTCGATAGCCGTCGGCAACATCGTCGGCAGCAACATCCTCAACATCCTGCTTATCATTGGCCTCACGGCGCTCGTGAGACCGATATTCATCAAAAAGAGCATTATGACCAACGAAATCCCTATGCTCATCCTTTCGTCGGTCATCGTGCTGGTCTTAGGCTACAGCGCGGCGCTCGACGGCATCTCGACACCGACGGTCACCCGCGTCAACGGCATATTCGTGCTGATATTCTTCCTGCTCTTTATGCGTTACACCTTTGCGAGCGCCCACAGCGCTACGCAGTCAGCCGAGGCTGACCCGGCTTCGGCCGACGGTCAGCGACTGAGTCGTTTTTCGACATTCAAGTCAGTGATTTATGTCATCGGAGGTCTGGCTGCCCTTGTCTGGGGCGGCGACAAATTTGTCGACAGCGCCTCAGTGCTTGCCCGTCACATCGGCATGAGCGAAGCCACAATCGGCCTGACAATCGTGGCCATCGGCACATCGCTGCCCGAACTCGCAACGTCGATTGTCGCAGCCGTCAAAGGCCAGTCAGCGCTCGCCGTCGGCAACGTCATCGGCAGCAACATCTTCAATGTTCTGCTCATCCTGGGCGCCGCCGCCGTGGTCGCTCCACTCCCCTTTGCAGGCGTCACGCTCATCGACCTCTGGACCCTTGTCGGCGCAAGCGTTCTCTTCCTGATTTTCGGATGGTTTTTCCGCACCCGCTGCATCACCCGCATCGAAGGCGCCGTGATGCTCATCTGCTACCTCGCCTACACCGCCTGGCTGCTCATTTAGAGCCTATTTCTGGACCGGGATCGGGAATTTGGAGAAGAGCACCTCGACGGCTTTGGTTATGCCCGACAGAGTCTGCAACTCGCTGTCGCCGTTGTCGAGGATTGTTGCGACCGAAGCGGTGTAGACCGGCTCCTCCTTGTCGATGTTAACGAGATCCATAGTCAGCACGCCCTCTTTGTAGATTGTGGGCACCCATTGGGTCACCGTTGTATAGTGTGGCCAATAATATGCTCGGGGATAAATAAATACGGGCACTACGCCGTTCATCACCGGGCCGTGACCCCGACCAACACCGGGGCGCATCGGGCGAGGCAGTGGTCGCGGCATCGGACCTACCACTGGAGGCGGAGGCACAGCCGGGCCGGTTTGTATGGTTTGTGTGACCGGCTGGTCTACGAGCTGTTTCTTGACAGTCAGACCGATGTTGACCAGCAGCGGCGACTCAGGATCTTCGGTAAAACCGCGCTCCACCATCTGCTCGCGTATAGCCGCAGCGATGTTATAATATGACACCATCGACATCCCAGGTGGCAGATCGCCATCCTGTGGGGTCACCAATCTGAAGGTGTGATAGTCGCTGAGATTAGCACCGACATACGACTCGCTGTTAGTCAGCGTATATGAACTGCAGCCCGTGACAGCAAACATCGCCGCCAACCCTGCCAATATCTTTCCGAAAGCTTTCATCTTGATAAAACCATAAAATTAAAAAAACTTTATGGCAATAACACGCTGATTCGCTTTATGGTTCAATCACTACAGACTGTAATTTAACTCTTTTTAATACTCGGAGCGCTTGCGCTACGCGGTTTTTCGTGGGGAAAGTTTTCACCGCACCCAGTCGGCGAATGCCCCCCCGATACGTTGCTATAATTGCATCGAGCCATCCGCGCTAATCACTTCACACACTCGCCATCGCCGGGCAGCCACTGCACCGCAGCCGCCCCCGCGCACACTGTCATCATAATCCCTATCGCCGTCACTCGCATATTATTTAATTGATTTAAAAAGACAATAAATGCTTATCTCATTACTCGAGCAATTTTAAAGATGCCATTGTCTCCTTTTGCCAAGTTAATAGTAGCTCCCTAATCTGTTTCCAATTGTTACTTTCTATCAGATTAAGCAGACTTTTGGCTCTAATTATTTGATCTTCATACCATTCACGATTCTTGTCTTTCTCAAATGCTACAATTTTATTTAGATAGATTGTGGCATAGTCATAATGATTGATTGCAATATATGAATATGCAAGGAATTCATATTTGTTACATATGCTACCATAATAACTGAGCTGGTGAGTATTAAGCATTTCTATCACGGTTGAAATACTATCAGAGGGAAGACGCTCATAGCATTCTTGAATCAATGATAACGCTCCCTCCAAATCTGTCCTATCCCAGCTGACAATTCGTTCTCCCAAACTGAGATCTTCTGCAGGAAATGGGACATATAAGGCTTGTATAAACGTATGAACAGAAAATTCTTGAGGAGAGTAACAGTCTGGCTCTGTGCATAGTCCTATAATCATTTTAAACCCATTATGGGTAATCATTTTGTAAGCAATGTGTCTGCAATGCTTCAATGATAATGACTTTGCAATTTGAGAAGCAATTTTGGTTAATGCTATTTTCATCTTAACTCCTTTTATTCAACTTTAATTTCGGGTACAGGCACTTCTGTTTTAGTGTGAAGGCTAATTTTCTTAATTTAAGAATCTAAAAGCCCCACAATCCGCCTCAGTAAGACCTGCAACTGCAGTCACGAGCCCCCAAAGTCTGCTCGAAGCGGATCAGGGGTGTGGAAGAGAGTATTATTGGGTCGTAGGTGCGGGCGGTGATTAGGTATACTTTTGAGCCGAAGATAATTGCCATAAGAGGAGGGGGTTAAGAGTTGAGTTTTCACAAATTTAAGGCGATTTCGGTGAATCTGCAAATTTTTGAGAGGAAGAAATTTAAATAATGAAAAATATGATGAGCGCGTTAGCGCCGCGCTTGCGCTACGCGATTTCGATGGTTAAGCCTATGTGCTACTATCTCGCGACCTTCCGGGAGGGTCTGGTAACGTTTTCACCGCGCCTTCGGCGGTGCTCGCTCCGCTGGCGTTTGGCGGCGGAGTTGTCGCGGAGATTCAGGCCTTTATAGGAGTCGTCGAGGAGCTTGGTCGTGACATCGATGGTGGTGTTGACCGGGCGATTAGGATTAGCAAGGTTGTGAGACAGCAGCCACTCGTAGAAGTATGGCATATAGAGTATGCGCTCGTGCTGCCGGTGGTCGAGACCCTTGACCTTGCTGTAGACCAGGCGCGGAGCCTTGTCGGGCTGCGAACGCATCTCCTTGATCATCCAGTCGGTGCGTGCGATCGCTTCCTCCCTATCCTTCTTGCCGCGAATCACCCACAACGGGAGCTTGTTAAGATTGGCCACGTCGCCCTTGGTAATGGCTCCCGCCAAGACGATAGCGGCAGCGAGGCGGTCAGGATAGGCCGCCGCTAAATCAGCCACGCCATTGCCACCCATACTCATGCCTATCGCATAGACTCGATCAGGGTCAATGTTTCGGTTAGAGAGCACCCAATCGGCAGTATTAATGATCTTTTCAACATCCCACTGATCGCCGGTGGCTTGCGGCGCAAGCACGACGGCGTCAAGCTCCAGACCAGAATGGAGGGCATCAATGGTGCCGAAGATATCGACGTCGGCAAGATCAGTGCCGGCTGAGCCGCGGCTATGAAGGGTGATGATCAACGGCAGGGCTGTCGTTGCAGAGTCGGGCTCATAGAGAATAAAGTTATATCCGTCAGTAACTTGGTTTTCGTGATTGGAGAATGTGCCTTTGGCCGAAGCGGCTAAGCTTACAAGCACTAAAGCGGCAGAAAGGATAACACGGTGCATAATTTGGTGTTATTTAGGAAATCTGCCTACGATACTCATGACGTCAACATCTGTTTGGTCAAGCGAGTAGGCTGCGAAAATGCCAACGCCGCCCTTGATGTTGGAGAAGTATTTGACCGGCTCTGAGATGCCCAGGTCAATCATGCCGCCGTGGAGGCCTTCGGAATCTGAGTCGTTGTAGAGCACGCTGAGCAGATACTGATAGTAGTCCTTTGAAATCGAGAATAGTTTAAACCTGCGGTCCATCCGTGTGTATTTGGTCAGGTCACGGCCATTGGCGCCCTGCACTGTCTCTCTCACAATCAAGGTATGGGTCTGCCCCTCAATGCCGCGATCAGTAAACGGCAGACCGTAAGGCGAGTAAGGTTCCCAACCTGGGATATTGGAATTCACACGATTGGCAAGCTGCTGAAACACAAACTCATAAGTGTAGTCGCGCTCACCCATCGACACACCTTGGCGAAAGTCGGCGGTGTCGTAGTGGAGGAAGTAATAGTTGTCCTCATCGACAGGATCGGTAAATGTTATCTCGTAAGTGAAGATGTAATCACGGTCTGTGTAGACAGCCACAGGGCCGCGCCGGCCCACTTTGACCGACTCAATCCTGACAGTCGCAGGAATCACGTCGCGGCAGCTTATGGCCGAATCTCCATAAAGGGCGCTGAGCTCCACAACGTCGCCCACCTTAGGCCTGACCTCTGACCGATACATGCCGGTCTTGTCATCAAAAATCATAGAGCCTCGGCTCTCACCATTTATAAGCACTTGGATGTCAAGTCCATTCACATAGTCTCGCTCGTTGTGGACATCTGAGAAGAAATAGGTCTTAGTCGCAGCTACGGCGACCGTGGAGTCAGGGTTAACTATCGAGTTGATCGTCAACAGATGCTCGCCGTTCTGCCCCTTGTAGCGGTCAAGGTCAATGTCCTGGTAGCAGCCCGAAGCTAAAACCGAGATTGCCGCGCAAAACAAAATGCTATATATCGTTTTTTTCATAATATCTAAAATTCGTATGTATAAGAAACCGACGGAACTATCGGGATCAGGCTGAATTTCTGGAACGATCGGCTCTCATCACCCCAGCCTACAAAATTATCCTTGCGTATGGTCATAGCGTTCATGCGGCAATAGGCGTTATAGAGACTGAAATTCCAGATTGACCGACGGCCTCCCTTAAGCTGCTTGTAGATGCTCATGCCGAGATCGAGCCGGTGATAAGCCGGGAAGCGGACGTTGTTTCGCCCCGAATAGTAGTCCAGACCCGATGCCTGCTCCCAGTCCATGCCCGAAGATCCGATCCCGACCGAGGGCGCATCGGGGAAATTGTCGCCCGGCTCGTCATAATTGTAGAGCGACAAGGTCAGACGGTTGCCGGTCATATAAGTCCACCCGGCGTTGAACTCTATGCGGTCGTTGAGCTTGTAAGTGGCGTTGATGTTGATCTTGTTGCGGTTGTCAAACTTAGCGGGGAACTTCAGGCCGCCATTGAGGTCGGCAAACTTTCGCCAGTTCCACATCAGGCCGTAGCTGACAGTGCCCGTGACTCGACCGAGTTCTTTTGTGACGCTCAGGTCCACGCCGTAGGCCCAGCCCTTGCCTGTGGTGGTCTTCTCGTCCCACGTCAGCCCCGGATTGAGCGATGATATGCCTTCGCGATACTCCACAAGGTTACGCATAGTCTTATACCAACACTCAACAGAGAAATATATGCCGCGGGGCAGGTTGCCATACAGTCCGACCGAATATTGATCGCTGCCTAAGGGGCTGTCGCCTTTGCCGACCGGCTGCCATAAGTCAGTCGGAAGATTGATGTAGTTGCTCGACACCTGCTGCACATACTGATTGATGCGTACGTAAGACGCTTTCACGCTGTAATCATCAGTGACGTTAACTCTTACTGACGCTCGCGGTTCGAGACGCGGGAAAGATTGTCCCTGAATATGATGGTCAACAAATCTCAACCCCACATCCAGCGACGCCCGCTCTCCGAAATTGAACAGGTTGTCCAGGTAAGCGAAGACCTCGTTTGACTTGACTGAAGGATTGTGATTGTTGTCGCTCCACCGACGGTCGGCGTCAGCATATTCATTGAGCAGCCCCTCGGGATGATAGTCGTGATGCACATACCCGACACCGGCTTTCAGGAGATAAAGCTGCTCGAACTGCTGCATATATTGCGTGTTAACGCCAATGTCGGCGATGGAGTTACGGGTAGTGTTGAGCGTGTAGCCATAGGTCTCGACATCGTCAAGGTCGCTCTGATGCTCGCTCATCTGACGGTAATGCGATGAGTATTTCGTGTAGTAGGCGACGGTGTTGAGATATCCCTTGCCCAAGGGGTAATCAGCGTTGAGCGATGCACCCCAGTTGCCCCAAGAGAGCCGGTTGGTGTTCTCGTCAAAAAAACGGGTCTGATCATCGCCGGGGGTCGATGAGGAGATTGATCCGTCGGGATTGACAACATATGACTCATTGGTCGACTCAAACTGTCGGTCGCCGAACTTCAGATAGTCGTGGCCATAATATCCGATCGCATAGACCTTGCCGGCACCGAGCCTCCAGTCAACCCGCGCGTTGAAGTCAGTGAAATTATAGCCTGCGATGGTTTTCTTGCCGTTCTTTTTCTGCACAGCGTTGACCACAGCCAACGCGGGCAAACCGACGACATCGATCCATGAGCGCCTGACTGCCGCACTGAAAGCCAATTTGTCTTTAACTATTGGCCCGGATATATAGCCGTTAGCAGCCAACAGTCCAATGGTAAACTTGCCTGTGAACTTATCAAAATCAGGATACATCATATTGATGTTGGTGATACTCGAGATGCGGCCGCCATATCTCGCCGGGAATGCCGACTTGAAGAAGTCGACATTGCGTATCGTCGAGACATTGAACGATGAGAAGATGCCCCCAAGATGGCTGACGTGATAGAGCGGCAGCCCGTTGTAGAGGAAGAGATTCTGGTCATTGTCACCGCCGTGGACATATAGCCCAGTGAACCCCTCAACGCCCTGCGAAACACCTGGAAGGGTCTGCAAAGCCTTGACCACATCGGGCTCGCCGAAAAGCACCGGCAGCTTCATAATGGCTTCCTTACCTATCACGTGTCGCCCCATCTCGGCCGCTTTCAGATTGCGGTGAGCACCGGTGGCCGTCACGATCAGCTCGTCGAGAGTGCGGTTAGCGACCGTGTCGGCCGGCGCTTGAGCCGACAAGATGGTGAAAGCAAGTGCTGATGCCGCCGTTAGAGTCAAGCGCTTCATCTGGCCTCTCACTTCTCTTGGAGATATACTTTTATACCCATATCTTTGTAATGCTCAAAGGGGTTGCCGGTATACTCGCCGGTAACGTCATATTCGACACCGTTATAGACCGTAGTTCCTTCAAAGCGGTCAATGTCGGCAAGGACTTGGATGCTAAAAATTTTATTCTTTTTCAGAAGTCCCTTGACCTTTAGAGTCACATCATACCAAGGGAAGGCGTCGATTTTGCCGCAGTCTTCTAACTGCAAGGATCTTACGGTAATTTCCGACACCGAGGTATGCTCAACGCCGTTAATATAGAATTCAACCTGATTTTTTTCAAACGCCCAGTCGCGGGGACTGCCTTCGTTGAAGGGTGACGGCTCATCTTCGCCGCCACAAGCCACCAAAATAAGCATCAGCACCGTTAAAAAACAAATTACTTTTTCTTTCATATTGATTTATTTTTAAGATTGTATTTCTGATATAAAAAAAGCTTACCACCGATTATTAATGTAATGCTTGTTGACGCGATAAGCCAAGACCCCGAAAAGCACAACAAATATTATCGCGCACAATCCTGCACATCCGCGCATAATCAGCTGGACTTTGGGCGGGATATCATCCATCCAGAAAGCCAAAGTCAGGAGCAGGATAATTGCAACTGCAATAACCGCCAAGGTCGCAAATTTCAACCGTCGGTATCTCGGCGCATTATAGAGTTTATTGATATTTTCTCGCTCCTGTAAATTTTTGTTTATGTTTTGTCTGTTCATACCTCAACTAATTAAGATCCGAAAACCTGCAATCAGAATCGGCAGCAAAGTTACAGGAAATAAAAATAAAAACTCTCAACAAATGTTGATTATCGAACAAAGTGGCATTTTTTTTAGTTGTATGTTAACTAAACGATTTATAATGGAT
>CAYRFB010000086.1:0-8565 GCA_964423485.1 uncultured Bacteroides sp.
GGCTCTGAATAGCCGTAAAGAGTGTCTGATGACGGGTCAAGCCACAGTTTAAATATCGGTGTCGATAGCTTATATTTGTTTTTCAAATTGCCGTCCCAATCATATTCGTGCAGCCAATAACAGCCCATCACATCGCCAAAACTCTCATTGGCATCGCCAAAATATAACGCATATATCACGTTATCATTGCATGCAACATCGTGATAATAGAAATCAATGTCTTCCATGTTGGTGTAAAAAATATCTTCACTTGGAGAACCCTTGACTCTGTAAGAGTTTACTTCATTGCTCTCCAGGTCGATAATATTGATTTGTTTAAGCCAACACATAGCAGTGATGATCTTTGAATTATCGGGCTTAAGGCTCCAGTGGGCATTAAAAAATAATTGCGGATCCATTTTGCTTTTTTTATTAGGGATAAGTTTTTTCACGATTGATATGCTGCGTTCGGGAGCATTCTCACATCCATCGAAGATCCAGAATGTGGGTAAAAGATCCGGGCCTTCATTTACAATATCTATAGCTGCTGAAGTATAGCCTAAATATTTTGAATTTCCTATTTTGTATATGCCATTATAGAACGATCCATAATCCCCTGGATTCTTATAGATTCCAATAACCAGCACCGAATCCTTGCCGGACTCGATTGATTTTGTAATATTCCATTCTATTAACTCGCGCTTCGTGGGTTCGTAAGTAAGAGTGACCAGATCATCACCTTTTTTCTCAATACGCCTAACAGGATTAAGACCGAGATACTCTGACGGGCCTTGGCCACAATGTAAAAATGAGCCTAATAACTCATCATTTTTAATATTGGCAACATCAAAAAAACAATCCTTTGCGTTTGGACGCGATGAAATCAACAGTGAATCATATACTGAAAAAAATAAAGAGTATACCTCGTCAGTCTCAACTTTTTCTAAGTCAATATCTGTTGATTGCTTGGGTTCATTGATGGTCTTAACTTCAGCCACAAATACCTTTTCGCTCTCTGTGCACGAGCTCATGAGCCATACGCAGCATGACAACAGGGCTATGATCTTTTCAATGCGATAAAATTTAAACTCATAATTCTAATTTTCTAATCTTAAAGTTTAAAAATAATTCGAAAGGGAATGGTTTACTTAATGGACCTATCCTCCGGCTTATATTCCTTTTCCATTATGCAAATGTAATACTTTTTTCGATAATGGGTTATGCGGATTTATAGAAAAAAAGGCGTCATCACCTGCGGTGCAATAGCTATCAGAGATTGTTGGAAGGTCGCTTTGCGATGTTTGGTTTATTGTTAATTGGTTATGCTGTGTCGCTAAGCGACGTCATTACATTTTCGGACAGTCTTGGCTTTGTATTTCGGACCAAAATATGAGCTTGTGCGGGTAACTATGAAAGCAGGAGATAGACACCAATGATAAGTGTTTATCTCCTGCTTGATTTTTAAAGGCAAGTTTATTTATTGGTTTGAAGGTGTTGACTCACTTTTCGCCTTTTTGAATAACGGTTATTTTAGCATATTCAGGTCCGTAGTATCCCTCTATGACGACTTTACGATCTTTGTTATCCTCTAAGGGTAAAACTGTTATTTCAAGCTGAGTTGAGCGATACTCCTGTCTGACTTCAATCCAACCGTAAGAGGCCGAAAGCGAGCTGTAAGTATCAGTTTCGGTGTCAATGTCATTCATTTGAGAGTATGCCAATACTTCTCCGCTTTTATCGTGAATGATTTCAAAATGAGTCATTGGGGTGGTTCCATTAATGATTTTAGAGCCGCCTTCTGCGGAAAAATATACAGCGGATGGAAGCCCTCGATTATTATGTTCGAAACACGAAGTCAAGCATACCGGGAGGGCTATAGCCATTAATAGCGCAAGCCAACTACGCTGTATCGGTTTAATACATAACGATATATAGGTAATTGTCATAGTTGGTTTTATTTTCAGGGTTATTGGGCGAGTCTTTTTCTGATGCATAATCGTTCAGTTTAAATACTCCCGAAACATAATATCCGTTTTGTTCTCCGCCCCAGCCAAAATCGCAATGGATCATCTTGCTCTTTTCATCGTGATACGTTTCACTTATCAGAGAATCAGCCATATACACTCTTCTCCTGACTGTACGTTCCTTCTCTTTATATCCATCAATGTTCCAACAATGGCTCTTGTCTAATCTTAACTTTGGCATAGCATAAATTAGCAATGGCTTGTTGTCATCAATCATACTTGTCACTCTTTCATACTTGTATGCATAGCTATGAGCGTTTTTTAGACCCATAGATCTCATATATGCTGTACCTTTCCAGGGGAATGTGAAGGTGCCTCCATAAAAATACCAACTGTCACAACCAGATCCAATCCCTCTTAACAATGCTGCAGCAGAAGTTTTGTCGATTAGACTAAGATACTTGCTACTTTTTAGGCCAGCCCAACTGACTGTATATCCATTATAAGTATAAGTGTTAGGATACTCTAAATGAGTAAAAACTTTAGCAATGGATAAAGGGAAACAACCCGCTTTAGCTGTTCTTTTGTGACCCACAACGATCCATTTCCTTCTGGAAGGACACATATCATTAAATGGAGTACTCTGATGCCAATTTACATATTGTTCCAAAAGATTAGGAGAACTTGCAAGAGTACGCCAGCTCGAATAGGCCACTTCTGTCCTGCTGCGTGGGAAATTATTCCCCGTAGAATCATAGTCCCAGTCAGTGATTATTTCCCGAATGCCATTGTCATTCGAATCGTCGTCATCAAAATTGTTGATCTCACTCAATGCATAGTCAATGCAAAGAGATGCAGGGAGTTGAGTTGAAGAGGGAAATATTGGGCCACCAGGGCGAATAGATTCCCCTTCATCGTCATCGTTATAACTTCCGACTAAGACCCCTTCACCCTCGACTTCCAAATTAACAGTGTTTGGATTCATAAATAGCTCGTCTCCGTACTCTGGAAGCGTAAAAAAACCAGGGCCGGTAGCCGGATAATCTTTGAAAAAAGGTCTTACCGAATCTTCTGTCTGATAATTGGAATTAGAGTTTATTTGATTGGCATTAAGTGAACCTTTGTCGGTTATCGCAATAACCTTCTCGCCAATTCTCTTATCAGCAGCTAAAATAGCATAACCTTGCTCATCTTCAAAGTTGGCTATATATAGAAGATTATCACAATCAGCGGGAATATTATTAGATCTGCTTAATACCTTAGCAGTATGAACTGTCGTAACCTCAACGACTTTACGGGATGAATTTGACCGACTCCCGTTACAATCTGCGTCGGCCATAAAATTATAAAGTGTTGCCAAAGCGGAGTCAACCGGAATCTGGAAAGACGAAGCTGCTGTTTGTTCATTGTTTACTGGGAAAGATGAGTACAAATCTTCCTCCTGCTCGCAAGAAGAGAAAAGACTGGCTGCAATAAAAATTACAGACAATTTTGGAATGACAAATTTCATAATGTGATATTTATAGAATTAGCAATAGGAATAATTTCTGAATGGAGTTATCTAAGGCTGAATGTGCCCTCGAAGGTGGTATCGCCGACGGTTATTTGAAGAGTAAGCATACCTGAAGTGTCGGGGACGACCTGGCAGCGGCACTGGGGCGCGATTGCCACTACACTATTATAATAGGATTGACCCGAAGCCGTATCAAAAATCGATACCTGGGCGATCATATCGACATTAGAGGTAATGACTACGGCATCGCCATCGTAATATGCCGACAGCCGAAGGACGGAGGGAGATTTAGGTACATGCGGGCCGTCAGTATTTTTGATTGGCGTTAGTATAATTGGAGTTTCATCCGGGGTGCCGTCTGCATAGCCGATACCTGCTCCTAATACTACAATCAGGATCGAAACGAAGAGTCTTTTTAGGATTTGTGCGGTCATAAGATTTTGATTTTAATTGGTTGTCTTATGACCGCAAAGTTACGATGGAGCAACAGCCTTTTCCAAAAAATCAGGCGTTATATTGGCGTAAGTTGAGGTTTTGTAACATTTTAAATATCAGTGAATTGCAGTCTTTGTTTTTATTATTTGCGTTAGCTTGGCGTTATTTATGTCTAAGTCGCTGCAAATTAGGTGGTTTCGAATGATAGAAAATAACTGCTTGATTCTTAGTTATTTATTTGCGGGGGTGTCGAAATATGATAAAAATAGTTTGCTATCGTCTGTTGGGTTGGACAAAATACGTCCTTTGATCTTATGTCGCAATTGGCGGACATTGGTCGTTGATTTATACTGCATGATCGAGGCAATCGATGAATTGGAAAATCCTAAAAACACAAAGACTGCCACTATCCGTTCCTTGGCGGTTACACCAGGCACTTTAGCTATAAAGCGGCTCATTAGATTGTCGGTTGAGCTGTCAATAAGCTCTTCCATAGCTGACATATTCTTAGGAGAGGTAAGATTGATGATGATTTCGGAAATGTTTTTGCCGAAGCGTTGCATAGCGTCACCTGTAGATAGCATAGCTATGCGCGCCTCGCAGATAGAGTTGAGGAGCGACATTGAGAATGCTTTTTCTGACGACAGTGCTTTCTGTTTGTCCAACAGCAAACTGACCTGAGACTCAGTGCGCCTGATATCGTTAAGCAAGGCGGCTCTTTCGGCGGCTTTTCGGCTTAAAGTGTGCCGGTAATAGACGATTAATGCAATCATAACACCTGACAGAAGTAAGGCTATAAGTATTGTGATCATGGTTTTTAGCTCGGCTTTCTCTCGCAGGGATGCCTGTTGATTTGCTTCAGAGCAGAAGTAGTCATTAAGCAAGGCAGTATAGGGGTGAGCGATCAGGCTGTTAGCTTGCCGGTCGACGGCATAATGCAGATCCTCCTGAAGCAGGAATGCGTTCCGGTAATCGCCACCGCTTGCCAAAAGTTTGGCATAGACCCACCCAGCCGCAAGGCTATCAGCCTTATCCTGACGAGAGCTAACGGCAAGATCATAATAGAGTCGGGCTTTATCTTTATCTCCTTTTGACAGAGAGAGTTTAGCCATCTGCGAGAGCATTTTTGACGGAGGAGCACCACCCGCCCGGAGATAGGCGTCAAAATAATTCTCAGACTGCTCAAATTCACCAGATTTGTAACAAACATTTGTAGCGATATAGAGGAAGTCCTGGCGGAGGTATTGTTCTGACTGGATGAGGCTATCAGTCTCCAGAGCCTTAATTGAGTCGCTGGCGGCATCAATTTCGCCGGAGTAGGCTAATGACTGAGGGATATAGACTCTCGCCCAAGCAGCGTGGAGGGGGCGGTGGGCGCGATTAAAGGCCTCGACTGCTTTCTCGCCGAGGCTGGCAGCCCGGTCAAACTCAAGGAGCTTGGTGTAGACTGCGACTTGCTCACGATAAGCCATAGCGAGGTAGAAGTAATCGCCGATGGCTTTGGTGCGATCAGATGCCTCCATAAGGGATATCAACGACTCGGGATAGAGACATTGGCGATTGAGGATTGTGCCGAGATAATAGAGGCTCTGGACTTCGAGGCTGTCGCCGCGTCCGCGGTAATAGTCGGCAGCGATTTTTATGAGGGAATCGTCGGGGATATCGATGTAGGCTTTGTCGCGGGCCTTGGTGAGCAGGAGGGCGTGGCGGGCGCGCTGGCCGCGGGAGGCCTCGGCGAGGTCGAGATCGCAGAGCATGGCTGCAGCGGAGTCGGGCGCCTCAAAGATGAGGCGGTCGGCTGACTGAAGCGCGGCGTCAACTCGCTTGTCACCGCTGCAAGAGGCAGCGAGCAGCTCGAGCGATAGGGCAATGCTTATGAGTAATATTTTTTTCACAATGCAAAAATAATAATTATGTACGAGGTACGAGTGACAAGTTACGAGGTTTTTTTAAGTACGAGGTATGAGTGACAAGGTAAGTACTAAGTACAAGTGACAAGGTGATTTTTTAAGTACAAAGTACTAGTTACAAGTGACAAGGGGGGTTAGTTGCTGCCGATCCAGAGGCAGATCATGGAGATGAGGACGAAGATGAGGTCGATGGCTTTGGACCGGAGGTTTTTTTCTTTGAAGATGAGGGCGCCGATGGCAAAGGAGACGAGGACGCTGCCGCGGCGAACCATAGAGACAACTGAGATCATGGCGTCGGGGTCGGTGAGGGCATAGAAGTAGACGAAGTCGGCGACGGTAAGGAAGATGCTGATCAGGATGATGGAGTGTCGCCAGCGGAAGGGGGTCGACTTGCGTCGAACCGGCCACCAGATGAGGATGAGCATGGCGCCCATCATAAGGCATTGGTAGATGTTATACCATCCTTGCACGGCCATGCGGTTGAGGCCGGCGCCTCCGTGGTCGGTGGGCGACATAAGGTGTTTGTCATAGAGGCCGCTGGCGGCTCCCAAGATGGCAGCTCCGACGAGAAGATAGATCCAGAGGCTGTGGGTGAAGCGGATGCCTTCTTTGCTGCCGCTGCGGCTCATAAGGTAGAATGACAGCAGGCCGAAGCCGACACCGGCCCACTGCCAGGCGTTGAGCTCTTCGCCGAAGACAAGGAGTGCGCCGACGATGGTGAGCACGGGGCGCGTGGCGTTGACCGAGCCGACGATGGTCAGGGGCAGATGTTTGATTGCGAAATATCCTAAGAGCCACGATGACAGGACAATTGCCGATTTGAGGATGATCAGACGATGTTGGGCGGCAGTGATGGGCGGGACGTAGAAGTGGGAGTCGTGGGTGAGGTGGCCGGTATGGGAGAGGACAATGAAGGGCACCAGGAGCGCGGCGCAGAATAGGGTGTTGAGGAATAGGATGGGGATGACGGCGTTGTCGCGGAGCGAACTTTTCTTGCTCGCGTCATATAATCCGAGCAGGGCGGCTGAGATGAAGGCGAGGATGATCCACATGGCTGTTGTTCAGTCGCGGGCGCGGATAATCTTGAATGTGCCGTGGCCGATGTAGTCAAATTCGACTATGCCGAGCGAGGCGAGGCGGACGATGATGTTTTCGGCGGCGGCAGAGGTGATGTGGAGCCCGAGGGCGATGTCGCGGGCCGAGAGCGGTTGGTCGCTTGAGTCAAGCATCTGGAGGAGGGAGCTTTCGGCAGAGCTGAGGGTGAAGAGCGACTGTGACGATTCGCGCATCTGCCAGGCTTTGACCATAAGCGGATGGGCGACGATGTTTTCGTCGGCAACGCGGTAGTAGGCTTTCCATTTTTGGTCGGAGTCCTGGGCAAAGACGGGGCGGCGGTCGGCGCGGGAGATGGATGCGCGGATGATGAGGGTGCCTGAGCCGACGTTGAAGGCGGTGAACTCGACCTGCTGTGGCGGGTTGCAGTAGCGCTGGGCGGCTTGCTCGACGACATAGATGTCTTCTTCGTTGCGGACGCCGGCGAGGGCGCCGTTGTCTTTTACGCCAATGAGCAGGCGACCCCCGCCACGGTTGGCGAAGGCTGAGATCGAGCGTGCGATCTTTCGGGCGTCAGAAATCAGGAATTTGAAGTCCTGCTCCTGGTGCTCGCCCTGAGCGACGAGTTCCTCGATATAATGTTTGCCTTTCAGTGGCTTAATGTCTTTCATCAGAGCCTTTCGAGCAGTGTGGTGAGGGTGGCGAAGGTGTGGGCCGGGGCGTCGGACCAGAAGTTTTCATATTGGGCGATGTTGTCGGCGCTTCCGGGTGTGTCGCTGATCACGCGGATGCAGACAAAGGGCACCGACTTGAGGTGGCAGACCTGAGCGATTGCAGCCGACTCCATATCGACAGCCATTGCCTCGGGCCAGACGGAGAGGATCTTGTCGACCTCCTCGCGCTTGCTCACGAATATGTCGCCCGAGGCGACGAGTCCGCGCTTGATGTCCATGCCGTCGAATATCGAATCGGGGAGGGGACACTCGAATTTTGCGGGGCACGAGGCTGCCTGACCCGGAACGGTGCCGGGACCGCACCACACGTCGTGGTAAGCAACGGCGTCGGCCACAACGACATCGAGGATCGCAGCGCCTGCGCCAGTGCCACCGGCCACGCCAGTGTTGATGACGATGTCGGGGTGGAAACATTCGATTAGCGTCAGGGCGCCGACTGCGGCATTGACCTTGCCGATGCCACACTCGGTGGCGATGACTTCGTGTTTGCCGACGCGGCCTCGATGGAAGGTCATGCCGTTGGCTGTAACGGTTGAGTGTGAGTCGATAAGCGGGAGCAGCAAGGCAAGTTCCTTTGACATTGCCGCGATTATAGCGATTTTCATAATGGTTTCAAATTAGAATTGCAATGCAAAGTTACGAAAAAAATAGCGGAATCCGGTGGGATGGGGATTCCGCTATTTGTGGGCGTGTGGGATTTTAGTTTGCGGTTAGCGCGTGGGGGAGAGGTAGACTTTCTTGACGGTCGCGCCTTGGCGGAGGATGTAGAAGCCGGGTGTGAGCTGGCGGAGGTCGTCGAGGCTGCAGTCGCGCTTGATCAGGAGGCCTGAGGTGGTGTAGACGTCGGCGGTGTCGGCGGTGTCTGCGAGCACGTCAGAGATTCCGGCGAGGCTGGTGACGACAGTACATTGGGCTGTGAGGCCTGAGCCGTCGAGGGTCGAGGCGGTGATCACGCATGTGCCTTCGCCAACGGTGGT
>CAYRFB010000087.1:0-8552 GCA_964423485.1 uncultured Bacteroides sp.
GCGGAGAGGACGAGATTCGAACTCGTGGACAGGATTGCTCCCGTCGTCGGTTTAGCAAACCGGTGGTTTCAGCCACTCACCCACCTCTCCTTCCGGTTAGGCCTTTGGCTAACGTGGTGCAAAGGTAGGCAATGTTTTCGGAACTCACAAATTTTTTGCACAAAAATCAAAAAATAATATCGAAAAGCTCTTCAAAACGCCGCAGAACATAAGCCGTCGCGGTTTGTTATAACTATAATTAATAAAAAATCGCTATGGTCAATATTCTTATCTATACAGGCATCGCCATAATCATCATCGGTTGCTTAGTGTGCATTTATGGAGCATTCAAATATATAGGCGTGAAAAACTCTGACGCTCCGCTCAGCGCCAAAACCGACGCGCGCCTCAGGTTTAACCGTTACCGCATAGTGTGGATGATCCTGGCCGCCATCGGCTGCGTGCTCGTCCTGTCATCGACCCTCGTCGCTGCGCGTTGACGATGCAGACGTAGGTCTGTTATTGGCTATGTTGCGCAGGAATTCTTCAAACGAATCTTTTTTCGACAGCCCGAATTTCTGTCTCAGCCTGAATCGCGCCACTCTCAGCCCATTGTCAGTGATGTGCATCAGGTTGGCGATCTCCTGACCCGTGAGCCCCATATAGATATATGTGCATAGCCGGATGTTTGATTGCGTCAGGCTTGGCACAATCGCCAGCAGCCTGCTGGCAAACTCAGGGCTGACCTTGGCAAACGCCTCTTCAAAAGTTTCCATCTCATTTTTGCCGGCAATGTGGAGCTTCAGATTTGTTTTAAGCTGAGCGAGATCTTTGCCATTGATGCTTTCGTTGTGACTCATGCGCTCAGTCTCGGTCCTCACATAGTCGAGCAGCTTTTCAGTCTCCTCGTTGTGCATCGACATCGCCAGTATCTTGCGCTCGTTGCGCTCGGCGTCAAGTTTCATCTGCAGGGTCTTTAACTTCTGTCGGTTGCGCCATCGGCTCACTGCGATAAGCAGCACGATTATGATTGCCGTGCAAATCAATATTATCATCATCTGCCGCTGTTTCATCATCCGCCGCTCGGCGTCGACCTCCATTTCGTGACGGTGCATGGTGTTGAGCCGCTCCATATACACCTTTTCGCCGGCGTTCTGATCTTCGTCGATCCTTCTTTGGGTCTCGACATATTTCTTCAAGTACTCAAGCGCCTTATCGTTGTTGCCCGTCAGCGAGTAGTAGTCGGCCAAGGCTTCATACTCAGTGATGATGATGTCATCGTCATAGATCTCTCCCAAGTGCTTCTCACACAAGGCTGCAAAATACCCCCCCCCATTTAAATCGTTGTGTTTCAATGAGTAAAGGCATAACAGAGCCTCGTAGATGCCTCTCATTGCTGCCGGACCGATCACAAACGTGTCAGTTTGTTCAATCGACTTGACCAATTCATAGCCCTCCAAGAGCGACGCGCTGTCATTGCAAAAATAGTTGTGGTTGCGCAGCAACATTTCCTGGAGGCCGAGATCTCCCGTGCTCTTAGCGTCAGCAAGCAAATTTTCATACTCCACTTGCGCCTCATCCATTTTGTCGAGCTTATACATCAGGTTGAGCTTATTGATGCGCATGCCCTCGCGTCGGCTGTCAAGGCCGGCGAGCGCAAACAGCGAATCGGCCATCTCGAGGTAGCGTATGCTGAGCTCGGGTATCGATGGGTCGGGATATTGCAGGTTATTGGAAATGAACATCGCCATATTGCCCTGCTGGCCCCAGTCTCCTATTTTATTATAGTAGTCGAGGTTATCCAACAGGTTGCGCAGCGTCTCATCGTCTTTGTTGTTGAAAAAGATATACTCTATGTCCAGAAACCTGTGCTGCGCATATTCGTCTGCGAGCGAGTCGGCCAGTTGGTGACCTCGTTTAAGCTCTATGGCCGCCTCCTCATAGCTGCCGTTACAGATTTTGGTGTAACAGTCCCAATAGGTTTTCTGTATTTGCGCCTCCAGAGCCTTGCGTCCGCTTTGCAGCGACGAGATCGAATCCATTAGCCGGACCACATCGTCCTTCTCTTCAAACGTGCCAAAAAGATTCCGTTCGGCTAAGTTGGTCAGACTGTCAAATTCGGCGTTGATGCTCGCCCATTTGTGGGCGGCGCCCTCAGGCGTGCGGCGGCAGCTCACCGCCGTTGTGGCGATGAGGGCCGAAACGAGTGATATTGCAAGTAAATGTTTCATGCGGCAAAGTTACAACGAAACGTCCAATCGCCCAACACGTTTCACGGCCGTTACGCATTACATTTGGCCGATGTAATGTTTTGTAACGCCCGTTTCGCACCTTTGTCTGTCTGCTAACCTTAAATTTGCTATCGTAAAACTCAAAAACGAGCTATCACCTTTGATTACTAAGTTTGACATATCCCGCCGATCGCTTGCCTTGATTGCTGCTGTCATGATGATATTGCTGACGGCGGCTCTCCCCGTCTCAGCTCGCTCGCAGGTGTCGGCCGACAGCGTTGCCGCCGCGCGCCGCCCGGTTTTGGCGCTCCGCAGCAATCTGCTTTTTGATGCTCTGACAGTGCCCGACCTTGGTGTGGAGTTCAATCTCGGTCGCGGCTGGACGGTCGGTGGCGATGCGTTCTACGCCTGGTGGGGGCGCACTGACAGCCGCCGCATCTGGCGCTGGCAGGGTGGGGAGCTCTACACCAAGAAATATCTCGGCCACCGCTCTCGGGCTCTCCACTCAGGCTGGTATATCGGCCTTTACGGCCAGATCCTGCGCTACGACGTGAAGTTGGCCACTACCGGCTACCTGTCAGGCGGCTCGGCCACAAGTTTCTTCGATCATCCTACAGTCGGAGGCGGCCTTATGGTAGGCTACACTCTAAGATTAAGCTCACGCTTTGCTCTCGACTTTGCCCTCGGCGCCGGTTATCTCACCGGCCGCTATCAGAAATATCACCGTACCGACGGCCTCAACGTCTGGCAGTCGACCATGACGCGCCATTACTTTGGCCCGACCAAGGCCGAGATCGCTTTGGTGTGGATCTTTTCGAAAGGAGGTAACAAATGATCGCCGCCATCAGAGCCTCCCTCGTCGCGCTCGCTGCGATGCTTTGCGTCGCGTCAGTCTCGCTGCTTCAGTCGTGCCAGCCCCAGCAGGAGCTCAGCTATGACAAGGTCGGCCACGGTCGCTGCCCGCTCGATGTCAGCTTTGACTGGAGCCTCCACCCCGATGCCGACCCCGAGTCGATGATACTCTATCTCTTTCCCGACGACGGAGGCGAGCCCCTGAGATATGAATTCAAAGGCCGCTCGGGTGGACGCGTCAAGGTGCCCGTCGGCACATACACAGCCATCGCCTTCAACTCCAACACTGACAACATCCTCCCCTACAACACCGGCGACCTCTACACCTTCGAGCTGCGCCTACGCGACGCTTACGAGCTCAACGGTCTGTCGGTGATGGCTGCCGATGTGCCCCGTGCTCCCGGTGCAGAAGACGAGCGCATGACTACGGCCGCCGCCTCGCTCTGGATAGCCCGCGAGGATGCTCTCGTCGTCGACGATCTGACATCGCGCAGCTCGCTGTCGCTGATGCCGGCCGACGCCATCTGCCATTATACGGTCAATGTCACCGACGTCACTAACCTCGACGGCGTGCTCTCGCTCAGCGCATCGCTCTCGGGCATGGCCGGCTCGCTCTTTCCTCACGACGGCTCAGTGTCAAGCGAGAATGTTACGATGACCTTTGAGCTGCTGACCTCTTCGCCTACAACACTGTCGGGCACTCTCCACTCCTTTGGCCACTGCGGTCGCTCACGCACCCGCACCCGCGCCGACGGCAGCGACGAGACTCTCCATCAGCTCACCGTCTACGCCGTCCTCACCGACGGCACCCGTTGGTATCACTCTTTCGACGTCACCGGCCACGTCCACTCGCTCTCGCCCGACGGTCCGCAGACCATTACCATCTCAGGCCTCGAGTTGCCTCAGGCCGTCAGCGGCAGTGGTGGCTTCACGGTCGACATCGGCGGCTGGTCTGACGTCACTCAGCTCCTGCCGATGTAATCACCTTATAATATAATGAATGTAAAATAACAAATTATTAATTTTTAATCGTTTACTAATTTCTTAAAAACTCAGCATCATGAAAAAAATCGTGTTATTGACTTCGGCTGCTGCTCTGGTGTTGGCTTCCTGCTCTGATGACCAGGTTAAGGACGTCAACCGCGGCCGTGCTATCGATTTCCGTGCCGAAACTGCTTCGCGCGCAACCGAGACAACTGCTGCCAATCTTGAGTCGTTCTATGCTTCGGCTTACGATGGCGCCGACATCTATGATGACTTCAGCGAAGAGAGCTTCCTCAAGGTCGAGGGCTTCTTTATGTCTAAGACCAATCACTTCTGGCCCGAGGACGAGAACAAAGAGATCTCGTTTGTCGCCTACGCTCCCGCCACGACCGCTAACGGCGGTGTCGTCAACGGCACTCTCGCCCTCACCAACGGCGGCCTGACGCTCGCCGGTTTTGCTCCGCGCTATGACGTGGCCAAGCAGGTCGACTTCATCCACGCTACCGCTACCGGCACCAAGAAGGTCAACGAGAAGTCAGGCGTCGCTCTTACCTTCAATCACGCCCTCACCCAGGTTGAGATCAAGGCCAAGAATGCAGGCTTCAACAAGTTTACCATCGCCGGCGTCAAGATCGTGGGCGCCTATAACGCTGCCGACTATGATATGGCCGCCGGTTGGGACACCACCGGCAAGACCCAGGGATCTTACAAGGTGACCTACGACGAGCCCGTCGTGCTTCAGACCACAACTGGCGAGACCTCGATCATGGGCGATGCAGGCACAGCTATGCTCGTGCCTCAGCAGCTGACCGCCTGGGATACCAAAGATGAGCAAAATGCCAAAGGCGGAGCCTATATCGCCGTCAAGCTCAACCTTAAGGATGCCGACGGCAAACTCCTCTTCCCCAAAGACGCTGACCTTGACGCTTACGGCTGGGTCGCTGTGCCGATCGACACCAAGTGGGAGGCCGGCAAGAAGTATATCTATACTCTCGACTTCGCCAGTGGCGCCGGCTTCGTAGCTCCGGCATCAGGCGGCGACAACAAGTTTGACCCCGGAGAGCCCGGTGACAAAAACGACCCCGATCATCCCAAAAACGATGACGACCCCTCTAATGACGATGGCGACGACGACGAGCAGAACCCAGGCGGCAAGGGCGACGATGCTCCCAACCCCGGCGACTCTGTAATCGACACTCCCATCCGCTTCACTGTCACGGTGACCGAGTGGACAACCACTCCTCAGTCTCCGTCAATGAACGTTTGATTGACTCTGAATTACGCACGTTAAATAAATTTTTCTCCAAACACCCGAAGCGGGGGGCTGTGTCAACGACGATGCGACATCCGGCCTTGGCGCAGCCTCCCCCTTCATTTCTTTCCACCACTCCATCCAACCACCATCAGTCCTATGACAATAGCAAGACACTTTCTCCCGGCTGTTCTCTCGCTCGCTTTCGTGGCTGTCGTCGCGGCGTGCGCCGATGATTTTGGCCGCGATTTTGACTCAGACCCTGTGCAGATCACCTTTTCATCGCCTCAGTTTCTGGCGGCCGACAGCGTTGCGTCTCGCAGTGGTGCCGGTCCCGAGCTTGTCGATGTCATCGCTCTGGAGTCTGACGACGGCTGCGACTCACTCTGTCTCGAGG
This sequence comes from uncultured Bacteroides sp., assembly GCA_964423485.1. Lineage (GTDB taxonomy): Bacteria > Bacteroidota > Bacteroidia > Bacteroidales > Muribaculaceae > CAG-873. The sequence goes on from CAYRFB010000087.1 coordinate 5,696, forward strand.
TCTATGCCGAAGACATCCCCTCTGCCGTGCCTGAGACTGAGGTGCAATCGCGTGGCAAACTGACTTCGAGCTGGAGCTCTTTCGGGCTCTTTGCTTATAAATATAAGGCGGCTGACGGCTGGAACGGTGAGCAGCGGCCCAATTTTGCCTACAATGATCAATTCACCATTTCGGGCTCGACGATTACGCCTCCTAAAGAATACATCTGGCCCGGGGGTAAATACAAGCTGCGCTTCTACGGCGTGATGCCTCGCGACGAAGGCAAACCCAATGCCTCCTCTGCCAAAGGCGACCCGACGCTCGATTTCACCGTCACCACCGACGTTGCAAATCAGAAAGACATACTGGTCGGCTCGTCGGGCGAGCTCGCCGGCAATTACTACCGGCCCGTAGAGATGAAATTCACTCATCCGCTCGCGTCAATCCAATTTGTTACCGACGCCACCCCGAAATATTACTCGTCAGGCACGTCCTGCGGATCATTCTATCGAGGCAGTGTTAACAGCATGGAGATTACCAACGTTTATAGCCGGGGTCGCTATAATCTTGACAAAGGCGAGTGGACTGCCCTCAGTGACAAGGTTTCCTATAATATGGAGATTAACAAAAGTTATGTCGGGCTGAGTTACGAGATGGACATAACCCCGCCGGGCAAAGCTTTTTTTGTCATCCCCCAGACTGCTCCTGACGATGCCGAGCTGTGCATTGATTACCAGGACTATGAAGGCGGTTTCAAACGCAAGCTCAGGGCCTCGCTTGCCGGTGTCAAATGGGAGCCCGGCAAGGCATATACATATAAAGTGTCGACATCGTCGATTAAGATCGATTACGTTATCGAAATTGATTCGACCGACTGCCGGCCCTTGGATTATTACGGTGGCGAAATCAAGTTGAATGTCAAGTCTTATAAGCTTGTCACTCGCCAAGGCGACCCTGACAAGAAAGTGAAGATTGAGTTAGAGTCGTCCAAAGTTACCCAAAAATATAACAACCGCACTTGGGAGTCAGCGAGCAAGGTCACCATAGTTCAGTCTGCCACTCCCTCGGATGACCCCTTTGTCAATGCATACACGGCCACTGTCACCATCCCCAATATGTCAAATTCGTATAATCGTACAGATTTCAAGATGACATCGAGGAGCTATAATTCAAGCACAAGCTCGCCTTATAATCTTTCAAATGGCGGCACTGGCTACGCCGGTAAAATACTTAATACTGCCAATTGCTATGTTGTTGATGGTAGTGGTTATGTCTGTTTCCCGGTGGTTTTTGGCCCGACATTTAAAGACGGCGTGCAGCGCGATTACTCCTTCGCCGATGATTGCGCTCAGGACTCACTCCTTCTCTCTGCTCCTGTCTTTCCTAAGAAAATCATTGATTCTGAGACCGGCGCAGTGCAGACCATAATGACGCCCTACGACCCTGAAAAAACTTTCATCAAAGATTATCTGAAGGGCGCCGATACTACTTACGATTGGTCGAAGTTTACCGCTAAACTCGATTGGGTTGATCTTATGGTTGGTGGTGTGAGCCAAGTTACGCTCGTCAATAGCGGTCAATATATCAGGTTTTACAATTCAGGGGTTTATTGCAATGCCGTGATCTCCTTATATGATCAAGATAACACTCGTGTGTGGAGCTGGCATATTTGGTCTACAGATCAATTTGGTAGCCACAGCGACGTCAGGGTGACGGCCAACGGCTACGATTTCACAATGGCTGCCGTCGATCTCGGTTGGAAACCTCTCAATGAAACCGCTTACTATGACACCGAGTTCAAGGTGCAGTTCAAGCAAAAAGAGAGTGGCAATACCAAAGAAATTGTTATTACCAAGCAGTCTACGACTGACGTTGGTCTCAACGGCAAAAGTTATAGTTGGAAGTTCGGGCAGATGACGCCTTATACTGATAGTGGTACTTACGGTGGTTCAAGCAAAGTAATCACAACAGCCCCACTCCAGCGTACTCTTATCGGGCAACTGCAATTTAATATAAAGGACTCTTGGGAAACGCTATATTCAGCTTTTGAACCCTGTTTTTTAAATATATGGTCTTGGACCAATCAAGGAACTGCTTACACTGACGACCCGGTGGTCAAAACCCTTTATGACCCCTGTCCTGTCGGCTACTGTATGCCGCCCGGTCTGGTGTTCAATGCCTTCGGCTTCGAGGATAAGACGGGGGGACAGCTAATCAGTGCTGAAAGCAATCCTTGGGTTAAACCCGACCCCAAGTATGTCAACGGCTATGAGTTTTTTGCCAATTCTGAACATTCCGAGACGATTGATCTGTATTATCAGGGTTATTATTGGACAGCTCAGGGATCAGTGTCATTCAACACTCCTGGCAAGTTCTGGCTATACTCCTCTGGCGCACCCTATCTTCAGAAAAAGCCCAACGGCGTTTATCGAGGGTCTATTCGACCGATCCGCGAACAGTAAGCGCTTCTAAATCTTAAAAATTGTAATAGAGGCTGTAGAAATGTGTATTGTTTTGCTTACGGTTGCAGATTTTTTTACTAAATTTGCAACTCGATTGGTGCTGTAAGCCAATCGTGTTGCATAATCGACCAATCTTTTATCCGCGAACAATGAAGCTATTACAAGCTAAACTTTCAAAGTACACCGCTCCCCAGGAGGCTAAGGCCGCCGGTATCTATCCTTATTTCAGAGCTATTTCTTCTGAGCAAGACCCCGAAGTCATCATCAACGGCAATAAAGTGTTGATGTTTGGCTCTAACTGCTACACCGGTCTTGTCAACGATCCCCGCATCAAAGAGGCTGCTATCGAAGCTACCCGCAAGTATGGCACTGGTTGCGCCGGTTCGCCCTTCCTCAACGGTACGCTCGACCTCCAC
>CAYRFB010000088.1:0-8231 GCA_964423485.1 uncultured Bacteroides sp.
CGCCGCGTGAACCAACTTCCTGAGCGATACTCTTCGCGAGAGCGATGAGGCCTGCCTTTGAAGCGGCGTAGTTTGACTGGCCGGCATTGCCATGGACGCCTACGACCGATGCCATATTGATGATAGAGCCCGAACGCTGACGGAGCATGATCGGGAGAACGGCATTGATAAAGTTGAATGCGCTCTTAAGGTTGACGGCGATGACAGCGTCCCACTGCTGTTCGGTCATGCGCATCATCAGACCGTCTTTAGTGATGCCGGCATTGTTGACGAGGATGTCGATGCGGCCGAAGTCTTTCATAACTTCTGCTACCACCTCTTTAGTCTGATTGAAGTCAGCAGCATTTGAAGCATAACCTTTGGCTTTCACGCCGAGAGCTGCGATTTCAGCCTCGGTTGCTTTGCCGTTTTCGTCGATTACAAGGTCAGTGAAAGCGATGTTAGCGCCTTCAGAAGCAAATTTGAGTGCAAGCGCCTTGCCGATGCCGCGGGCGGCGCCGGTGATTAACGCGGTCTTTCCTTCAAGAAGTTTCATAATTTTTTACGAACGTTAGTTTATTGTGGAGGGTTAAAATTAAGTTTCTGCATTGTTGGCCTGAATGCCAAGTCTGACACCACAAACTGCACAAAGTTTGCCTGTATGACAGGCAGTTTGGATGTCGTTTCATGGTCAATCTCAGTGAAATACATACTGCTGATACACTCTATCAGAAACTGCGATGCTAAAGCTGTGCGCGTCGGGTCAAACACCCCGGCGGCAATGCCTTCATCAAGTATCGACTTGAGCAGCAGGCTTTCTTTGTCAAGGACCATACGGCGTATGCGCTCCATGCGCCTTAGATCAAACTTGAAAAGCGATTTGAGCGAAGAGTAGGGCGAGCTATTGGTTGTGCCTTGCTCTAATCTGAGAGTCAGGAAGTTGCTCAGCTTAGCTTCAGGGTCTAAAGATGATTCGGCAATCTCTTTCATCGCCGCAACCATACGGTCGCTCTCATACTCTAATACAGCATTATAAATCTCTTTCTTGCTTTTAAAATAGGTATAGATGGTTCGCCGCCCTTTCTCCGAGGCGTTGGCGATGTCGTTCATCGTCGTGTTTTCAAGCCCTTTGTGCACAAATAGTTGACGTGCGACTTCTATCAGCTTTTCACGAGTCTTATAGCCCATTTTATAAAAGTTCTTGTGAGATTAATTTCTGAAAGTAAAGACCGCTGACTTGAGGGTCAAGGGCGGTCTTTAGCTTGAATAGGTTTATTCCAATCAGAAAGGCAGGTCTTCTGTGGGATCAGAAGGAGCCATAGCTGGAGGCGGAGGCACGGGCGCACCGGCAGGGGCTGCTGCCGGATAGGCGTTGGTTGTCATTGTCGCGCCTGTCATGCCGTCTTCAATGGGCTCAGCCTGCCAACCGCGGATGCTGGTAAACCAGCGGCCGTTGTATTCGCGGCTTTCGATGTCAAAGCTCAATTTGACAGTCTGGCCAACTGAAAGGGGATACTTGTCAGCTTTGTCACCAAAAAGGTCAAAGTGCACCTTCTTAGGATAAGTCTCCTGAGTTTCCAGCACATATTCTTTTTTCTTCCAGCTGTTGCCGGCCTTCGAAACGCCGCTCTGCTCTGGAAGAGCTACAATAATCTTTCCGATAATTTCCATTTTTTTATGATGATAGTTTGTTGCAAAGTTAGCAATTAATTCGACCAAAACAAAATTAATTTTCGCTGCCGTCTCGATATAAGCTTTTTTCATATGCGAGCCTGATGCCCCAGCTGAACTCATATCGGCCGAGACACGTAAATCCGGCTGAAGCAAGCAGGCGCTGCATAGGGATATTGTCAGGCCCGGTGTCTGCCTTTATTATTCCGACACCGTGGTTGACGACATATTTTTCAATTGTTTTGATGACAGGAAGTCCCAATCGTCGCCCTCGCGCAGTGGCCGTGAGTGCCAGACGGTGGACAGCCGCATAGCTGCCTTTGGCTTTCCATATTTCCTCCTTGCGGTCATACTCACTGTCGCCTTCGAGGTCGATCACGCAGTAGCCGATGATCTCACCGTTATATATAATAAGGTGTCCTTTGCCCGATTTGATGTCAGCCTCGATTGTCTCTGTCAACGGGTAACCGTCGAGCCATTGCTCAAAACCAAGAGAGCGCTGGTAGAGCCGAGCGTTATCGCAAATTCCTTTTATTATTTTGACATCATTCGGTATGGAGGGTTGAAGAGTTAGCATAAAGATAATGTTTTATGTAAAATAGTGACGATTGGTGATTAATATGATATGATTATGACGCTAAGGTGTAGTAGGGGAGGGGTTTGAGCTTACATTTGTTAATCGGGAATAACGCTGGCAAGCAAGATGATAATACAATTTGGTTACAATCTTTAATTTGGTGGCAAAATTAGTGATTTCTACGAAAGTAAGCTTATATTTGCACTCGAAATTCATATCCAAAGTGCTTATGTCAAGAAAAATCATCGAAAAGTGGCAGACTATCGCTTCTGAATACCTCTTCCGGCGCCCTTGGCTGACTGCTCGACGCGATACTGTCAAGTTGCCTGACGGCCGGATAAACGAAGAGTTCTATGTCCTTGAATATCCCGACTGGGTCAATGTCATTGCTGTCACCGCCGACGGCATGTTTGTGATGATCGAGCAGTACCGTCACGCCATTGATGAGGTTATTGTCGAGCTTTGTGCCGGTGTGGTCGAGCAGGGTGAAGACACCGAGACTGCTGCTCGCCGTGAGCTTTTGGAGGAGACCGGGTATTCGGGTGGAAAGTGGCGCTTGCTTAACAAGATATGCCAGAATCCGTCGACCTGCACTAACTACACCTATTGCTATTTGGCCGAAGGCGTCGCTAAGACCTCAGAGCAGCATCTCGACGCCAACGAGGACATCGCCGTGAGGCTTATGACCGAAGATGAGGTCAGGCTGATGTTACAAAACGATGAAATGAAACAGGCTCTGATGGCGACACCGCTGTGGCACTATCTCTCCACCAAGTGACGATCACTCCGACGGTTTGAACACTTCAAAACTATTGTCGCTGTAAAACACCATTATGCTTACCACCTTTTTTGTCTTGTCAGGTTGCAGCGCAACCGTAGGGGCAGGGGCCTGAACCTTTTCTGGGGCAGGTGTTTCATATTTTGGAGCCGCAGTGGCGGTTTTTGGCCCCGGATTGGCAATTTCGGGGCCATTTATTTTTTCTGAACTGAAATCTGAGAACTCGTCACCAAAGAGTATTTGACTTTGAACGTCTTGATTTGACGCAATTTGGCTTTGCAAATTGATCGGTTTTGACCCGATTTGGGGCCCTGAGATTTCAGTATTTTCAGTCGTCTCCATATCCCCGTCGCCAAAAAGCAGCCACATCACGTTGAGACGAGGGTAGGCGTCGTGAAGCTTACGGATGAGGTCGCTCGATATTTTCTTTGGCTCGTCGTTGGCCTTACTCTGATCTTCGCCGGCCTTCTTGCGACCGTTGATCAATGTTGACAAGGTAGGGCGAGGTATGCCGGCAGTGTCAGCAAACTGTGAGTAGCTGAGCCCACAGTAGTCCATATATTGCTTCAAACGACTGATAATATCCATATTTTACTGAGTTATCAATTTGAAATCCCATGAATTTGTAGATGCAAATATAGATATAATTTGCGAATTGAACAAATTTACAGATGAGAAATTTATTAATTTGTGCGGTTTGCAAATCTAAATCGCAATTGCAAATAATGGTTGTTCGGTTTTGTAAATAACTAATCTAAAACTTTAAAGTTTATAACGTAAATCACTGATAATATGCCGTATATGTCGTATATTTATATGAAATTAGGCCAAGCGCGACTGCTTGACCTAATTATTAAACCTGTGCTTTATATAAAAATTATAACAATCTGAGTTTGAGTTATTTAAATAAATTGTAAATATTTTTTAACGGTGATTTATTTCAATTTGTAAAGAGTTGCGATAGTAAATTTCTATTCTTGAAGCCCATCAATTTCAGTAAATCTCTTTGGATCGCGATTGCTAATTTCGCTTTTTGAAATTATGAATCTACTTGTTTTGTTCGCAACTTGAAATTTTTAAAATCGAAATATTGAGTTTGATTTTGCAATTTCAATGCTTGGTGCCGTAAATTTTCAATATTCTCGTATGATTATTCAATCACGTATAAATATAATACACTCGAGACGCCAAAAAGGTTGAATCGTATGCCTAAAAAATTCGCAAATTCCACGATTTTAACGTTTTATACGCTCATTAACCTAAAAAATCGACTTTCCTACTCAGCGCCCGAAAAAATTCATAACTGTTTGGCCTTACATACGAGGTGAATTGGAATGATCGACTATCCATTGAAAATGTATATTCGAGCCTTCGGTACGTAACATAGTCGACATCCATTGCTTCCTCCAATATCCATTGGAAAATGTGCGGCCGTTCATCCGGCAGTCGTAGACCAATGATTTCTTCAAAAGAAATTTCTGGCAGTCGAATGCTCAAAGCGAGTTTTGTTATGAATTCAGCAGTCATCAAAATGACTTCCCAATCGGAATCGCCTCCATAAAATTTATTCAAATTTTTCTATCCACTCCTAATCAAATCTTCTGCGCTCGTTTCTCATAATCAATATTATGTTAAATAGACTTGCGCTGAATGTTCTTTGTTCTCCCTCACTCATTCTGATCGCTCGCTCTCCTTCAAAAAAATCGGAGCAACCGAGTTTCACTCTGCTGCTCCGTATGTACAATTCTTCTTAACTGACCGATCACTGCTCGGGCCCATACATATCTTCATAGTACTTTCTGTAATCGCCGCTCGTCACTCCCGCAATCCAGTCAGCGTTATTCAAGTACCAATCTACTGTCCGCTCTAATCCTTCCTCGAATTGCAGCGATGGCTGCCAGCCTAATTCCTTGGCGAGTTTTGACGAATCTATCGCATATCTCAAGTCATGCCCGGCGCGATCGGTCACATACTTTATCAGATGATCACTCGTTCCTTCCTCGCGATCGAGTTTTCGGTCTACAATCTTGATTAGCAGCTTTATAAGATCAATGTTTTTCCACTCGTTAAATCCTCCGATATTATAGGTGTCTCCCACTCTTCCTTTGTGAAAAATCAGGTCGATAGCCCGTGCATGATCTTCCACAAACAGCCAGTCGCGCACGTTTTCTCCCTTGCCATACACCGGCAAATTGACCCCTTTGCAAATATTGTTGATAAATAGCGGTATAAGCTTTTCGGGGAACTGATAAGGCCCGTAATTATTTGAGCAATTGCTGATTATGGTCGGCATACCGTATGTGTCGTGATACGCCCTTACGAAGTGGTCTGACGACGCCTTCGACGCCGAGTATGGCGAATGTGGGTTATAGCGCGTCTCTTCGGTGAAAAGCTCGCTGCCGTATGGCGCTGCGCCATCAGGCATGTCAAGCTCGAGGGCACCGTAGACCTCATCAGTCGAAATGTGGTAAAACAACTTGTTCTCGGAGCCGTTAGGCGAAGCCTGCCACTGTTGTCGCGCTGCTTCAAGCAGTGACAACGTGCCCAGCACATTTGTTCTCGCAAACGTAAACGGATCGCGTATCGACCTGTCGACATGGCTCTCGGCAGCAAGATGAATCACGCCGTCGACGCCATACTCTTCCAATAGCTGTCTCATCTTCTCAAAATCACAGATGTCAGCCTTAACAAACTTATAATTAGGCATCTGCTCGATGTCTTTGAGATTAGCGAGATTGCCGGCATAAGTCAGCGCGTCGACATTGATCACCCTGTAATCTGGATAGCAGGTCACAAGACGCCTCACTACATGGCTCCCGATAAACCCTGCTCCGCCGGTTACTATTATATTTCGCTTAAATTCAGTCATTTCCATTAACTTTAAGATTAGCGACACATTCTTTCAGCGAGTCAATCCAGTATGGTATTTCAACTCCAAAAGTTTCCATAAACTTTGACTTGTCAAGCACTGAATAACTCGGGCGGCACACCTTCGACGGATATTCCGACGTGCGACAGGGCATAATTCTGCAAGCCGTGTTACCCGCCATTTCGGCCGTCATCTTGGCCAAGTCATACCAGGAGCACACCCCAAGATTGCTGTAATTATAGGTCCCGTAATTCCCCTCCACAAGGCCGCCGTCGACAATTTTGACAACCGCCTTCGCGAGGTCACGCGCATAAGTCGGCGATCCAATTTGATCGGCGACTACGCTCAGACTGTCGCGTTCGCGGCTGAGCCGCTCCATTGTCTTCACAAAATTTCGCCCGTATTCAGAGTAGAGCCACGACGTTCTGATCACGATTGCTCGGCAACCACTCTCATCTATCGCCTTCTCTCCTGCCAGTTTAGTGCGGCCGTAAGCGCTTCGTGCGCCCGGTGTAGCCCCCTCGTCTATCGGCTGGTTGCCCTCGCCGTCAAAGACATAATCTGTCGAAAAATGTATCAGCGCTGCGTCATATTTCTTCGCCGCTTCAGCTAAATAGCCGACAGCCTCACAGTTGATCCTGAAGGCGATATCCTCCTGCATCTCAGCTCGCTCCACATCAGTATAGGCCGCGCAGTTTATCATCACATCAAAATCATTGACTTTCAGGCACAGATCGACGGCCTCATGGTCAGTGATATCGACATCGTCAACATCCGTAAAAATATACTCATTGACCGAGTCAGCTGCTGCGTCGCTTATACATCGCCCCAACTGACCGTCGGCCCCCGTTACTAATATTCTCATTGGGCAAAATATCTTTTTCACAGACAAATTTACGCCTTTTTGACAAAAAAGAAAAGCCGGAGCGAAATTTAATTCACTCCGGCTCTGTAAGGCCCACACCAAGGGATGCGATGAAACTCCGATATGACAGGATTTGAGTGCTTGCCGTCCTTTGTAATCCTCCGGCTCTAAGGCATCCTCCTGAGAGGATTGAGGCCCGCCATTGGCCGGCTAAGCTTGTCTCGGTATTTCATAAAAATTTGAAGAGTTTCCCAATCTACTTTGATGTGGAAATATCGTTGAGGCTCTCTTGCCTTTCGTTTATATAACGCAAATTTAATACAACAAGTTCGTTTTTCCAAAAAAACTTATCCACATTAACATCCGCGTCCCCTACTCCCCCTCACCTTTCGTGGTGATTATTATCGAGTTGCCCTCGACGCTCATTTCTTTTATTGTCGCTGGGTCAAGGGTTTTCATATCGGAGGGAGCGACTTTCTTTCCGTCGACAATGAAATCGATACCCTTCATCTGTGTCGAATCCGAAAAATTGATCACTACATCATAACCGGTTCCGACTGTCGTGCTGTAATTTGGCTGCACGTAATAGGAGATCGGGCTGCGCTTTGCTGAAAGATCAAAACTGATTTCTTTGCCATTGAATTTCATACTCATTGTGGCCTTTTCGTCCTTGATCGGGCAAGTGAAAGTCGCGTCAATCACAGCGCGCCCATCAGTCATTTCGCTTTTCACCGAATTGGCCTGATATGTTGATCCGCCGATATTGAGCGTTACCTCAGAGACGGTCATCTCATTGCCCAAGTTATCTCCGAAGATCACTACTGTTGAGTGATCTCCGTTATCCGAAACTTTAGCAATGCTAAAGCGCGGTCCGCCTGTTTTGTCATCAGCGAAATTTTCACTACTTTTGCTTACAGAAACATCGCTACTGCTGATGGCAGACACAGCTGCCCTGACTGAAGGCACTGCGGCCAGTCCGACTGCCAACGCAAGCGCCGGCATAAGTGCGAGGGCTTTGAATTTCTGCCTGGCACCACTTTTTTCTTTGTACATCATGGTGATACGTTTTTTAAGTTTACTATGATTTAGGCTGTTGGCTAAGGACGGGAATCTGCTGCCAACAGCTTTTTTTACTAATAATATTTGATACGCCTGGGCGTCGAGCCCACTTTCTATTACAGCCAGGTCTGCCTGATACTCGTGGACGAGCATCAGCTCGTCGCGCATCAGCCAAGCCGCCGGATTAAACCAGTTGATGATGCATACGATTTGTGCGACCAACAAATCAATCCAATGGCGTGAGGTAATATGCTTTAGCTCGTGAACAGTGATTGCCATACAGTTATTCTCATAATCCTTTCGGCTTATCACCACATATTTTATCCAGCTGAATGGTGCAAGTCCCTCTTCGTCAGTCACTACTATAGTATAGTCGTGGTGCTTGATCTTTTGCCCCGCCCCGATGACTTTCAGAAGCTTGATCCAGGTCATT
>CAYRFB010000089.1:0-2670 GCA_964423485.1 uncultured Bacteroides sp.
ATGCACGGATACCATCCTCGTCTGAGAAATCGGCTTTTGCATAAAGCGCATCCTTTTCTTTCATTATATCCCAGAGCACAGTGTGGCCTTGAATAACTGTATCAAGCACTGTGAAATCGTCGAATTTAAAGTGATCCTGCTCGAGAACACTCATGCGCTCGCCGGGGCCTTGGGCGATAGTGCCGTGGGTCGGAGCAAGCTGACCGCTGAGCATACGCATCAGGGTTGATTTTCCGGCACCGTTGGCACCGATGATGCCATAGCAGTTGCCGGGTGTGAACTTCAGGTTGACATCCTGAAACAAAGGCTTTTTACCAAATTGAATACCTAAATTGTTAACCGTTATCATAGTCTTACCTTATCGTTAAAACAGTGCCGCGCTCAGACGCTTCAGTGCCTCGACTTTGTCGCTGCTACGGATCACCATTGAAATATTATAGTTACTTCCGCCGTAAGAAATCATTCTTACCGGTATGTCGCGCAAGGCCATCACAGCCTGCGCCTCGAATCCTCGGTTATGCCACTCAAGATCCCCGACAACACAGACGATCACCATATCGCGATCTACTGTGACCGTACCGAAGTTTTTCAGATCATCGACCAGAGCGGCAAGGTGGCTTTCATCGTCGATTGTAACTGTTACGCCGACCTCCGACGTCGCCATCATATCTATGCTCGTCTGATGCTTCTCAAAAGTTTCGAACACCTTATGCAGGAAGCCATAGGCAAGGAGCATACGGCCGGACTTGATTTTTATAGCAGTAACATTGTCCTTGGCGGCAACAGCTTTGATCTTACCGTCTGGCGGCATGTTATAAATGACCGTTCCGCGAGCCTTAGGATCAAGTGTATTGAGCAGACGCACTGGTATATTGGCCAACTTTGCAGGCAGCACACAGTTTGGATGAAGTATCTTTGCGCCAAAGTAGGCCAACTCAGCCGCTTCCTCAAAGTTGAGTTCGCCGACGGGCGAGGTATGGTCGACAAAACGGGGATCATTGTTGTGCATACCGTCAATATCCGTCCAGATCTCAATTTCCTCCGCATCAATGACGGCTCCGATGATCGAAGCTGAATAGTCGCTGCCGCCGCGTTTGAGATTATCGACTTCTCCGACGGCGTTACGACAGATATAACCCTGAGTGAGAAAAACTTCAGCGTCGCGGTTAAGATCGAGCAAACGATTGAGGCGCGTCGTGACATATTTCATATCAGGCTCACCGTTAGCATCCGTACGCATATAATCAAGTGCCGGAAGGAGTACTGATTTTGTGCCGGTAGTGTTGAGATAAATATTCATCAACGCCGTAGACATCAGTTCGCCCTGCGCCAAGATTTCTTTGCCTACTGCGGCTGAATATTCACCTTTGGTCAAGGCTCTCATATAGGAGAAGCGCTCGCCTATGACAGACTTTGCCTGCTCGTATGCACCTTGTTGATCGTAAAGTTCGTCAATAACATTGGCATATCTGAGAGACAGATGGTTGAGGGTTTCCTGTGCACCAGGTACATTTCCTTTCGAAAGATAGTCTGAGATTTCGACCAACGTATTTGTCGTGCCGGACATGGCTGACAATACCACTACGTTACGGCCGCTGCGCTTGATCAGTCCGGCCACATGCTTAATGCGTTCCGCCGATCCGACCGACGTTCCACCAAATTTAAGTACTTTCATCTGCGCTGTTTGATTGCTGATTTTCGGACTGCAAAATTACAAAAAAATCACCAACCGCACCACCTCCACATTAATTATATATACTATTCTGTAAGGCTTGCCCCAAATTTGCCATTTACTAATCTTTTATACCGATCGCATAATCATACGCTATAGAAAAGGTCTGTTCGATTAATGACGGCCAGACATCAGCTTTATATTTAGACTTAGTCTTTTCATCAAACACCTCCACCACATATTTTGAATAGTCGTTGAATTGCAATGTATTATAAGCGCATATCCTATGAGGAGCGCTAAAAACATGACATAAGAATCCATCTATATTATCCATAGCTGTTTTAGGGGATTGATCTTCAGGCGTATTCATAGTATAGATAGTAACGACTTTTGTCTGTTTTTGAGCTAATGATTTATATCCGGCTTCATAAGAACCTAATGAAAAACAAAGCCTTTCAAGAAAAGCCTTGACACCGGCTGTCACATCCATAAGATAAATCGGTGAAGCGATCACAAGACAATCGGCCTCGTACACGGCATTTAAGACGTGTGTAATACCATCTTTAAAAGTACATTTACCGTAGTTCCGGCCTCCTTTGAGCTTGCAGGCGAAACAACTCTGACAACCCTTGAAGTCATAATCATTGAGACAAACTTGAGTAATTGCACTCTGCGGGGCTGCCGCTCTGAGTCCATCTTCAAATATTTTACAAAGTTCGGCCGTGTTACCATTCTTACGAGGACTTCCATTAATAATTACTGCATTCATATTATTTATTTTACGATTAAGAATTTAATTAATTCGTTTTTTTGTATTTTTGCGATACAAATTTAGACGTTAAGTCATAGGCAAACAATAACTTACCAATAATTTAGGCCCTTACCTACAAGTTAGTTCATTCATTGTCAAAGGCTTTTATTCCGACCATATGGCAAAAAAATTAGAATACAGCTACTGCAAAGCCGCTCCTATGCTGGATTGGCTTGGTAACAAATGG
>CAYRFB010000089.1:2770-4694 GCA_964423485.1 uncultured Bacteroides sp.
TTTTCATTATTATAACACCCATTTTATGGTTAATGACGTTTATTACACTGTTTGCTGGAGCACCTGCAAACCTACATCGATCAATATTTGCCCTCAATATCCTTTTTATTTCTTTCTATTTTGTAAATCTTATAACTTCTATCAAAAGAAGAAATAAAGAAGGAATAATATCTTCTGGAATCATACTCCTCCTTTATTGCAGCTACTTTTGGTTGGTGTATCTTATAAGCATAAACTACACTATTGAAGTTTTAACCGTGGGTTCCTAATAATAAGGCTGCAAAGGATATTATTCCTCAGCAGCCTTAATTCCAATTTATTGTTTATCACTCTCCTGCGGCAATGATCCAAGTGAGTCCGGCGATAAAAAGCACAAACATCAGGCCAAGGAGTATATTAGTTTTGCGGTCTGCTCCTTTAAATTCTTTCCAGATAAACACTCCCCAGATAGCTGCCACCATCGGCGCACCCTGACCGAGAGCATAAGAAATTGCCCCACCGGCTTTCCCGGCCGCAATATAGCTACACGCTGTGCCAAGACACCATATCGCACCTCCAAGCATTCCTACGAGATGAGTACCGAAAGAACCTGCGAAATACTGACGGTATGTAACCGGTACGCCTACAAACGGACGGCGCATCGCCCATGTTGTAAACACAAAGTTACTTAGAAACACTCCGACAGAAAATATGAACAATGCACCATAAGGTGTCAGCATTCCCTTCGCCGGATTTTCGAAGTCATTGAGGTCCATTGCCGCGGCAACAAAACGGTAGAAAAACGACATCAGTACACCGGCACATACAGCAAGCCATATACCTTTGCGGTGTTTGTTCGACGAGTCGTCAGAATCTTTAGCTACACGCCCGGATGCTACTCCGTTACAGATTATAGCGGCAACGACAAACGCTACTCCGATGGCAAGCAACAGCGCATTGCCTTTCGGTTCGCCTATATAATTAATTATTACGCCGAGAACCAATGCTATTCCTACACCAAGCGGAAACGCCACAGACATACCTGCCAACGAAACGGATGCCGAAAGCAGAATATTAGATGCGTTGAATACAATACCACCCAACACAACGCTACCGATACAAGGCCAGGACGCCTGAGCGAGATCCTCTACAAACGGACGACCATGCTCACCTATGCTGCCGAAGGTAAAGCCGATCAGAAGCGAAAAGAGAAACATTCCGATGACATAGTCCCAGTAATATAACTCATATCGCCAGGTCTTGGCCGCGAGTTTCTGAGTGTTGCCCCAAGATCCCCAGCACATCATCGTGATGAAACATAGCACTACGGCCATCGTGTAATTATTTACAATAAACATAAGTCTTACATTTTATATTAGTTATTTCAGTTTCTGTATCAAAATCGTCGTACTTCGTCAACTTCAGCACGGGTCGGAATCGCATTCTGGGCTCCCGCGCGGGTTACCGTCAGAGATGCCACAAGATTGCCAAACAGCACAGCTTCATCTATTGTATGGCCTTCGGCAAGAGCTACACACAAAGCTCCGCAGAATGTATCGCCGGCCGCAGTCGTATCAACAGCCTTAACCTTGAACGACGGCACGAGGTGAGGCGTAGTATCTCCGTTGCACACAAGAGCTCCTTTCGAGCCAAGTGTCACCACCAACGACCGAACCCCCATTTTTTTCATATGTTCAACAGCCGATGAAACGGTTTCGTCGCAAGGTAGTCCCGACAGAATTTCAAGTTCAGTACGGTTCGGTATCAGTATGTCGACATTTTCAAGTAATTCTATCGGCAGCGGTGTCAACGGTGCCGGAGCTGGATTGAGCACGACCTTTACCCCTTTACTTTTGGCCAGACGAGCAGCATGGACAACCGTTGGAATTGGCACTTCAAGCTGCATTAATACGATATCTGCTTCGGCAATCAAATCTGCCGCCGC
>CAYRFB010000089.1:4794-8178 GCA_964423485.1 uncultured Bacteroides sp.
GCTCCCTTTCCGCCGGGGTTCATCATAAATTCACCTCCCAGCACAGTTTCGCCCGGACGTGGCAGTCTATGACAGTTGACCACCATATCGGTGTTGCTGCTTCCGATGACAACTATTTTTTTCGCTTTATTATTCATAAGGTTTAGTTTTAAGGTTATGCCCGATAATCGTTTCGGCTGGAATTCAACCGTTATAATTGTCAGTTCGCAAAGATAATTATATTTTATGAATTATCCCGCTATGAAATATTGAGCTTGAAATAAATTATGCGTATTTTTGCAGTATAAAAATATTGACCTATATGTCAGACGAAAAAAAATACAATCTTGGAGTGGCTCTCAGCGGCGGGGGCGCAAGAGGATTCGCACATGTCGGCGCGCTTATCGCAATAGAGGAAGCCGGCCTTAAGCCCGACGTAATAGCCGGAGTCAGTGCCGGATCAGTTATCGCAGTGCTCTATGCAGCAGGTGTTCCGTTCGACCAGATGACAAAAATTTTCGAGAATAAAGGATTCAGCGACTTCGCAAGCATGAGCATGGGCGACGGCGGCATTATGCGCATCGACAAGTTCAAGAAATGTATCATGCAGACCATCAACAAATTCGGAACATTCAAAGTCATGGAGGATCTCAAGATCCCGACCTACATTGGCGTGACCGATCTTGATAACGGTTGCGAAGTGGAGTTTCACTCGGGTCCCATCGGCGAACGCATGATCGCTTCATGCTCGATTCCTATTATATTCAAGCCTATCAAGATAGACGGCGTCAACTATGTCGACGGCGGCGTGCTACGCAATCATCCCGCGTGGATCATACGCGATAAATGCGAGACACTCATCGGCATAAATGTCAGCCCGATGCGCACTCCCGGCAAGGCAACCTCGATGCTCGAAGTCGCAATGCGTACATACAACCTTATGGCCAAAGCCAATCAGGGCGCAGATATGGCTCTCTGCGACATCTCGGTGCAGACGCCCGAACTCTCAAGCTACAAAGTATTCGATCTGAAGAATATCAAAGCCGTTGTCACAAGCGGCTACATCCATACACGTCGCGCATTAAAGGACGCCGGCCTCTGGCATCCGGTCAAGACAGATTCACACCATAATATATAAAGTCACCCATGTCTGTAAAACCAATCATATATCAGCTCCTCCCCCGACTCTACACTAATTATTGCCCGTCCCCGGTGCCCAACGGCACTCTAGCCCAGAACGGATCAGGTAAGTTAAATGATATCACCGACCGCGTGCTGCGCGACATACGCTCGCTCGGCACGACCCACGTCTGGTACACCGGCGTGATCGAACACGCTCACGACGCCGACTACACGGCTCACGGCATTCCCCGCCACAATCCTCATGTAGTCAAAGGTCACGCAGGCAGCCCCTACGCGATCACTGACTACTATGACATAGACCCTGATTTGGCCGAGGATGTCGACGCACGCATGGCTGAGTTCGAGGCTTTGGTAAAGCGCACTCACCGCGCCGGCATGAAAGTGATCATCGACTTCGTGCCTAACCACGTCGCCCGCGAATATGCTTCCGACGCCAAGCCTGCAGGCATTGAGGATCTCGGCTGCGGCGACAATAAAGATATGTTCTTCTCGCCCTCTAACAATTTCTACTATATTCCTCGCCAGCAGTTCGCGCCCCACGTCGATATGGGTCACGGCGATGACGCTTATGTAGAATTCCCGGCCAAAGCCACAGGCAACGACTGCTACAATGCCTTCCCGGGTGTCAACGACTGGTATGACACGGTTAAGCTCAACTACGGAGTCGATCCGTGGAACGGCAGCCATCACTTCGATCCGATACCGCTGACATGGCTGAAGATGCTCCACATCCTCCGCTACTGGGCTTCGAAGGGCGTAGACGGATTCCGCTGCGACATGGTCCATATGGTTCCGGTCGAATTCTGGCAGTGGGCGATCGCCAACGTCAAATCTTCTTATCCCGACATTATTTTCATAGCCGAAATCTATGATCTCGGCCTCTATCGTCCATATATCGCCGCAGGCTTCGATTATCTCTATGACAAAGTGAATCTTTACGATACGCTCCGCGCGATAGAGTGCGACGATGTTTCGGCCGCGCGCCTTACATCGTGCTGGCAGGCCGTCGAAGGAATTTCAGGCAATATGCTCAACTTCCTCGAGAACCACGACGAGCAGCGTTTCGCTTCGCCGCAGTATGCCGGCGATCCCTTCCGCGTGCTCCCCTCTTTGGTGGTCAGCTCTATGATGAGCACCGGCCCGATGATGATCTACGGAGGTCAGGAGCTCGGCGAGGCGGCTCTCGATGCCGAAGGCTACAGCGGCCGCGACGGCCGTACGACAATCTTCGACTATTGGGCCATACCGACCGTGCGCGCCCGTCTCAACGGCGGAAAGTGCGACGGAGTGCTATCGCCCGAGATCATGAAACTGCGCGACACCTACGCCCGTGTGCTCAAGCTGTGTAACACCGAGCCGGCTATCAGCGAAGGCCGCTTCTTCGATCTGATGTATGCCAACTATGACAATCCCGGCCTCGATCCTCACCGCGACTACGTCTTCATCCGCGCGACCGACGATGATTTCATCCTTATCGCCGTCAATTTCGCCGGCCACGACAAAGAGATGGCCGTCAACATTCCGCGTCATGCTTTCGACGTGCTCGACTTCCCCGAAGGCAAGGCTAAGGCCCGCGATCTGCTGCGTGGCGGCCGTGCGTTTGCTGTTGAGCTTTCGTCAGAGTCGCCGTTCCGCGTGGACGTTCCGGCCCACGGAGCAGCAGTGTTGAAAATCAAGCGCTCCGAAGTCAAACCGCTTTTTTAACACTGCCGCCGGAAAAAAATCGCCTGACATCGCTCTCCCAACCGCTAAAAAAGACTAACTTTGCATCCGGAAAAAGTATTCTCATCATTTTCATTCAAATATGAATAACTGCGTACCCCCTATTAAAATCTTCGCCGGCACCAACTCCAAGTATATGGCCGAGGAGATTTGCAAAAACCTTGGTGTCGAACTTGGCCAGATGAACATCCAGCACTTTGCCGACGGCGAATTCGAAGTTTCGTTCGAAGAGTCCATCCGCGGATGTGAGGTTTACCTCGTTCAGTCGACTTTCCCCAACAGTGACAACCTCATGGAGCTTCTGCTCATGATCGACGCCGCAAAACGCGCTTCTGCAAAATCGATCATCGCCGTGATGCCCTACTTCGGCTGGGCCCGTCAGGACCGCAAGGACAAGCCCCGTGTGTCGATCGCTGCCAAGCTCGTAGCCGACCTCCTCATGACTGCCGGTGTAAACCGCGTAATCACGATGGACCTCCACGCTGACCAGATCCAAGGCTTCTTCAACGTTCCCGTAGACCACCTCTACGCTTCGTCGGT
>CAYRFB010000090.1:0-7935 GCA_964423485.1 uncultured Bacteroides sp.
GGATGACCTTTGTCTCCATATACTCTTTGAGCTTCATCGGGGGTATCATGTCCTCGAGCGCATCGTAGAGAGGCTGGAGATAGGGGTCGATCTTGTCTTTCATATCACCGGGGAGGAAACCGAGCTTTTCGCCTGCCTCAACGGCCGGACGCGAGAGTATGATCTTGCGGGCCTCGCGGTTTTTGAGCGCGCGCACGGCAAGGGCGATTGCGACGTAGGTCTTGCCGGTGCCGGCAGGCCCGAGTGCAAAGGTGAGATCGTTGTGGGTGAACTCTTCGACGAGTTTCTGCTGATTGGGCGTGCGGCCGGTGATGGGCTTGCCGTTGATGCCGTAGATGATTACGTCATCGCGCTTAAGCTCTTTGGGCCCGTCGCCTTTGATGATGTCTATGATGGTGTCGTCGTTGAGCGAGTTGTATCGCTCGACATAATCTTCGAGCTTTTTGATGGCGCGCTCAAACTCGGCTGTCTCGCTGTCTTCGCCGATGACCTTGATGACATTGCCGCGGGCGGCGATGCGAAGCTTCGGGAAGAGGTTGCGAATCAGCTGCATATTACTGTTGTTGACCCCATAGAAGGTTACAGGGTCTACGTTGTCTATTATTACTATGCGTTCAATCATTTTATCTTAAGATGGGAGATTGTGCAAAGATAATGAAAATATGGCGAATGGCCGTTGCCTCAACAGACAAAAAACGATAATCTGCGAGGTGGGTTTAATCCATATTTCTGATTTGCAGAGGTGTTTTGCCCCAGAATCGTCTTACGCTCTGGCAAAAGAAAGAAAAATTGGCGTAGCCGAGCCTTGACCCTATCTCTTTGATTGATAAGTCAGTCGAGGTCAGGTATCTGTAAGCATCGTGCATCACATATTGCTTTATCCAGTCATTGGCCGTGCGACCGCTCTGGCTTTTGCACACGTAAGATAGATATTTTGGTGTTACTGCCAACTGATCTGCGTAATACGACATATTGTGAGGCTTGTGGCTCAGACTGATAAGGAGGTCGATAAACTTCTGATAAAGCATCGCCGGTTGCGAAAGGTTTTCGGTCAACGGCTGATAAGGCTCGCTGTGGATTAATGAGAAAATTTCAATGAGCAGTGCAGTCGCGGTCAGTATGACCGTCGTCTTATCGCTCTTGCATTGTGAGTGGTTTTTCGCACGCAAGATCTGCAGGTAGGCCCATAGCAGAGATTCTGATCGGTTGTCAAGCTTTAAAACGGGGCAGTTTTTCAATTTCATCAGGCTTTCCCTGATCTCAAGTGATGACAGGTGTGTCGAAATCAAATCAAGATTGGCATAAATAAACGTTGCTGAAAAGTCCTCGCTGAAATTTATATTGACGAAGAAATCATTAGGGTGTGTGACCAGCACCTCTCCACGATGGATTACATATTCTCGGGAGTTGATGACAGTCGAATATGTCCCGCTCTCCACTATGCAGACGCATAATGAGTCGAGCCTATAATTGATGTTCCCGTCCTCGTTGTGCCAGCCGCCGTGGTAAATGAACAGATCTTTTGAAAACGTTGTGCCTTTGGGGTTCTCTCTGGTGACAGTGGGTATATCGACAATCTTCATATTCTAAATTTTAAGCTAAATCAGACATTATTGCAGTCGTTTTGAACATTTGATATTCTAACAAACTTCTCGAGACACTTGTTTTTAACATATATACTTAACTGAATTAATATGAAAATTATTGCGATTAATGGCAGCCCGCGCAGGGGCTGGAACAGCGATAAGCTGTTGGAAAAATGGGTAGAAGGAGTCAAATCAGGGTTGTCTGATGCTGAGGTAAAAAAGGTGAATTTATACGATCTGAAATTCACAGGTTGCCGCAGTTGCTTCTCTTGTAAACTCAAAGGCGGCAAATTTTTTGGCACCTGTCCAATTCCTGACGGAATCCACGATTTGCTTGCTGAAATTCGTGAGGCAGACGCTGTGGCAATAGCATCGCCGATCTACTACCTGGATATCAACGCTTATACGAAATGTCTGTTAGAACGTATGATCTTTTCAGTAGCCCCATACTCTAACCCTCCGATGAGTCTTGCGCCCCAAAGAGTGTCATTTACAATGATATATTCAATGAACGTAAATGCCGAAGGCTTTAAAGGTTATGGCACAGAGAGCCGCTGTGCGATGACCGAGAGCCTGTTGAGCCATTACTATTATATGCCCGTTCATCGTGTCACGGCATTTGATACCTACCAGTTCCCGGACTACGGCAAGTATGAGTCGAGCGCATTCTCAGAGCCAGCCAAGCGCAGACAAAAAGAAGAGCAATTCCCATTAGACCTTCAGTCTGCTTATGAAACCGGCGCCCGCGTCGCAGTGGAAATTCAGGATCCTTCGGTGAAAGGCAAGCAAATAGACCACACAATTCATTTCTAAGCGATTCGACTTGAGTGAAAGCAAATAATGGGTAGTTGAGAAGAAAATGGTTGCGGTGTCAACTATTTTGGGTCATAGGTTGTTCTATTGGTACTATGACGAAAGATAAGAAGACATATCAGATGCCCAACGTTGGCTGCTTGGTCGGGACGGCTTATCAGTGCATGCTCGCCCGATTGTCAGAGGCGCTGATCGAGGCCGGTCTCGACTTGACAACGGCAGAATATCTGGTGCTGAGAGTGCTTTACGGCCAAGAAGGCCTGCAGCAGTGTGAGATCGCCGAGATCATCGGCAAAGACAAGGCTGGCGTTTGCCGCTGCGTGGCGGCGATGGAAAAGAAAGGCCTTGTGAGGACCGAGAGCGTCAGCCACAAGTGTCTGCGGGTCTATCTCACAGACAAGTCCCGACTGATGGAGAGCTCCGTAGTGAGCGTGGCCAACGCCCGTCACCGAGCCCTTGAGCAGGCGGTCGACGGCAGCGATATGGAGGCTTTTGTCAGGGTGCTGAAAACTATTATCCAACAATAAACAATAAAAGAAAGGAACAACTTATGATTAACTTGACGATTTGGAGTGACTTTGCATGCCCTTACTGCTACATCGGTGAAACCCGTCTGCAAAATGCAATCGACGAACTCGGTCTGAACGATGACGTGACTGTTGATTTCCGTGCTTTCGAGCTCAACCCTTATGCACCGAAAGAGTACACCGGTCCTACACCCGAACGCTTCGCTCAGAAATATCAGCTTTCGCTCGAAGGCGCTAAACAGCAGATCGAGCAGATCTCTGAGCTTGGCCGCGAAGTGGGCCTTAACTTCAGATATGCAACGACCCGATACACCAACACCCGCGATGCTCACAGACTGATGAAGCTCGCCGAGGCAAAATATGACCGCGAGACAGTAGGCCGATTAAATGAGGCGCTGTTCGCAGCATACTTTACCGAAAATCTCGAACTTTCTGACCACAAGGTGTTGCTCGACAAAGCAGTCGGAGTCGGCATGAAAGCCGATGAAGTGAAAGAGGCGCTCGAGTCAGAAAAGTATGACGATGAAGTCAGATTTGATGAGCGCGAAGCTCAGATGCGAGGAGTCCACGGAGTGCCTTACATTGTGTTCAACGGCAGCTTTGCTGTGCCCGGTGCGATGACGACCGAAGGGTTTAAGTCATCGTTGGAGCGTGAGCTTAAGAAACAGGGCGCTGAGGCTGAAGCCACCAAAGGCGAGCGCCCGCATATGTGCGGTCCTGACGGATGTCAGTTGTTATAGGAGGCTCGCGCTATGATCAAAGAGATATCAGTGACAGGTCTCTTCACCGAGAACTGTTACTTTTACATTGATGAAGTCACTAACGCCGGATTTCTGATCGATCCGGGAGCACAGGCCGGACTGATCTATGACGTAATCAAGAGCAACGGCTTGACGATAGAAAAGATCCTGCTCACCCACGGCCATTTTGACCATATGGGCGCAGCCGAGCAGTTGAGCGAGAAACTGTCAGCGCCGATCTACATCTATCCGTCAGACGCGGGCTATCTGACAGATCCGTATCTGAACCTCAGCGGCAACTCAGGGCGCGCCATAGTGATTAGACACTATGAAGAGCTCTATGACGGCGAGCTGATAAGGCTTAAGGCCAACAATTCGTTTGTGCTCAAGGTCATCCATACTCCGGGTCACACACCGGGATCGGTGACTTATTACTCAGAGGCTGAAAGCGCGGCATTTGTCGGTGACACTCTTTATGAGCACGGCCCGGGCCTGACAAATTTCCCCGGAGGAAATATCCGCGAGCTTGAAGAGAGCATCGTCAATAAGATCCTGACACTGCCTGATGACACATTGCTCCTGTCGGGCCACTCGTCGCCGATCACTGTCAGAGATGAAAAACGATTGTTGTTAAGGTAATGAAAAACGCCGGACCACAAACGAGGCCCGGCGTTTTTTCACACTCATAAAAAAGGAAATCGGACGCTGCAGATTCACATCTATGCGTCCGATCCATTCGCCTATAAAAGCTAATTATCCCTATCGTGAAAAAAATAGGCGAATTTTATCTTCCTGGGGGAGGACCCATCGGACCACCGCCCGGAGGTCCGCCGGGTCCGCCAGGACCAAAGCGGCGCGCATTGCGGTCGGTGGGCTCGTTGCCCTTCCCAAATGTGTTGAATTTATATGTAAATGATACCATAAAATATCGGGTCAATGAGTTGTAGAGCGAGTCATCGATAAAGTTGGCCGTGACGTTACGGCTCACGTTGCTCTTCTGCTGGAGAAGATCGTAGACCCTCAGCGAAACTGTAGCTGCCTGATTGCGCAAGAAGCTGTATGCGAGGTTGGCGTTCCACATCCACTGTTTGGTGTCGTAGCCCTGAGAGTAGCCTGAGGTGGCCGTGTAAGCTAAGTCGGTATTGATCGACACGCCGAAAGGTGTGTAATAAGTGGCGTAGAAGGTTGCGCCGTAACCGTGAACCGTGGTGTTGCCTGTGAGGGTGAGGGTATTCTGAACATACTGTAGCGAGTAGTTGGGGCGTATTGAGAGCTCTGTGTTCTGAGGTTTCCAAGAGAATGTGAAGTCCTCACGCACGGAGTAGCGACGCGAAACATTTCGCTCGTTGTTGTTATAACCGACTGAGCGGTTAAAGCTGCCCATAAGGTGGTTGTTGAAGGTGAAGGCCTTGTTTCTGAGCGGCATTGAGAAGATGTTGACAAGGAAAGCGTTCCAGATGCCGTTGACGTTTTCGTAGGTTGTCACTGATCCGCCTGTCTCCTTATTGAAGTTCTGGCGCGAAATGATTGAGTTCTGGGTCATCTGGATGTGGCCCATGGTCATGATCGAGCGCTGAGCCTCGGCGTTGAAGTTGTTGTATCTCAAGCCGACGGTGTGGGTGAACGATGGGTTCAGGTCAGGATTACCAATGACGATGCGTAGGGGGTCGCTCATATCGGCAACAGGTTGCAATTGGGTCATCGACGGCTGAGAGCTGCGGCCGCGATAATCGATGTTGAGCGACGATGTCTTCGACTGGCGGAAACGGTAGCGCATGTAGGGAGCGAAGTTCCACACCCAGCGCTTGGGTATCGTCTTATTGGGGTCGGTGAGGTTGAGAGAGTGAGACATCTGGGGCACGGCTGAAATGCCGACATCGAGGTTGCTACGCTTTGACACGTGCTTGTAGCCTACACGGATGTCCTGATTCATATAATTGTTGCGGAACTTGTTTGACAGGTCATAATTGAGATCGAGGCTTGCGCCGATCTGGGGTTCGCCGATCCATCCGTCGGTGAAGATGACGGGGTGGTCATAGGTTAAGCGGTCGGTGTTGTTCCAGCGATACTGTATGCGGTAAGCGAAAGTAAGGAAGTTGCCTTTCTTGACATCGCCGAGGGGCTCGGTCCATGACAAGCGGGCGCTGACGTTGTTTGACCAGTTGTGGTTGTCGGTGAAGCGGTCAGCGAGATCGATAGAGTCGTTGAGGAGATAAAATTTGTTCCAGGAGTAGGAGTTGCTCTTCTCGCGGACGTTGCTCATACTGTAATTTGCAAACAAAGAGAATGATCGCCCGGGCTTGGATCGGAAATTATGGTTGAAGATGAGTTGACCGCCGATCTCGAAAGAGTTTCCTTTTGTATTGTCATTGTTGATGCTCCTGACGACTTCGCTCATAGCGCGGTCGCCTGCGCGGGTCAGCGACGAGTCGCTGGAGTATGACTTATTGATGTTGACAGAGAAATTGGGCCTGAACTCAAAGGTGTTCATCGAGTCGGGTTTCCACTGTATGCGGAAGTCGGCGCGCACGTTGTGACCCTTGTCGCGCGATGCTTTCTGCGAATTGTAATATGAAGTGGAGTCAACAAAGAGGTATTGGCGGTCTGATTTTTGCCAAGTGTCGCGATCGGTCTGAGAGTATAACAGGTTACCTCCTACGCGAAATATCTCGTCCTTGCCGACATTGAAGTTTAAGCCGAAGGCCTGTGACGATGTGATGCCGTTAGAGTTGCCAAAGCGGCGGAAACGGCCTGCTGTGCCGTCGGTGAACGCAGGGTCGTTGACGTTGTTGCCACCGCCCATGATCGACAGCTGGTTGCCATTCCAGAAGCGGTTGATGAGGAACGATCCTTTGTAGCGGTCATCAGTGCCATAGCCGGCCTCGACGTTGCCGACCCAACCGTTTTCCATACCTTTCTTGACGGTGAGGTTAATTACGGTCTCCTCTTCGCCGTCATCGACGCCGGTGATGCGGGCAAGATCGCTCTTACGGTCAACGACCTGGAGCTTTTCAATCATGTCGACAGGCAGGTTTTTTGAAGCTACCTTGGGGTCATCGGCAAAAAACTCTTTGCCGTTGAGCAGGATCTTTGACACCTCTTTGCCGTTGGCGGTGATTTTGCCCTCGGAGTCGACCTCTACGCCGGGCAGACGCTTGAGGAGGTCTTCGACCACGGCGTTGGGAGCGGTCTTATATGAGTCAGCGTTATACTCGACTGTGTCCTGCATCACCTTGATCGGGGTCTTGATGCCGACCACAGTCGTCTCTTTAAGCATAATGGAGCTCTCGGTGAGAGTGATAGGCTTGAGGCGCAGGTCAGAGTCGGCGACCTTGATGTTTGAATATTGAGGGTTGTAGCCTACGTATGAAGCTTCGAGTATGTATGATCCCTTTTTTACGGAAGAGAGAGTGAAGCGGCCATTTTCATTGGTGACCGCACCTTTGACCTGAGTGCTGTCTTTAGGGGTAAGCAGACGCACAGAGGCTTGGATCATCGGCTCTCCGGTCGAGTCGATGATGCGACCGGTGATGTCATAGGCCATAGCCGTGACAACTCCGAAAAACAACGAGAGGAGAAGTAGGATTGAACGATTGAATGATGAATGATGCATTGTTTGATTGGCAGGGGGTTTTATGGATTTTCCATAAATTTGACACGAATTTACGAAAAAGTTTAAGCCTCTCAAAGACCGTATAGACAAAAGACCCCATTTTATAGACGAATGAGGCTTTTTGAGAGATTTTTGAATCACGGATACCACCTTTTTGCCGTATCGGTTGTTATAATTAAAACAATGATAAAAAATGCTTATGAAGATTATAAAGGTTAAACTGTTAGTTGCTTTGACTCTTGTCGGCGCTATAAGCGGATTGAGTTCTTGCACGGGGCTAATGCTTTCGTCAGATTTTGGATATGACGGATATGGACCGACTTATATTGACGGCTATTGGCCAAATTACGGCATCGGTTACAACCCTCCGTTGGGCTATTACGGCCCGGCATGGAGCACTCCGACGCCTCCGCCACCTCCACCTCCCTCGCAACAGCGTCCGCCATCAGGCAGCCATGGGCCTAACGGCGCCAACCGTCCGAACTACACACCCTCGCAGCCATCAAAGCCGCAGCCGTCGAAGCCTGCTGTGTCAACGACTCCTAACGGTCAGACGCGACCCGGCAATATGGGTCAGCCGGCTCCATCGGGTGGCAACAGCAACCAGTCTGGAGGCAATCACTCAGGCAGCAGCGGCACCCACCGCGGCCGCTAAC
>CAYRFB010000091.1:0-7781 GCA_964423485.1 uncultured Bacteroides sp.
GCTACCTCCACGGCACCGGCCACGGCGTCGGCCACTTCCTCAACGTCCACGAAGGGCCGCAGAAAGTAGCCCTCAACCTCAGCCGCTTCCCCTTCAAGCCCGGCATGCTCACCTCCAACGAGCCCGGCCTCTATCGCACCGATATACACGGCATCCGCTGCGAAAACCTTGTGCTCTGCGTTAAGGCTATGAAGACCGATTTCGGCCAGTTCTACGGCTTTGAGACTGTCACCCTCTTCCCCTTCGACCTCAACCTCTTCGATACCGAAATCATGACCGATGAAGAGATCGAGTGGATCAACGAGTATCACCGCGTCGTGCGCGACTCTCTCGCCCCGCTCCTCAGCGGCGAAGCCCTCGCCTGGATCAAAAACAAAACCCGTCTTTTAACCCGCTAAAAACCGTCATCATCAACCATGGCTCTTATCATACCCGTCAGAGGTTTCACACCCGAAATAGGCAAAGATTGTTTCCTCGCCCAAAACGCCACAATTATCGGCGACGTCGTTATGGGCGACGGCTGCAGCATCTGGTTTAACACCGTGCTCCGCGGCGACGTCAACTCCATCCGCATCGGCGACCGCGTCAACATCCAGGATGGATCAGTGCTCCACACATTATATCAGAAGTCAACCATCGAGATCGGCAACGACGTCTCTGTCGGCCATAACGTCACTATCCACGGCGCCAAGATCCACGATCTTGCCCTCGTAGGCATGGGCGCCGTCGTGATGGACGATGCCGAGGTCGGCGAAGGCGCCATTGTCGCCGCAGGCTCTGTCGTGCTCTCGCGCACCAAGATCGGCCCCAATGAGCTCTGGGGCGGAGCGCCGGCCAAGTTCATCAAGATGGTCGATCCCGCTCAAAGCCGCGAGATCAACCAAAAGATCGCCCGTAACTACCTCATGTACTCCAAGTGGTATGATGAGGACGCCGAAAAATGAAAAATTTATTCAACGATAAACTTTTTGTCGCTCAAAAGTTTTGCCAAGTCAAAAACTATGCTTAATTTTGCCGCGCAAAACGAACAAAAGAATATAAACAAACTCAAATATTTAACCCTAATATGATTATCGTACAAGTAAAAGAAGGCGAAAACATCGAAAGAGCTCTCAAAAAGTTCAAAAGAAAATTTGAAAAAACCGGCATCGTTAAGGAACTCCGCAGCCGTCAGGCTTTCCAGAAGCCGTCTGTAACTAACCGCAAAAAAATGATGAAAGCGGTTTACGTTCAGAAACTCCGCTCTGTCGAAGATTAATTTTCTGCATTTTTATTTGGCCGCATAAAAAGGATTTGCTATCTTCGCTCCTAATCCCGGCACTCTCAATCATTGCCGGGCTCTAAGCGATATGATAGATGCCTTTTTAACATATTTACGGTGTGAACTGAATTTATCAGATCACACCGTTTTGTCATATGGCAACGACATCCGCCAGTGGTATGACTTCGCCGCGTCAATAAGCCTTGCCGGCTGCCGGTCGACCGCTGACGCTCCCCGCCCTGAGCTCGTCAGCGTCAATGATCTCCGCTTGTGGATCTCGTTCATGTCATCTGAAGGCATCTCTGCTCGCTCTATCCGTCGCAAGATCCAGTCGCTCCGCGCCTTCTACAAATACCTTATGCGCCGCCACGGCCTCAAATCCAACCCCGCCGCCGAGCTCACCCCCGCGCGCATGCCAAAGAGGCTCCCGTCATTCATCCGGCCCGAGCAGACAAAAAAAATCTTAGACGATGACTATGACGACACCGACTTCATCGCTGCGCGTAACCACCTCATTGTCGATATGTTTTACTCCACCGGCATGCGTTGCTCCGAGCTATTGGGCCTCCTCGACGCCGACATTAACCTCTATAAAGGCGAACTAAAAGTGCTCGGCAAGCGTAATAAAGAAAGAATAATTCCTTTCGGAGAAGAAATGAGACAACTGATCACTCAATACCGCGCCTTGCGCTCAGACACTGTCGGCACTGACAAGACAACCCACTTCTTTGTCCGTCCCGACGGACAGCCGCTCTACCGCAAGCTTGTCTACACAATCGTCCACGATTCTCTCAAAGGACGCGTCACTGCCGAAAAGTGCTCGCCTCACGTCCTGCGCCACTCATTCGCCACTGACATGCTCAACAACGGCGCCGAAATAACTGCCGTACAGCAGCTCCTCGGCCATCAGTCTTTGTCTACAACTCAGATATATACTCATCTGTCTTACCGAGAACTTTTAAACAATTACAAACTCGCACATCCCCGTGCCCAAAAATCTGGAGGATAAAATTATGGAAGTTAGAATTCAAGCTATCCACTTCGAAATCTCCGATCGTCTCGAAGCTTTCATCAACAAGAAAATTGATAAACTCGTTCGTCGCAACGAAGCAATCGCCGAAGCCGACGTCAACCTCAAGGTCATCAAACCCGAAACGGCCATGAACAAGGAGGCCATCATCAAGGTGACCGTTCCGCAGCACGGCGAAATTGTCGCTTCTAAAGTCGCTGACTCGTTCGAAGAAGCTGTCGACCTTGCCCTCGAGGCCATCGACCGTCAGCTCGAAAAATTGAAACAGAAGAAATAATTATATAAAAATTTAATCCTTTCTATCGCAGAAGCCTCCGCCACTCCCGGCGGGGGCTTCATTTGTCTGCCGCCCGAACAATACTAGCCGTCAACGTGTTCTAATCTTATACGCAAGATTAAATTTATTTATGGAAAATCATATTGACAACGAATACAAAAAGCGACTTTCTAAGATGAGCCCGTTTGAAATCAAAAACGAGCTTATAAAGCTGGCTCAGAACGATGCCCGCAAATCGAGTGCTACATTTCTTAACGCCGGTCGTGGCAACCCCAACTGGATTTCATTCGATGCCCGCGAAGCATACTTCCTCCTGGGCAATTTTGCTATGGAAGAGTGCAAACGCGTCTATGAAGACACTCCGGGCATCGCCGGCTGCCCTTCCGAAGAAGGCATCGCTGACCGCTTCGAAGCGTTTATCGCCCGTCAACCTGAGTCTGAAGCGTCCAAGCTGCTCGCTGCCGCTTATAAATATATGACCGGTGTCCTTATGGCCGACCGCGACGAACTCGTGCTCGAATGGGTCGACGGCATCATCGGCGACCACTACCCAACCCCTCCGCGCATCCTCAAATACACCGAGCTGGTCTCTCAGGCCTACCTCGCTCAGGAGATGGGCGAGCGAGCCCCGGGCTACGGCGCCGAATACGACATTTTCGCAACCGAGGGTGGCACAGCCGCAATGTGCTACATATTCGACTCTCTGCAGGCCAACCATATCGTCGAGAAAGGCGACAAGATTGCCCTCATGGCCCCTCTTTTCACGCCTTACCTCGAAATTCCACAGCTCGACCGCTTCGGCTTTGAGGTCGTCACAGTCAGCGCCAATCCTGTCGACGAGGACGGTTACCACGACTGGCAGTACTCCGATGAGGAGCTTGACAAACTCCGCGACCCGTCGATCAAACTCGTTTGTCTGATCAATCCCTCCAATCCCCCGTCCTATCGTCTGTCTGACGATAATCTCAAACGCTTTGTCGACATTGTCAAGAAAGACAACCCCAACCTCATCGTGGTCACCGACGACGTTTACGCAACTTTTGCCACCAACTTCAGATCTCTGATGTATGAGCTCCCTTACAACACCATTTGTGTCTACTCATTCTCAAAATATTTCGGAGCCACCGGTTGGCGTCTGGCCACAGTTGCCATCGCCAAGGACAACATTATGGACAAGATCATCGCCGACCTTCCCGAAGCCAAGCGCAAGCAGCTCGCCCGCCGCTACGGCACCCTCACCCTCGACGTCGACAAGCTAAAATTCATTGATCGCATGGTCGCCGACAGCCGCGATGTGGCCCTCAACCACACCGCCGGACTCTCGACCCCGCAGCAGATAATGATGAGTCTCTTCGCGCTCAAGTGTCTCGTCGACACCGACGACGTCTACAAGCGCAAGATGCAGGCCATGATCCACGACCGTCTCAAAGCCCTTTGGGACAACACAGGCTTCACCGTCCTGCCAGATCCTCTGAGAGTCGGCTACTACAGCGAAATCGACATGATGGTCTGGGCCAAGAAAATTTTCGGCGAAGACTTCGCAAAATGGCTGCGCGACACCCACGATCCGCTCGATGTCACCCTGCGTCTTGCGGCCGAAAAAGGCATTGTCGTCCTCAACGGCTCCGGATTTGCCGGCCCTGACTGGAGCATCCGCACCTCCGAGGCCAACCTCAACCGCGACGACTATGCGACAATAGGCCGTCAGGTGAGAGCCATCCTCGAAGAGTATCACGACGAATACACCAAATCGAAATAACCTCTCTATATTATTTAAATAACCTCTCTATCTTTTAGCTCAATGTGCGCCATTCCCCTCGCCGGGAGTGGCGTTTTTTTTTGTATTTCAATACAAAAAATATGTTTTTTAGCATTTTTTTAAATTCAATTTCCCTTTTACTCCAAATTGTTGTCATATTTGACTACAAAATTAAGGCATTTTTTAGCTACCTTTGCACCGATAAAATAGACAAATATTAAAAATACAAATAGATCTAACAATCACATTTTTCTCACATGAAAATTAAAGCGTCCAATCTCACTTGCCTCTCACTGGCAATTGCCGCTATGTCTCTTTCATCTTGCGGCGGACAACAGCAGACTCAGCAGGCCATGGTGCCCTCGCTTGCTGTTATGACAGTCCAGAAATCTGACTCCGAGCTCCATAACACTTACCCCGCCACCATAAAGGGTAAAACCGATATCGACATCCGTCCCCAGGTGACCGGATTTATCACCAAAGTCCATGTTGACGAAGGTCAGCGTGTTCACAAAGGCCAGGTGCTTTTCACTCTCGATCAGGTTCAGTTCCAGGCCGCCGTTGATCAGGCCGAAGCCGCTGTCAACGCCGCCAAGACAGCCGTGTCAACCGCCCAGCTCACCGAAGCCAACAAGCGCAAACTCCTCGACAAAAACATCATCAGCGAATACGAGTGGCAGATGGCCGCCAACCAGCTCGACCAGGCCAAGGCTCAGCTCTCTCAGGCTCAGGCAGCCCTCACCACTGCCCGCAAGAACCTCGCCTACACCACCGTCACCGCTCCCAGCGATGGCGTCGTCGGCACTATTCCCAACCGCGAAGGTTCTCTCGCATCTCCGTCATCGATGCAGCCGTTGACCACCGTCAGCGACAACTCTGACATCTACGCTTACTTCTCGCTCAACGAAAAAGACATCCTCAACCTCACCGACGGCGGCACCAAGACCCTCGCCGAGGCCATCGCATCTATGCCCGCTGTCAAGCTGACCCTCGCCGACGGTTCGGTGTATCCTTACGAAGGCAAGGTTGCAACCGTGTCAGGCGTCATCGACAACACCACCGGCTCTGCCAGCGTCCGCGCTCTCTTTGACAACCCCGCCGGCATGCTCCGCAGCGGCAACACCGGTCAGGTGTCAATTCCTGTCATCGCTCACGACGCTATCTCTATCCCCCAGAAGGCTACTTTCGAGATCCAGGACCTCAAATACGTCTACACCCTCAACGATTCTAACCTCACCGTCGCAACTCCCATCCAGATCCTCCCCGTCAACGATGGCAAGCAATATGTCGTGACTGCAGGCCTCAACCCCGGCGATCGCATCGTCATCGAGGGCATCGGCACAAGCGTCCGTGGAGGCATGCCGGTCAATCCCGTTGATCCCGCTCAGAAAGCCGCCGCAGCTCAAGGCCAGCAGCAACAATAATTATTCAAACCCATTATCGCATTAAATTTTTGAATACTCATTAATAATGAAACTTGATACATTCATCAACCGACCGGTGCTATCGACGGTAATCTCGATTTTCATCGTGTTGTTGGGTCTGATTGGCCTCGTTTCGCTGCCTATCACTCAATACCCCGATATCGCACCTCCTACTATCTCTGTTTCTACGACATATAGCGGCGCCAACGCTCAGGCCGTGCTTAACTCAGTGATCGCGCCCCTCGAAGAGTCAATCAACGGCGCCGAAGGCATGCAGTATATCACTTCTACAGCCACCAACACTGGCTCTGCCACTATCACCGTTACCTTCAAGCAGGGTTTTGACCCCGATATGGCCGCTGTCGACGTGCAGAACCGCGTCGCCAAGGCTGCCAACCTTCTCCCCTCTGAAGTCAACCAGGTCGGCGTCCTCACCCAGAAGCGCCAGACCTCTATGCTCGTCGGCGTTGCCTTGATGGACACCACAGGCACCTTTGACGAGGAGTTCCTCGACAACTATATGAAGATCAACGTCGTGCCCGTCCTTCAGCGTATCTCGGGCGTGGGCGACGTCATGTCATTCGGCGCTGACTACTCTATGCGCGTATGGCTCAAGCCCGAGGTTATGGCTCAATATAACCTCATGCCCTCTGACGTCGCTGCATCGCTGGCCGAGCAGAACGTCGAGGCTGCCCCGGGTTCATTCGGCGAGCAGGGCGACCAGTCATTCCAGTACACTATGCGCTACCGTGGGCGCCTCACCACCCCCGAAGAGTTTGGCAACATCGTCATCCGCGCAAGCAACACCGGTGAGATCCTTTACCTCAAGGATGTCGCCGAGATCGAACTTGGCCGCGTCACCTACGGCTTCCACAACAAAGCCAACGGCTATCCCTCGTCGATGGCAATGGTGTTCCAGACTCCTGGCTCTAACGCTACTAAGATCATCAACGACGTGCTTTCAACCGTCGAGACCCTTAAGAAAGATCTTCCCAAGGGCCTCCAGTTTGAAATCCCGATGAACAACAACGAGTTCCTCTATGCGTCGATCCATAACGTTATCCGCACACTCATTGAGGCATTCGTGCTCGTGTTCCTCGTGGTCTACGTCTTCCTCGCCGACCTTCGCTCTACCATCATCCCCGCCATCGCCATCCCTGTGGCCTTGATCGGTACATTCTTTGTCCTCAACCTCATCGGCTTCTCAATCAACCTCATCACCCTCTCGGCTCTCGTGCTTGCGATCGCGATTGTGGTCGACGACGCCATCGTGGTCGTCGAGGCGGTCCACGCCAAGCTCGACCAGGGTTACACCTCTGCCCGTCGCGCTTCAATCGACGCTATGAACGAGATCGCCGGCGCTCTCGTGTCGATCACCCTCGTCATGATGCTCGTGTTCATCCCCGTGTCGTTCATGCCGGGCACTGCGGGTGTGTTCTACCAGCAGTTCGGTATCACGATGGCCATCGCCATCGGTTTCTCGGCTGTCAACGCCTTGACCCTCTCGCCCGCACTTTGCGCCGTGTTCCTCAAGCCTCACAATTCTGACGAGAAGCTCAGCGAGCGCATGGGCAAAGCCTATAGCGCCGCCGCCGAAGTGATGACTCAGCGCGCAAAACGCTCGTTCAGCATCAACTTCCCCCCGATCATTACCATCCTCCTGCTCTGCGCTACCATCTTCTTTATGATCGCTGACTGGTTTGCCTTCGAAAACGTCACCGAGAGCTGCATCGCCATTGTTGTGGCTGTGCTCACTATCCTCGGCCTCTTCAGCAAGCGTTTCCACAACGCTTTCGAAAAAGGCTACGCCGCCATGCTCGGCAAATACAAGAAACTTGTCGGATGGTGCAGCCGTCATAAGATCGTATCTTTTGCCGCTGTGATTGCCTCTATCGTTGTCCTTGTATGGCTTATGAACCGAACCCCGAGCGCCATGGTGCCCGACGAAGACACTGGCTTTATGTTCGGCGGGGTTGTTGGCGACCAGATCAAGAAGGGAGCCGCGCTCAATGCAGTGCAGATTGCGCAGT
>CAYRFB010000092.1:0-7515 GCA_964423485.1 uncultured Bacteroides sp.
TCTCCCACACGCCGTGATGGTCGCGCATGTAGCCGTTGCTGTAGAGATGCACCATAAAGGAGATGGTGGTGATCACCACGAGCATCATGGCCGAGATCGGGTCGAGCAGGAAGCCGATGTTGATGGTCAGCTTGTCATAGAAGTTGAGC
The DNA here is from genome assembly GCA_964423485.1 of uncultured Bacteroides sp. GTDB lineage: Bacteria > Bacteroidota > Bacteroidia > Bacteroidales > Muribaculaceae > CAG-873. Next base: position 150 of record CAYRFB010000092.1, read on the forward strand.
CACTCCTGGTTGAACACCACGTGCTGCAGGCGTTCGCCGCCGGCGGTGATGAATTCGGGTGCGCCCGAGAAGAAATAAGAGAATGCTACGGAATAGGCCAGAATCATGGTGACGCCCATTCCGCAAGTACCGAGAATACCGGCCCACTTGTGGGGCAGATATTTGCCTGCGAGTCCCAGGAAGAGGAACATCAACAGGGGTATTGCTAAGATCAGTATAGCTGAAGTTTCCATATCGTGGGGAGGCGTTTAAAATTTCAGTTTATTGATGTCGCGCACGTCAATATCGTTGTTGGCGCGGTAGACGTTGACTACGATGGCGATGGCGAGAGCCGTCTCGGCAGCCGCGATGGCGATGGCGAAGAGCGTGAAGAACATACCCTCGTAATTACCATGATGGATGAAGCGGTTGAATACCACGAAGTTCATGTCGACGCCGTTGAGCATCAGCTCCAGGGAGATGAGCATGGCGATCATGTTGCGGCGGGTGATGAACCCGTAGACACCGCAGGCAAACATGAACAGGGCCGGGATAAGATAGTATAATGCGTTGAGTTCCATAATCGATTAACGTTTGCGTGCGACAACGACGCCGCCGATTATACATGCGAGTAACAGGATGCTGACGGCCTCGAAGGGGAGCAGATAGCCGCCCTCGCCGGTGCTGAGCATGCGCTCGCCGATGAGGTGCATATCGGGGTTGCTCATCTCGGGCTTGGCCTGGCAGAGCTCGCCGCAACGGCTCACGAGCGAATAGGCGCCGAGGGCAAAGGCAGCGAGGCCGGCCAGGATGCCCAGACGGCGGCTGCGTGACTTGAGGCGCTCGGAATTGTCGCCGGGGTGGGTCGTAAGCAGGATGGCAAAGACTACGAGCACGACGATGCCGCCTGCATAGACTGCGATCTGCACACCACCGAGGAATTCATAGTCGAGCTGGAAATAGACGGCGGCTGTGGCGAAGAGGGCGAACAGCAGGTAAGTGGCGGCACGCAATATCTTGCGCGTTGTGACGGCGAGCACCGAGAAGATGACGATCGCCAGGACAATGACCGCATAAGCGATGATACTTCCTAAAGATTCCATTATAGTGAGTGCTTATTTGTTTTCGGTTGTAGTGTCGTTCTCCTTGGCGGGGGCGGCAGCCTTGGCTGCTGCGGCGGCTTTGGCGGCTGCTGCTGCCTTGGCGGCGGCTATCTTGGCCTCGCGCTCGGCCAGGAGCTTGGCCTTCTCCTCCTCGGTGGGCTCGGGTTCGGGCTTCTCGGGGAGATAGTTGAGCTGCTTGACGAGTTTTGCGCGTGTGAATACGGCCTGCTCGAAGTTGTTGGAGAATGTGAGAGCCTGCGTGGGGCAGGTGGTCACACACAGCTGGCAGAAGGTGCAGCTGCCCAGGTCGTAGACGTAGCGGTCGAGTTTCTTTTTCTTCTTGCCGTCCCAGGTGTCGACCATCTTGGTGATGACGTTGATGGTGCCGTTGGGGCAGTTGCGCTCGCATGTGCCGCAGGCTATGCACTTGTGATTGCCCTCGGCGTCGTAGATGAGCTCCAGACAGGCGCGGAAACGCTCGGGGTAACGGAACGTGTCGCGGTTTTCGGGATAACGCTCGGTGATCTTAGGGGTGACGAACTCCTTACCGGTCACCTGCATGCCTTTGACAAGGCTTGAAATGCCGTGACCCAATGAAGAGAAATAATCTTTTACACTTCCCATGGTGATGTCGTTGTGTATATCTTAATTGTTATTATTCGCTTGGTTTATCTCACTTGGCCTCCGACTATGTCGAGGAGCTCGTTGGTAATCGACTGCTGGCGCAGCTTGTTGTACTCGAGGCGGAGCTGCTCGAGGAGCTTGCGGGCGTTGTCGTTGGCGCTCTGCATGGCCATCACGCGGGCGGCCTGCTCGGAGGCCACGTTCTGCATGAAGATGTCCTGCATCACGGCCTGCTGGAAGAGCGGCAGGGCGCGCTCGAAGATGCGCTCGGGCCCCGGCTCGAAGATGTAGGGCTTCACGGTCGAGGCGGCTGCCTCGGCGGCCTGCGAGAGCGACTCGGCTTCGATGGGGAGGAGGCGGCAGAGGTCCACGCGCTGGCGGCTGACGGAGAGGAAGAGTGTCGAGAGGGCCTCGATGCGGTCGTAGGTGCCGTCGAGGAATTTCTCGCGGAGGGTGTCGGTGAAGGCTTTCACGCCGGCCTCGTCGCTCTTGGAGCTCACCTGCGGGTCATTGACAAAGGTGATTCCCTCGGCTGCGAGCTTCGACAGGGGCTTGGCCACTTTCGAGCCCACGGCAATGACGGTGATGGCTACCCCGGAGCCGAGCTCCTCGCGCAGGGAGGCGATGCGCGCCACGGCCTGCTTGTAGACATTCATGTTGTAGCCGCCGCAGAGACCGTTGTCGGATCCCCACACGACGAGTGCCACACTTTTCACGTCGCGGTGCTCCATGAGCGGCGACGTGCACGCGGTGTCGGCGCTGAGCAGGTTGGCGATGATGGTCTCGATCTGGCTGCGGTAGGGGCGGAGCTGCTTGAGTGCCAGCTCGGCTTTGTGCATCTTGGCCGATGATATCATCTTCATAGCGCCGGTGATCTTCTCGGTGGAAGCTACCGACCCTATTCTTCCTTTTAGCTCGCGTAGTGTTGCCATCTGTGGATGATTGGTGTGAGTATATCTGTTGTGTAATTGATATCGTGATTAATAGCGTCCGGCCACTTCGGCTGCGGCTTCGGTCATGAGGCGGGTGACGTCGTCGTCCATCACGCCGCTCTTGATCTTGTCGAGCACGGTGTCCTGGTATTTGGCGCGGAGGAGCTGCAGGTAGGACTGCTGGAACTCGGCCACCTTGTCGAGGGGCACGTTCTCGAGCAGGCCGTTGACGCCGCAGTAGATGACGGCTACTTCCTCGGCTACGGGTACGGGCTTGTACTGGGGCTGGATAAGCAGACGCTCGTTCTTGCGGCCGCGGTCGATGACGCGGGCTGTCACGGCGTCGATGTCGCCGCCGAATTTGGTGAACGACTCGAGCTCACGGAACTGTGCCTGGTCGATCTTCAGCGTGCCGGCCACCTTCTTCATAGGCTTGATCTGAGCGTTACCACCCACACGCGATACCGAGATACCTACGTTGATGGCAGGGCGGATACCGCGGTTGAAGAGGGCTGCTTCGAGATATATCTGACCGTCGGTAATCGAGATTACGTTGGTGGGGATGTATGCCGAAACGTCGCCGGCCTGGGTCTCGATGATGGGGAGCGCGGTCAGCGAGCCGCCGCCCTTGACGATGGGCTTGAGCGGGGCGGGGAGGTCGTTCATGTGCGATGCGATCTCCTGGTTGTCAATAATCTTGGCGGCACGTTCGAGCAGACGCGAGTGGAGGTAGAAGATATCGCCGGGATAAGCCTCGCGGCCCGAGGGACGCTTCAGAATCAGCGAAATCTCGCGGTAAGCGACAGCCTGCTTCGAGAGGTCATCATATACGATGAGCGCGTCGCGGCCTGAGTCGCGGAAATATTCGCCGATAGCAACTCCGGCGAAAGGTGAATAATAGCGCATCGCAGCTGAGTCAGAGGCTGTAGCAGCGACTACGACAGTGTAATCGAGGGCTCCAAAGCGACGAAGGGTGTCGACTGTGGCAGCAACCGAAGATGCCTTCTGACCGATAGCAACATATATGCAGTAGACGGGCTTGCCGTCTTCATAGTTCTTGCGCTGATTGATGATGGTGTCAATCGCGATGGCAGTCTTGCCGATCTGGCGGTCGCCGATGATAAGCTCGCGCTGACCGCGACCGATGGGCACCATAGAGTCGATAGCCTTCAGACCGGTCTGGAGAGGCTGGTTGACAGGCTGACGATAGATAACGCCGGGAGCCTTGCGCTCGAGGGGGAGATTGATGAGCTCGCCTTCGATAGGTCCGCGGCCATCAATAGGTTCGCCGAGCACATTAATAACGCGGCCAAGGAGACCCTCGCCAACCGGAATTGATGCAATCTCACCGGTGCGGCGCACGCTCATACCTTCGGCAACTTTATTGACGTTGTTGAGCAAAATCACACCGACATTGCTCTCTTCGAGGTTAAGTGCGACACCTTTCACACCGTTTTCGAACTCGACCAATTCGTTTGCACACACGTTGTCGAGGCCATAGACGTGGGCTACGCCGTCGCCAACTTCGAGCACGGAGCCGACTTCTTCAAAAGACACTTTTGAGTTGACGCTCTCGAGCTGCTGTTTCAGCACTTCCGAAATCTCGCTTGGATTTATCATTGTATATGCTTAAAGGCTAAATAATAGTTATTACTTTAAAAGGTTAACGCGCAATTGCTTCAGCTCATTGCTGACCGAGGCATCGAGTTTGCGGTTGTCGATTGTGACGGTGAAACCACCGATAAGGTCATGATTGACGCTACTCCTATACTCCATCGTGCCGCCCTGAAGATTGCTGTCGATTATCTTTTTGAGGCGCGCCTCGTCGTCAGGCGAAAGCGTGGCGGCCGAAACGACATCGACCTTGTAGATATTGTTCTCGCTGCGATAAAGCGACGCATAGTCGCGGGCGATAGCGAAAACCATATCGAGGCGTTTGTTTTCGGCCAGGAGCCTAATAAAATCGTTGAAAGTAGCGTTGACCGTACCGCTGCCTGCAGCAGTCTTGATCAAGTCGCATTTGTCACTGACTGAGACAAACGGATTTGCAACCACACTGACGAGCGATGATTGAGCCTGCGATGCATCGATGAGCTGATTCATCAATGCATAAAGCGTCTTTGCATCGCCGCGATCAACGGCAACTTTATAAAGCGCTTTGGCATATCGGCGTGGGATGAGTCCTTCGTTCATTACGCTGTTTTAGTTTTTACTTTCGATCTCGTCTAAGAGGGTGTTGACCAATTTAGTCTGAGCCTGCTTGTCGGACATTTGGTTTTTGACAACTTTTTCAGCAATGTCGAGAGCAAACTCGCTGACCTGATTGCGGAACTGCTGTTCGGCCTCCTTTTGCTGCTGCTGGATCTGCACCTTTGCCGATTCCATGACTTTTTGCGCTTCGACCTGAGCGGCAGAACGCGCTTCTTCGATAATCTGAGTCTTGATACGGTCGGCGTCGCGCAACATTTCAGCCTGCTGACGGCGCGCTTCGGCCACATACTCCTCGGCCTGCTGACGCGCGCTGTCAAGCTGCTGCTTTGCGTTCTGGGCATACTCCACACCCTTGTCGATGAGGTCGGCACGGCTATCGACATTTTTCAGGATGACGGGCCAGGCGAACTTCCACAGAATGAAGAAGAGCACCGCAAAGGAGACGAACATCCAAAATATCAGGCCGAAATCAGGCGTGAATAATTCCATTTATCCTTGCTTAGAGATTAAACGAAAAGTGCGAGTACGCAGACGATAACGGCGAAGAGTGCAACACCTTCGACGAGGGCGGCGATCACGATCATGTTACTGCGGATATCGCCTGCAGCTTCGGGCTGACGTGCGATAGCTTCCATAGCTGCTGCACCGATTTTACCGATACCGATACCTGCACCAATTGCTGCGATTGCTGCGCCGATGCTGGCGCCGAGACCTGTGAGTGAAAGTTCTGCTAACATAATTGTAAGTTTTTATGAGTTTAAATGATTTGTTTATTATTTTGTCTGTAACTGATGCTGATGCTCATGCTCCTCCTCGAGGTGTTCACCTTCGATTTGGGCAAGAGAAATAAATATGGTTGAAAGCATCGTGAACACGTAGGCCTGAATAAAGCTCACGAGCACGTCGATCAAAAGCATAAAGATAGAGAAGAGGACTGACACAACTGTCGTTGCGCCTCCGGCAACGGGGCTTACGGCTGCAAAAATGAAGATGAGTAGTGTCAGCACGATCACGATCATATGGCCGCCCATCATATTGGCAAACAGACGCACGGTCAGCGCCGCAGGCTTGGTAAACATACCAAAAATTTCGATGGCCGGCATAATCGGCAACGGGAATTTCAGCCAAAGGGGCACTTCTGGCCAGAAAATATCCTTCCAGTAATGGCGTGTCGCGAATATGTTGGTCACAATAAATGTCAACACTGCGAGCACCAAAGTCACGGCGATGTTACCGGTTAAGTTAGCACCTCCGGGGAAGATGACTATCAGACCCATAAGGTTCATTATGAAAATGAAAAAGAATACTGTCAAAAGATAGGGTGCAAACTTATGTGCCTTGTGACCTAATGTCGATTTGATTACAGAATCATAAATGAAATCAATCAAGAGCTCGAGGAAACCGAGACCCTTGCGGGGAGCTTTGAAGCCGTGTTTCTTGATATGGCAACGAAGCCAAAGCATAAGACCGATGACCACGAGGGCAGCAATAAAAATGCCACACACGTTCTTAGTGATCGATATGTCAAAGGGACGGATCTCCTTGCCATCAACAATTTCTACGATCTTGCCTTTGAAATCGCTTTCTTTGCCGGCAAGTTTGAAGGTGGTGTTGCCATCGACAAACTCTTTACCGTCAGAGATGCGCGACGATGAGAAAATGTGGAGGCCGTCAGTGCCGAAAACAATAACCGGCAGAGGTATGCTCTTATGATGATTGAAGGGCACTTCCCAGCCATATCTGTCACCAAGGTGCTCAAAGATGATCTCCTTGGGGTCGAGCTTTCCCTCGCCGTGTGCGTCTTCGCTCGCCATTACGCGTGGCGTGGCAATCAGACTGGCGATGAAGGCCGCAAATATGATAAAAATTCTGTTCATAAGCTCAATAAAGACAAACCGAGATAACGTTATTGTCGACGTCAACGATACCGCCTTCAATTTCCAGACGCTGCTCGCTGCTGTTGTCAGCCGTCGTGTAGACTAACGCGCCGGCAGAAAGCGTAGAGATTAATGACGCATGGTTTTTAAGCACTGTAAAAGCACCCATTGTGCCGGGAAGGGTCACAGCATCAACCTCACCTTCAAAATTAACTGCTTCCGGAGATATGATCTTTAGTTTCATTTGTCGACTTATTGATTACGCTCTATAGGGCTTACTATTTTACTTCGCTAAGGAGTTTCTTACCCTTTTCGATGGCTTCGTCTATTGTTCCGACGTTGAGGAACGCCTGCTCTGGATATTCATCCATCTCGCCGTTGAGGATCATCTTGAAACCACGGATAGTCTCGCTGAGCGGAACCATTACGCCGGGCAGGCCTGTGAACTGCTCAGCCACGTGGAAGGGCTGAGAGAGGAAACGCTGAGCGCGACGCGCGCGGGCAACCACAAGTTTATCTTCATCAGAGAGCTCATCAACGCCAAGGATTGCGATGATATCCTGAAGCTCATTGTACTTCTGGAGGAGCTGCTTGACAGCCTGAGCTGTATTGTAATGATCTTCACCGATAATATTGGGGT
>CAYRFB010000093.1:0-7459 GCA_964423485.1 uncultured Bacteroides sp.
CTGATAATCTTTAAATTCGGGAGTGAGTGCTTCGCCAAATGCAACAGCCTTGGCTGCGATGACGTGTTCGAGCGGGCCGCCCTGCACGCCGGGGAAAACGGCAGAGTCGATGAGCTGAGACATTTTGCGGATTTCGCCTTTGGGATTGGTCTTGCCCCAGGGATTATCGAAGTCCTTGCCGAGCAAAATCAGACCGCCGCGCGGACCGCGGAGTGTCTTATGAGTTGTCGAAGTGACGATGTGAGCATATTTCAAGGGGTTGTCGAGCAGGCCTGCGGCGATCAGTCCGGCGGGGTGAGCCATATCGATCATAAGGATGGCGCCGATTTCGTCGGCGATCTTGCGCATGCGCGCGTAGTCCCATTCGCGAGAGTATGCACTCGCGCCGCCTACGATCAATTTCGGACGCTCGCGGAGAGCAACTTCTTCCATCTGGTCATAGTCAACAAGGCCATTGTCTTCGCGCACATTATATTCGAGCGCATTGAAAACGAGACCCGAGAAGTTGACAGGACTGCCGTGGCTGAGGTGACCGCCGTGTGACAGATTAAGACCAAGGAACTTGTCGCCGGGTTTCATAACAGTCATGAATACAGCCATATTAGCCTGGGCGCCGGAGTGGGGCTGAACGTTGGCATATTCGGCGCCAAAAAGTTTCTTGACGCGATCGATGGCAAGTTGCTCGGCTTCGTCGACAACCTGGCAACCGCCATAGTAACGGTGACCGGGATAACCCTCGGCATATTTGTTGGTGAGGCATGAACCCATGGCTTCCATCACCTGGTCGCTGACGAAGTTTTCAGACGCAATCAGCTCAATGCCTTTTTTCTGGCGCTTGTGCTCGCGATCGATGATGTCGAAAATTTGTTTGTCTCTTTCCATTACGCTTTTTTATTTTAGAAAATTGTACTGATTTATTACTTCTTTTTCTTGACTGAGAAACCGAAACCCCCAATCTTTTCTCCTAAGGGGTAATATCCGCCATGAGAGTATGCGATCAGGCCTGACGCAGCAAGGTCAAAGGCTCCGGTCGCGGGATCGATGTAACGCTCGTCGGCCATAACGTTAAGAACGTCGGCTATAAACATATCGTGGCTTCCGAGCGACATGATCTGCTTGACGCGGCACTCGATTGACAAGGGCGACTCGGCTACGGCAGGACAGAGCACTTTGACTCCGCGCTCGCGGGTCAGGCCTGTCTCAGACCATTTGTCGTAGTCGCGGCCTGAACGGACACCACACCAGTCAGTGGCACGAGCCATATCGGCAGTTGTCAGATTGATGGTGAACTCCATCTGGCGGCGGATTATGCCGTAAGAGTATCGCTCAGGGCGGACGGAGATATAAAGCATAGGAGGATTGGTGCAGATAGTGCCTGTCCAAGCAACCGTCAGCAGGTTTGACTCGCCGTCAAAAGTGCCGCAGCTCACGAGAGCCGCAGGAAGCGGATAGACCATTGTGCCCGGTTTCCAGCTTTGCTTCATAAAATCTGCGCGTCTTTTCCGGCAACAGTGTGGTTGCAATAGTGACAGCGGATAACGACGGGGTCGCTGTCGATGACTTCAAATTTTGTTTTCATCGGCTCGTTGTTGGAGATGCACTTGGGGTTGTCACACTTGACAATGCCGATGATGGTGTCGGGCAGGCGGACGGGTCGCTTCTCGACCACTTCGAAATCGCGAATCGTATTGACCACGGCACAAGGGGCGATAAGGGCGATGCGATTAAGGACTGTCTCAGGAAACTCTGTGTCGGCAATTTTGATGATGCCTTTTGTGCCGAGTTTCTCGCTGCGGAGGTTGTTGCCGATGGTGACATGGCAATTAGAGTTTTCCAATCCAAGAAGTCTCACGGCCTGAAAGAGAGCCGACGAGGGGATACGGTCGATAACTGTGCCGTTACGCAGAGCGGCTACTGCCAGTTCTTTTTTATCGTTGCTCATGATTTCTTCTTATTTACGGGGATCGATGCCTAAAGCTCTTGTGATGATAGCCTGACGCGCAAATAAGCCGTTGCGCGCCTGTTCGAAATAATATGCCTTGGGGTTGTCATCGACATCACGGTCAATCTCGTTGACGCGGGGCAGAGGATGAAGTATCTTCAATGTCGGCTTGGAGTTTTCAAGCATATCATTATGAAGAGTGTAGAGGTTCTTTACTCTCTCGTACTCCATAATGTCGGTGAAGCGTTCGCGCTGCACGCGGGTCATGTAGATGATGTCGCTTGAGTTGATGACTTCCTCAGAGAAATCGGTTGATTCGGTGAATTTGATGCCTTTTTCGCGGCAGAATTGCTTGTACTCTTCGGGCATCTGCAACTCTTTAGAAGCGATGAAATTGAAAGTCGGGTTGAAATATTGCATCGCCATAAGGAGAGAGTGGACGGTGCGACCATATTTCAGATCTCCGACCATAGTGATGGTCAGATCGTTGAGAGTGCCTTGAGTCTTATAAATGGAGTAAAGGTCAAGCATGGTCTGTGAGGGGTGCTGGTTGGCACCGTCGCCGGCGTTGATGATCGGCACATCAGTCACCTCGGTAGCATAGCGAGCAGCTCCTTCGAGGTAGTGACGCATCACAATCAAGTCGACGTAGTTAGCGACCATCTTGATGGTGTCTTTAAGCGTCTCGCCTTTGGATGTGCTGGTGGAGTTGGCGTCAGAGAAGCCTATGACCCGGCCTCCGAGGCGGTTGACTGCGGTTTCAAAACTGAGACGTGTGCGGGTTGAGGGCTCAAAGAACAATGTAGCGACAACTCGACCGTCGAGGATTTTGCTATTGGGATTTTCTTCAAAATAACGCGCACGATCCAGCAAGTCGAGGATCTCGTCACGCGAAATATCTGAAATTGAAACCAGACTGTTTGAACTCATAGTGTGCCTGTGTTTGATTCTTTCCGCAAAGTTAACACTTTTATGCCGATTACCTTTGATGTGATCGACTCTTTTTTTAGAAAAAATCAAAAACAGGGGCTATCTGTCTCGGGCTTAATAAGCTGAGCCTTTCAGCATCAGGCCTACACGCTCATGGAGGCCAAAGAGGAGGTTCATGCAGTGGACGGCATTGCCTGAAGCGCCTTTGAGAAGATTGTCGATAGCGGCTGTGATAAGCAGCTTGTCGTCAATCTTTTCGAGGTGGATGAGGCATTTGTTGGTGTTGGTGACGTCCTTGATGTCGACCGGATGGTTGACGATAAACGTGAAGTTATGGTCATCGTAGTAGTCCTGATACAGGGCTTCGATCTGACCGAGATCAATGGGCGTGGCGAGATATGCGGCGACAAGAGTGCCACGCGGAAAGCTACCGCCGAATGAGAGAAGGTTGATGGGGGCATTGAAGCTCGACTGTAGCTGGCTAAGGGTTATCTTGATTTCTTCGAGCTGCGGATGGACAAAGGCCCGCGAGAGAGACACGTTGTCGTGGCGGTACTCGAAATCGATGACGCTTTCGGGCGCGGTCTCGGTGTCGGTGGTGCCGGTTATGGCAGTGATGTGGATCGGGCTGTTGAGCATCAGATTTTTTGCCAGGGGCAAAAGGGCAAGTTCTACGGCCATCGCTACGCTGCCGGGAGTGGCAACGTGTTTGGCGCCGCGAACCATCGGCTTGCGGTTGAGTTCGGAAATGCCATAGACAAAGTCAGAACCTTCGCGGGGAGTGCGGAAGTCGCTGGAAAGGTCGATGAATTTCAACTTTTCCGGGAGAGAGATCTGAGACAACAATTCGGCTGATTTACCTTTAGGCAGGCAGCAGAATGCAACGTCGACGGAGTCAAGATTGATGTCGGAAGTGAAACGGAGTGAGGTCTCGCCGGTGAGGCCGTGATGGACTTCGGCCACGTTGCGGCCAACTTCTTCGGGATTGTGGACCCAAAGGATTTCAACATCAGGATGGTTGATGAGCAAGCGGATTAGTTCTCCAGCTCTGTGGCCTGAACCGCCGATAATGCCTGTCTTAATCATGGTGGGGAGGGATTGTTAGATTGATAGTTTATAGAGATTTACGAGATTTATGCTTTCGGCCGAAAATATCGGAGTAAATTAGATCGCTAGCGCCGATGCTATCCTTGATATATTGACCGGCAGCATATCCGGCTTCGGATCGGGCATCGGTGTCGGTCAGAAGATGATCCATTAAGGAGTGAAACTCGGTGGCATTGGCAAATGTGAAACCACCGCCACGGGCAATGAGCTCGCCGGCTTCTTTAAATTTTTTGTGATTGGGCCCGAAGAGCACCGGAATGGCGTAGACGGCGGCTTCGTTGAGATTGTGAATGCCTGCACCGAAACCGCCTCCGATGACCGCAGCATCGGCATAACGGTAGATGCTGCTAAGAAGGCCGAAGCAATCGATTATCAGATAGTTGACCTTGTTGAGATTGACAGAGCCTTTGGCCTTTATCTCAGAGAGCAGGATGGTCTTGTCGTCGCCAAGTTGATGGCGAAGAGAGTTGAGCCGTTGGTCATCAAACTCATGAGGGGCAATGATGGCTTTGACGTCAGGGTGGTCCTTAAGCCAGGGGATATAGATGGCTTCGTCGGGCTGCCAACTGCTGCCGACGATGAGTGTGAATGGCGATGATTTGACAAAAGTTTCAACCTCAGCAACATTATGAGCTGAGGCCATTATGTCAGTAACGCGGTCAAAACGCGTGTCGCCGGCGACGGTCACATTGGTTATGCCGATGTTGTTAAGCAGTCGGCGAGAGGCGTCGTCCTGAACGTAAAGATGGGTGTAACATTCGAGCATCTTGCGGAACATACCACCCCAGGGTCTGAAAAAGCGTTGTTTCGGTCGGAAGATTGAGGATATAATATATGTGGGCACCTTTGATTCGCTAAGTTGTTGCAGATAATTGCCCCAGAATTCATATTTGGCGAAAATTGCCATCTTGGGTTTGGCTGCGTCAAGAAATTGCGATACAAGATCAGGCTTATCAAAGGGCAGATAGGCTACGGAGTCGACCTTATCGTAGTTTTTGCGGATTTCGTAGCCCGACGGAGAGAAAAAAGTAAGGAGTATTTTCTTAGAGGGCGCGTCGCGACGAAGGCGCTCGATGATTGGACGTGCCTGCTCAAATTCGCCGAGCGAAGCAGCGTGGAACCAAACATCGAATCCGTCAGGTGCAAGCGCCAAGCGACGATGCTTTAAATCGGTCAGTGTGTCACGCTGACCGATTAACATCTTTTTTATCTTTGGCGAACGGTGAGAAGCGACGCGAGCGCCTGTGGCAAAAGCGTTTATACCGATGTTATACAGCGGGTTCATCTAACTTTATGCGTTCGATGGCTTTGCTGATACGGCTTATTGTTTCGTCGCGACCAAGCAACTCGGTGATGTCAAACATATGTGGGCCCTTACATTCGCCGACAACGGCAAGGCGGAAGGCATTCATGACGTTGCCCATATGATAGCCGTTGGCAGTAATCCAATCGAGGATGGGCTGCTCGGCTGCGGCAGAGCTGAAATCAGGGAGTGCCTGCAGGCGGGTGATGAGCTCGGTCATGATTGCGGGGGTCTCGGGACTCCAGCGTTTCTTAATGGCTTTTGGATCGTAAGTCTCGGGGGCCTGGAAGAAAAAGGCTGCTTGATCCCAGAGGTCTTTGACAAAGTTGATGCGACCTTTTACCATGCCCACAACTTTTGTGATATATTCGTCGGAATAATCATCAGGGTTCACGCCGTGCTCGCGGAGGACGGGTTTGAACATTTCGGCGAGAGTTGCATCGTCAAGTTGCTGAAGATAGTGGTGGTTAAACCATTTACCCTTTTCATAAGCAAACTTGGCTCCGGCGCGAGAGCAGTGTTCGAAAGAGAATTTGTCGACCAGCTCATCGATCGACATGATTTCGGTATCGTCGCCGGGATTCCAACCGAGGAGGGCAAGGAAGTTGACCACGGCTTCGGGAAGATAGCCGCTTTCGCGGTAACCGCTTGAAATATTGCCACTTTTGGGATCGTGCCATTCGAGGGGGAAAACCGGGAAGCCGAGACGGTCGCCATCGCGCTTGCTGAGCTTGCCTTTGCCGTCGGGTTTGAGAAGGAGCGGCAGATGGACAAAGTGAGGCATTGTGTCGGTCCAGCCAAAAGCTTCGTAAAGAAGGACGTGAAGGGGCGCTGAGGGCAACCATTCTTCGCCTCGGATGACATGGGAGATGCCCATCAGATGGTCGTCGACGATATTGGCGAGATGATAAGTCGGAAGGTCGTCAGCGCTCTTATAAAGCACTTTGTCATCGAGAATGTCGCTCTTGATGGTCACTTTGCCGCGAAGCAAGTCGTCAACAACCACTGCGCGACCAGGCTCAATCTTGAAACGCGCTACGTATTTCTCGCCGCTGTCAATTAGGCGCTTCACTTCTTCAGCGGGAAGAGTGAGCGAGTTGCGCATTGAGCCGCGTGTCGAAGCGTCATACTGGAAGTTGGGCGTAGCAGCTCGGGCGGCCTCAAGCTCTTCGGGTGTGTCAAAGGCGATGTAGGCGCGACCGGCATCAAGGAGCTGCTTGACGTATTTGCGATAGATGTCGCGTCGCTCGCTCTGACGGTATGGACCGTTTTCGCCGCCAACACCGACGCCTTCGTCGATGCCAATGCCGAGCCACTTGAGTGATTCGATGATGTAATCTTCGGCTCCGGGCACAAAACGGTTAGAGTCAGTGTCTTCGATGCGGAGAAGCATCTTTCCACCGTTATGACGGGCAAAAAGATAGTTGTAAAGCGCGGTACGCACGCCACCGATGTGGAGCGGACCAGTCGGTGATGGAGCAAATCTTACTCTTACTTCACGATCCATATTGTAGGGTTTATTTATGTTCTATTTATAATGTAACGCAAAATTAAGAAAAAATAACCACATAGCGTTAAAGGGCAGGTATAAATCTTTTGATATAATAGCAAAGAGACTGTCTCGGCTGAGGCAGTCTCTTTGGTGAAGTATGATTGATGAGTTTTTTTTAGATCCAGCGAGAGTAAGCGAAGTCCTGACGGTGGGGGAGGTTGGGGTTATAGGGATAGAGTCGATAACCGATGCGGTAAACGCCGGGATCTTTTGACTCGGTGTCGAGTTCGTAAGTGAGAACGTTGCCTTCCTCTTTGATAACCTTAAACTCGCGGGTGGTGACGAAGTGCTCGATGCCGTCTTCGAGACGATGAACCACGAGCTCGAGATGCAGGTCTTTGCCGAGGCCGTTGGTGTCGATGATGGCTTCGATGCGAGCGGGCTGGCCGGTGATGGTGTTAGACATTTCGCCGGAATGACGGATGTCGAACACTTTGATGCCGTCCCAGTCAGCAGCAACTTTTTCTTTCCAGGCAACGATTTCTTTTGCGAGGGCAAAGTTATTGGCTGCGAGTTTCTTTGAACGAGCACCTTCGGGATCATAGAAGCGAGAGATGTAGTCGTCGATCATGCGGTTGATAGTGAAGTGAAGAGCAATGTCGCCGATTGAACGCTTGATATACTG
>CAYRFB010000094.1:0-7406 GCA_964423485.1 uncultured Bacteroides sp.
AAGAAGTGGTGATCTCTTCGCCGTCGACCATCCAATATGAGCGCGTCATGCCCTTCTCGATGAAAAAGGCAGCGTGGGTCAACTCGCCTTCCTTAACGAGGAGGCTACGCTTGTCGAAGTGGCAGGGAGTTAGCGCGTCAGCGATTTTTTTGAAAGCAGAGTCAGAGACAGCTGCGTGGCTGTGCATAGTTTGCTTGATCATTTCCATACCACAAAAATAATCAATTTTCCCGGCAATAAAATATTCAGAGCCGACCTTGTTTTGGGCCGGCTCTGAATTGGGGTTGATTTTATTGATACTAATCAATTTTTTATTCGTAGCTGCTGAGGAGGAAAGTGGCGAGTCCTTCACGACCGTTCCAGATAGCAACATGGCCTTCGTGGGCATCCTGATCCCAGTACCAGCAACCGCAGCCGCCGAATGAGTCAGTTGCATTGAGACCGCCTGCACCGATGACTGAGATTTCGTAGCGACGCATATCGTAGCAGAGAGCATCGGATGTATAAGTCTGAAGATCACCGGTCATCATCTGAGATCGGTTAGACCAGTCGTAGCCAGTGAGCACGAGACTATACTCTTTGTCGTTGACCACCATTGCCATCACGAAAGGACGGCGAGAGCCGCCGCGATTAGATGACTTACCGGTCGCACTCCACCATGTAACACCGTCAGTGAAAGGCTTGCCGTTGAGGTGAGCTGGCATAGTGTAAAGAGTCATTCCTGAGTGAGAATTATAGTAGACCTTGATAGAGCCGTTGCCTTCACCTTCGGTATCGCCTACGATATAGTTGGCGTTGTCGCCAGGGCCAAAGAGTGAGATCATCTGGAACCACGCCTTGTCGTTTGAGGGATAGCCGGTTGAGATGGTTGAGTAATTCTGATCCATCACGCCTCCGCGAACCTTCACCACAATATGGCTACCTTCGGCTGTTTTAGTGGGCATATAGGTGATTGCAGCATCACCGGTGATGTCGCCTGCAACTTGGATAAACATGCTGGCGTCAACCTCGTGAGTATTGGTATAGACAGCGGTGGGGAGCTTACCGACCTTAACGGGTGCAGCTTCAAGCGATGTCCAGTAGTAGACTTCGCTGTCAGCGCCGTTGATGCCTCCTGTGGCAGCGACAACGTGACCCTTCCAGTCGTTACAGATATTTACGATCTGGCCGACATTGAGCGAGCCAAGGTTTAGAGTCTTGTTGACGGGCTCGAGAGTGTTGGCATCCCAGACAAGTATTGCGAGATTGGGATTAGAAGAAACGCTTGCGCCGTTGGTGTTACCCCAGGCGTATACGCGAGAGAAGCCGACAAGATAATTCTCGCAGAAGGCGGGGAAGAAGAGGAGGTCGCCGTTGGGCTCTGAGCCGTTAGTGCCGGTCACGTCAGCACCCGGATAACCAAGCTCGGTGTAGAGCTTTTCAGCGCTGAGGCGTGTGAAAGCATAGCCTTCGCCAGCCGGCAGAGGGTCGCTGGGACCCCAAGTGACGGTGTAGACGCGTTGGCTCTTGCCGTCGCCTGAAGTGATGGTGTATTTCACTTCCTTGGTGAAGTCCTGAGGTTCAGTCGGCGAGGGGTTGCAAGTTGCACCCATCGGGAGGAAGAACACAGGATAGGCATTGCTGAGCTCGACTTCGACGTCAGCATAAGGGTTGATCTTGATAGTAATGTTATCACCGTCGATCGAAGAGGTATAGATATTGCCTGCGTCGTTCTTGACAGAGAAAGTGCCGGTAATGTCGGTGCGACTCAACTGAGTGTCATAGTCATAGTCGTTGCAAGATGTGACAGTCAGCAATCCTGCGCCTACGACTGCGCCGAATAAAAATGATTTATAGAGTTTCATAAACGTCAATACTTATTAGTTGCTTGAAAATTTGCCGTAGATTCTGTATTTGCGAGCCTTACCATCGCCACCGGTAGCAGTCACGACAATGCCTTCGCCTGTGATGTCGTGGGTGCCCTGCAGACCCGGACGGATGATAACGTCATAGGTGACGTTGGCAGCGAGATATACCTTTGTGAGGTCGATCTCCTCCATCTGGGTGACGGGAAATTCGATGTGAGCTATGCCATAGCCACCGGCAACTGACTCAGGGGTGATGTCACTTGTGACAAGCTGGCCTTCGGCATTGTATTCGTCGATAGTAAACGAATACTGTGTGCCTTGCAAAGAAGTGGCCATATAGAGCGCTGTGATAAGGTTGTCGGTGTGGACAAACTCAGGGTCGGCATCATGGCAACCGCTGAACGCGCCCGTGAAAAGAACCGACATGATTGCGATCAACGAAGATTTAAATATATTTTTCATTGCTATATTCATTAATAATAGGATTAGTTGCGGGGAATGATTACCAACCGGGGTTGTCCTTGCAGAGATTATTCTGGGACTGCTCGCTGACGGGGATTGAGAAGTAGTCGTAGCGGTCTTCGTAGATACGGGTGCGGCCGCCGTCGGCGTCGACTATTTCATACTTGAAAGTGCCGTCAGCATTCTGAGTCGCTTTGTGGCCGTGAACTGTGCGACCGTTGATGTAAGCCTTTGCGAGTCCCCAACGGCGGAGGTCCCAGATGCGGTGGCCTTCACCGGCGAGCTCGACAGCGCGCTCGTGGCGGATGATTTCCATCAGCTGGTCGTTGGTCATAGCGTCAGCAGTGGTCTTGGCAGGCAGCCCGACACGTGCGCGCACCTGATTGAGAGCCGTGAGAGCTTCAGAGGTCTTGTTGAGTTGAGCGTAAGCCTCGGCCTTGTTAAGGAGCACCTCACCGTAACGGATGATGATGTCAGTGTTATAGCTGCCTTCAGCAACGAATGACGAATAGCCCTCCTGAAGATATTTGCGGAGGTAGTAGCCTGTAACAGTATGACCGTCAGGATCACCGGCAACCACGAATTCGCGGAAGGGGTCAGTGCCGTTTTCGTAAGTCTGGATCGTGCGGCCTTCCCATGTAGCGCCGTTATAGAGGACGGTAGCGTGGAAACGGGGTTCGCGATCAGTGTAGGGATCGGCATGAGAGGCTCCATAGGTGGTCCAGTCAAACTTGGTGCCGTCCTTAAACTCATACATATCAACGAGTTCGGCAGTAGGCTGAGCCATGGCTGAAACCATAGTGTTATAGACACGGCGGTCACCATAGGGACGATTGTCAGTGTCGAAACCGTTTTTGAGGACGTTTTGTTTACCTACGATGCTGAAGATGACCTCCTTGCTATTGTCCTGAGCCGAGCGCACGTCGAAGAGCTGAGCATAGTCAGGTACGAGTGAATAGTAATTGGCGCACTCTTCGGCAGCTTTAGCAGCGAGATCCCAGTTCTTGGCGAAGAGGGCAATACGAGATATGAAGGCGTATGCCACACCTTTTGTAGCTCGGCCAGTCCAAGCAGACGGCCAAGACTCGGGGAGATTTTCGGCACACCACTGGAGTTCATTGAGGATATACTCGTAAGTTTCAGCCTCAGAGATGCGGGCGCGGTGTTTGTCCTGCTCGTAAGCGCCGTCATCAAGCCAGCCGCCGCCACCAGAGTGGTCTGTGCGGAGGACAACGCCGCCGTAGACGCGGGCGAGGTAGAAATAGTTGATAGCGTTGCAGAAACGGCCTTCAGCGCGACGGATTTTGTACCATTCATCGCCCCATTTCTGACCGTAGCGCTCAAGGTCGTTGAGCATAAGGTTGGTGCGTTTGATGCGGCCATAGACGTCGCTCCAGCAAGCAAAGAGGCTAGCATTGCCACGGCTGAACTCTGACGGGTCAAGGAGAGCTTGGTTATAGACATAATTCCACCAGTAGGGTGACTTCATCAGGTCGCTATAGTTGTCGTAGTACTTTGCTCGGTTATATACGTTAGACTGGTCGTTGAACGATTTGTAAGCAGCAGTAACGTAGGCATCTGCATTATTCTGCGAGCTCCAGACGGCAACGTCGCCGAATGTCGAGGTGTCGTTAATGTCGAGCACATCGTTGCAAGAGCTTACCGATACAAGCAGTGCAGCAGCAAAAGTTATATTTTTAACAATATTGTTCATATCTTTTATTCCTTAAGATTAGAATGATACATTGAGGCCGAGAGTCCAGGTTGACTGCTGCGGATAGAGGTTGAATGTAGCCGAAGGAGTTTCTGGATCGACATACTTGCAGTGGCTGAAAGTAAGAACGTTGGCACCAGAAACATATACATTGACACCGGTGAACGGAGTGTGAGTCAACGCCTTTTCGGGCACGTTGTAGCCGAAAGTCAAGTTCTTGAGACGGAGATACTCGCCATTGACCATCCAGAAGTCAGAGATGAGAATGTTGTTACCGCCGGTCTGGGTGGTGAGACGGGGGTACTTAGCGTTGGTGTTCTCGGGAGTCCAGCTGTTTTCAGAGATGTACTTCACACCGTTGCCGTTCTGGTCGAAAGGAACGTTGAGCATAGTGCCGACTACCCACTGATACTGGTCATTACCGCCAAGCATGTAATCGCAGTGAGTCACACCTTGCCAGAGCATATTGAGATAGAAGTTCTTGAAGTTGAAGTCAGCATTGAGCGAGAATGAGATTTCGGGGAGTGTGCCGTAACCGATGCGTACCATATCAAGCACCTCGGTGTTAGAATCAACAAAGTTGATGCGGCCGTCACCGTTGACGTCGACATAGCGGATATCTCCGAGACGGGGTCCCTGAGAGCTTGCATGCCAGTTGGTGCCGTCAAGACGGGGCGCATTGTCGAGCTGCTCTTGAGTCTGGTAAAGACCGTCAGATTTCAAACCGTAACGCACGCCGAGAGGCTGGCCGATGCGGGGCTGAAGCGATGTGGGATAGCTGGGAGTGAGGTTGCGGCTGAGGACTTTGTTGCGGGCGAAGCCGAATGTGCCACGCAGGCGGTAGCTGAAGTCTTTGTTGACAGTGAGCTGATGCTTGAGAGTGAAGTCGATACCTCGGTTGTCCATTGAACCAGTGTTACCCTGGCTCGGACGGTTGCCGCCGAGTGAAGGAGCATACTCGCCAGAGATACCCTGAAGCAGGTTTTTGGTATGCTGATAGAACACGTCGATTTCAGCCCCGAATTTGCGGCGGAGGATGTCGAAGTCAAGACCGATGTTATAAGACTCTGTTGTGCTCCACTTAAGGTTACGCTGGAGATAAGAGTCAGTGTAGTAGTTTTTGTAGATATTGTCACCGAAGACGATGCTGTTTTGTGCAGTCTTGAATGTGGCATTGTAGAGATAAGGAGTGATGTTGTCCTTACCTGACTTACCCCAGCTCGCACGCAGTTTGAGGAAGTCAATCCACGGAGCATTGTCAGCGATAAATGATTCAGAACTGATCACCCAGCCGGCTGACACAGAGGGGAAGAAGCCCCATCGGTTTTCGGGAGCGAATTTATAAGAACCGTCATAACGGAAAGCAAAGTCAACGAGATATTTGTCATCGAAGTCATAGCTCAAACGGCCAACGTGAGACACGATAGATGTGTAACCATAGCTACCTGTCAGAGAGTTGGGGATGTAGACACCGAGATTGATGTCGATAGGATCGGTTGCAGCAAACTGGTTGGCCGATGCCTGCATCTGGTCGTTGCTGCTCTTCTGCGCTTCATATACATAGAGGGCGCTGACGGTGTTTTTGCCGAACTTGCGGTTGTAATCGACCTGGGGACGGAAGATCCAGCCATCGCCAGCCTGAAGGAGCTTGACGAAGCTGCCGCCTTCGTTTGTACCGGGCTTACGCATCACCGTAGGCTCAGTTTCTTTGTTGATT
The DNA here is from genome assembly GCA_964423485.1 of uncultured Bacteroides sp. GTDB lineage: Bacteria > Bacteroidota > Bacteroidia > Bacteroidales > Muribaculaceae > CAG-873. The sequence continues at coordinate 5,741 of CAYRFB010000094.1, forward strand.
ACATTGATGACCTGCTGCTCGTAAGAGCCCATATAATTGCGGACCTTGGTCATGCCGTAGCGGTATGAACCCCACACGCTGACCTTCAAGCCTTGAAGCACGGGCACGAGTTCCTTGAAGTCAAACTCGAGTTTGAGGTTAGATGTAACTTCGTTGTTGTAGTTGCGCTGCCAACCCGAGTTCTCGATAGAAGCGCCGGGGTTGAAGTGGCCGTCACCGCCGGTGGTCTGAGCGAGCGGCATACCGTTGTAAGTAGACTTATAGATAGGCAGAGCGTGAGTAGCCTCGAAAGCAGGGTTCCAGGCGTAAGTGTTGCCAAGGTCAAAACCGGTTGAATAGTTTTCAGCTTTGTAACCGGCTATCTGCGCAGTGAAGCGAAGGCCTTTGGCCACCTGCACGTCGAGGTTGGTGCGGAGGTTGTAGCGGCGGTATTCGGTGCCTTTCATCGTACCTTCTTGGTCAAGGACGCCGAGACTGACGAAGTAAGTGGCGCGTTTTGTGCCACCGACAGCACTGATGTTATGCTTCTGAGTGAAGGCTGTGCGCCAGAGTTGCTTCTGCCAGTCGGTTTCGCCGTAGACTGTGCCGGGCGCGTTTTCAAGCACTTGCTGCTGGATGTCAGCGGTATAACGGGGGGTGTAACCGTCCATCTCGCTTGCTCGGTTGTGCCAGTACATGTATTCACGTGCATTCATAAGCTCAGGCATTGCCGTGTTGTGGACGAGAGAGAAGTTGCCTTCATAGCTGATCTTGGCGTTGCTTTCTGAGCCTCGCTTGGTGGTGATGAGGATAACGCCGTTGGCACCCTGCACACCGTAGATGGCAGCGGCAGCGTCCTTAAGTACTGACACGCTCTCGATATCGTTAGGGTTGACATTATTCATGTTTGCGGGAACACCATCGATGATACAGAGAGGACCGCTACCAGCAAAGTCATTAAGACCGCGGACGTGGATCGCTGACTGGTCAGAACCCGGTTTACCGGAATTCTGCACTGCAGTAAGACCGGCGATCTTACCGGTAAGCATGTTAGAGGTGTTAGTCATCGAAGCGTTGACGAGCTCTTTAGTGTTGATGGCTGAAACCGAACCGGTCAAGGACACCTTCTTCTGAGTGCCATAACCGATAGCTACCACCTCATCGAGCATCTGAGAGTCTTCGATAAGAGTAACGACAACTTTAGACTGGCCGTTGAGCTTCACTTCCTGGGGCTTGTAGCCAATGAAACTTACGACAAGCGTAGAGTTTAAGTTAGGAACTTTGAGCAAGAAATTACCATCGACGTCAGTGGCCGTCGCAACATCCTTGTTGCTCTTGAGGTAGACTGACGCACCCGGAAGTGTCTCGCCGGCGGCGTCGCGCACAGTACCTGTGACAACAGTTGACTGGGCAGCCGCATTAAGAGTCATGAAAACAGACAGCAGAAAGGCGAAAAGCCTTAATGTTTTTGCAAGTTTTTTTCTCATGGTGGACTGATTGGATTGTTTTTTAAAAATTATCGCAAACTTAAGCAAATTATTGCAAAATAGGGCGCCTATTGTGTGAAGATTCGGTTACAGATGTTAAATTCATTGCGATTTAGGGGCGCGATTGGGTTGATCAAAGTTCGACAAATTGAATAATTGGGGGGATTTGGGTGGTGTTTTGTTAATTAATTTGGCTGTTT
>CAYRFB010000095.1:0-7120 GCA_964423485.1 uncultured Bacteroides sp.
GCGACAAAGTTTCAGACGTCAAGGACGCCGTGGCCGACAAAGCCGCTGATGTCAAGGATGCCGTGACCGAAAAAGCTGCCGACGTCAAGAATGTCGTTACCGATAAAGCCAACGACATCAAAGACGCAACCAAAGACAAGGTCAACGATCTCTTAAAGAAATAATCGCAAAATACATACGACAATAAGCATTTTTTTACCCAAAGGGGGCGCACCAACGGATTCTCAATCCCGCGATGCGCCCCCTCTATTCGTATTCAAATAGCGCTCGCTGAGGGCGAGCAATTTAGTTCACGACAGGGAGATATTAGCCGGAGGCTAACGATATGTTATAGAGCAGGGTTGGGAAATGAAAAATCCTTGACTGACCTCGTTGATGTTTTTTTCCCGCGACCTGATTGCGGCGGGGCTTTTACTACTGATTTGGTAATTTTTTTTGCAAATTTTGTGTTTTGAGGGTTGTATTTTGACATATTTTGTTGTATCTTTGCTATTCATTATTCAAAATCTATTATTATGGAGTATCCCGACTTGATCAACAATCTCGACGAACCGTCGACCACTGCGACTACCATCGATCGCATAAAGTATCTTATCAAGCTGATTAGAAAGAATCAAGCTCAGTTTGCCGAAATGATTGGCATCAATGCGTCAAACATCTCTAAGGTGCTTTCGGGCAAGATCCCTGTCAGCGATTCGCTGATCAACCGCATCGTGGTCAACCTCGGTGTGTCGAAGCAGTGGCTCGTCCACGGCACAGATGTGCCCTTCCCCCGTTATCAGGGTCCGGCGACTATCGACAGCAACGGCAATCGCGTCAGCGCCTTGGCAGGCGCAACCGGCGCACCGGTCTATGACATCGATGTGACTGCCGGCAGTGCAAACCTTAGCCGCATGCTCACGTCTGAGCATGTCGTAGGCCGACTGATGATACCGGGCCTCAATCCCGAGCTGCCCCTGGTCAAGGTGTCGGGCAACTCTATGACTCCGCGCATCAACAACGGCGCCTATATCTCGATACGCCACGTCAGCTATGAGGCTCCGATACTCTGGGGTCAGATCTATGTGGTGATCCTCGAGGACTATCGCATGGTCAAGTATGTGCGCCGCCACGATGACCCGGCAAAGGTGATACTCCATAGTGAGAACCCCAATTTCGATGATGTAATCGTCGACCGCAGCAAGATCATCGACATGTTTCTGGTAGAGTCTATACTCAACTATGAAGTTGTCGGCTGAGCATAAGCCGCTGCCTGCGTGTGCCGCTCCGGGTGTGCTCGAGGCCGGCTGTGACGAGGCCGGTCGGGGCTGCCTGGCGGGGCCTGTGTTTGCCGCCGCCGTCATCCTGCCCGATGATTTCAGCCATCCGCTGCTCAACGACTCCAAGCAGCTCTCGGAGCGACGCCGCTATGAGCTGCGCGAGGTGATCGAGCGTGAGGCTGTGGCGTGGTCAGTGGCGCAGGTCGACGCTGCTGAGATCGACCGCATCAACATACTCAACGCCTCGATCTTGGCGATGCACCGCGCGCTCGACGGGCTGACCGTGCGTCCCGGCGCCATCATCGTCGACGGCAACCGCTTCAAGCCTTACGGCGCCACGCCTTTCACGACCTTTGTGAAGGGCGACGGCCGCTTTGCCAACATCGCTGCTGCATCGATCCTCGCGAAGACCTACCGCGATGATTTCATGACGGCGGCCCACGCCGACTATCCCGTCTATGACTGGGCTGTCAACAAGGGCTATCCGACCAAGGCTCACCGCGCCGCAATCGCCGCCAACGGCACATCGCCGCTCCACCGCATATCATTCAGACTGCTAAACCCCCAACTTGAATTATGGGAAAAAACAAACTGAAAAAATTTGCCGACATGGAGACGATCGACTTCGTCTTCCAGTATCCTTTCGCACGTCTGCAGCAAGGGGGCGGCTTCCCGCTCAAAGGCCGCTGGCACCAGGACTTTTTTGGCAACGACAACCCGATCGTGGTCGAACTCGGTTGCGGCAAGGGCGAGTACACCGTCGGGCTTGCCCGCCGGTTTCCCGACAAGAATTTCATAGGCATCGACATCAAGGGAGCCCGCATGTGGACCGGCGCATCGGAGGCACGCGCCGAAGGCTTGGGCAATGTGGCCTTTGTGCGCACGTCGATCGAACTCATCGAGTCGTTTTTCGCTCCCGGCGAAGTAGCGGGGATTTGGATCACCTTCCCTGACCCGCAGATGAAGAAGGTGCGCAAGCGACTGACCTCTACCCGCTTCATGGACTTATACCGCAAAGTGCTCGCCGACGGCGGCACCATCCACCTCAAGACAGACAGCCCCTTTCTCTACCGCTACACAACGCTGATGACCGGTCTCAACGGTCTGCCTGTCAGCTGCAACACCGATGATCTCTATGCCTCCGGCCTGGCCGATGACATACTCGACATAAAGACCCATTACGAGAAGCAGTGGCTCTCGCGCGGGCTCACCATAAAGTATATCAAATTCAATCTCCCGGCCGAAGGTGCGCTCGAGGAGCCGGCCGAAGAGATCGAGCCCGACACTTACCGCAGCTATTCACGCGGCTACATCCAGATGCCTCAACTACTTGAAGATAAACCCATCTCAGATCAATAACATCATAATGTCAGACAACAACCCTCTATATCCCAAACTCATACTTGACGCCCTGGCGACAGTGCGTTATCCCGGTTCGGGCAAAAACCTCGCCGAAGCCGGTATGATCGAAGACGATCTCCGCATCGACGGCCGCAAAGTGAGCTTCTCGCTGATCTTCGACAAGCCGACCGACCCGTTCATGAAGTCGGTCGTCAAGGCTGCCGAAGCTGCCATCCACACCTTTGCGGCTGCTGACGCCGAAGTGACCGTCAACGTCAAGACCCGCACGGCTGCCCCGGCTCCCAAAGCCAATCCATTGCCGGGAGTAAAAAACATCATCGGCATCTCATCAGGCAAAGGAGGCGTAGGCAAATCGACCGTCGCCGCCAACCTCGCCGTAGCCCTTGCCCGCGAAGGCTATCGAGTCGGGCTCCTTGACGCCGATATTTTCGGACCGTCGATACCCAAGATGTTTGGGGTCGAGGATGAGCAGCTTTATATGCACGAGGTCGACGGTGTGACAAAGATCATACCCATCGAGCGTTACGGTGTGAAGCTGCTCTCGATCGGTTTTCTCGTCGACCGCAACAGCGCCGTGGTGTGGCGTGGCTCTATGGCCTCTAACGCTCTCAAGCAGCTTATCGAGCAAGGCGACTGGGGCGAACTCGATTATTTCCTGATCGACATGCCTCCGGGCACAAGCGACATCCACCTCACCCTCGTGCAGACTCTCGGCATCACCGGTGTTGTGGTCGTATCGACGCCTCAGCAGGTTGCCCTTGCCGATGCCCGAAAAGGCATAGCGATGTTCACCGACCCGAAAATCAATGTGCCGGTGCTCGGCATAGTCGAGAATATGGCGTGGTTCACCCCCGAAGATCACCCCGACGAGCGTTATTACATCTTCGGCAACGGCGGCGCCACTGAGCTGGCCCGCGAATTGGGCGTTCAGTTGTTGGCTTGCATACCCCTGGTGGCCGCTGTCGGCAAACACAGTGACGAAGGCGACCCCATCGCTGCCGGCGACACTATGAGCGCTCAAGCGTTTATCCATCTCGCCCATGAAGTCTGTGACGCCGTTGAGCGCCGCAACCGCGATCTGCCGCCCACCGAACACGTAAAGGTAAAAAAATGAAACATAAGATATTAATCATCAACGGGCCAAACCTCAACCTCCTCGGTCGACGCGAGCCTGAGATCTATGGCCGCCAGACGCTCGACGACATCATCGGCCGGCTGATCACGAAGTTTCCCGACGCAGAGATCAGTCACTTTCAGAGCAATCACGAAGGAGCGCTCATCGACAAGATCCATGAGGTCGGCTTCGATGAGTCATATGCCGGCATCGTGCTTAACGCCGGAGCCTACACCCACACGTCGCTCGCTTTGGCCGATGCAATCGCCGGTGTGAGCTGCAAAGTGGTTGAGGTCCATCTTTCAAATGTCTTTGCCCGCGAAGAGATACGTCATCGCTCGCTCATCGCGCCTGTCTGTGCAGGTAGCATCAGCGGCTTTGGCCCGAAGTCTTACGAATTAGCAATCAGAGCCTTACTCCCTGACCAAAAATGACAGATTTCACTCCCTTAGCTCGCCCGATTTTTGCCCCGCGCATAAAAGCCGCCAACTCATGGGTCGGCCGCTGCGAAGACGTGCAGCGGCGTCAGCTCGACTGGCTGCTGTCGCGGGCGGCATCGACGGCTATCGGCGAGCGCTATAATTTGCGAGGCGTGAAGACTTATGAGGACTTCAGCCGCAGTGTGCCGGTCGTTGTCTACGAAGACATCCGCGACGACGTCATGCGTATGGTCATGGGCGAAAAAGACATCCTTTGGCCAGGCCGCTGCCGGCGCTTCGCCCAGTCGTCAGGCACCTCTGACGGCAAGAGCAAATATGTCCCCGTCACCGACGACTCGCTGAGCCGCAATCACTATGCCGGAGGGCGCGACGTTGTCGCCCATTACCTCAACCTCAATCCGCGAAGCCGCATCTTTTCAGGCAAAAGCTTCATACTCGGCGGCAGCTATGCCAACGAAGTGGCCAACCTGCCTGCCGGCGTAAAGGTCGGCGACCTGTCGGCCAATCTTATCGACAAGATCAATCCGCTGGTCAACATATTTCGCATCCCCTCGAAAGATGTCGCCCTGATGAGTGACTGGCACGAGAAACTCCCGGCCTTAGTGGCTGCGTCGATCAATCAGGATGTCACCAATATATCAGGTGTGCCGTCGTGGTTCATGACAGTCATCCGTGAAGTCATCGCCGCCGCCGGTGCGAGCACGATCCACGACGTGTGGCCAAATCTTGAGGTGTTTTTCCACGGAGGCATTTCCTTTGAGCCCTACCGCTCTCAATACGCCCGATTGACCGATCCGGCCAAGATGCACTATCTCGAGACCTATAACGCATCGGAGGGATTCTTTGCCGTGCAGTCGGCTTACGACTCGGCGGGCATGCTGCTACTGCTTGATGTCGGCGTGTTCTACGAATTTGTGCCGCTTGGCGCACTCGGCGACGCCTCGGCGGTGGCTCTGCCGGCGTGGAAGGTTGAGCCGGGCGAGACCTATGCGCTGGTGATAAGCTCATGCAACGGTCTGTGGCGATATATGCTCGGCGACACGGTCAAAGTCGAGTCGGTCGACCCCCTGAAGATCACGATAGCCGGACGCACCAAGCACTTCATCAATGCTTTTGGCGAAGAAGTCATGGTCCACAATTCTGACGCGGCCATTGCCGAGGCTTGTCGCCAGACCGGCGCGTCGGTGCTCAATTACACGGCGGCTCCGGTCTACGATGACGGCGGACACCGAGGTCACCACCAGTGGCTCATCGAGTGGGAGGCGCCCCCGGCCGACAAAGAAGACTTCGCAGAGAAGCTCGACCTGGCACTACAAGCCGAAAACTCTGATTATCAGGCTAAACGCAGCGGTAATATATTTCTCGACCGACTGACTATCGACGACGCTCCCACCGGTCTCTTTGACCAGTGGCTCGAGTCAACGGGCAAGCTCGGCGGCCAGCGTAAGGTGCCCCGCCTGTGCAACGACCGCCACATCATCGAGCAACTGCTTAAACTAATGAATTAACATTCATCAAAAATCACATATGACAATGAAATTAAAATACTTACTCTCAGCAGCTCTCTTATCAGCTGCAACACTTGCCGCCACGGCTCAGGACGCAAAATATGTGTTCTATTTCATCGGCGACGGCATGGGCATGGGCCCGGTCATGGCAGCTGAAACCTATAACCGCGAAGTGCTCAAAAACGATCAGCCCCTGCAGATGATGCAGTTTCCGACCGTCAGCTGGTGCATGACATACTCTGCCAACTCGCGCATCACTGATTCGGCCGCAGCTGGCACAGCGCTGTCGACCGGCGTTAAAACCAAAAACGGCATGCTCGGCATGTCGCCTGACACGGTGGCCGTGGAGTCGATAGCCAAGAAATTTCATGACAAGGGTTACGGCGTCGGCATCGTGACGTCAGTGTCGCCCTTTGACGCAACGCCCGGAGCATTCTATGCCCATGTGCCCAACCGCGGCATGCACTACGAGATCGGTTGCCAGGCAGCTGAGTCGGGCTATGAATTTCTCGCCGGCGCCGGCTCATATAACGCCGACGGTAAAAACGTCAATGAGGTGATGGCCCAGTACGATGTTCAGGTCATCTACGGCCCTGACGAAATAGAGAAGATCAACTCTGAGCGTGTATTTCTCATCAATCCCGAAGGCACCCCCAACTGGAACATCGGCTACACCATCGACTCGATCGCCAGCCACCTCACCCTGCCCGTGATCGCCGAAACCTGTCTTACCCATCTCGAAAAGAATGCTCCCGAAGGTTTCTTTATGATGGTCGAGGGAGGCAACATCGACCATGCCCTCCATGCCAACGACGGCGGCACAGCTATCGTTGAGATCTTAAATTTCAACGACGCTCTTAAGCTCGCTTACAACTTCTATCTGAAGCATCCCGACGAGACCCTCATCGTGGTGACCGCTGACCACGACACAGGCGGCATGGCTATGGTCTATCCCAAAGTGAAGAATATGCCTCACCTGGGCAGCTTCAGCTATCAGCGTGTGTCAAAAGAAGCGTTCAGCGACTACTGCAAGGGGCTGGCCAAAGACCGCCGCGTCTATCAGTGGGATGACATGAAAGAATATCTCATCGAAAACTTCGGTCTCTTTGACCACATCCCCGTGTCAGAGGCTCAGGAAGCCAAGCTTAAGGAAATGTTTGAAGCTGCTATCGTGATGCGCAACAGTGAGGATCAGAAGACCCTTTACGCCAACTTTAACTCATTTGCGGTCGAAGTATTCCGTCTGGTCAACGAGGCAGCGGGCGTAGGCTTCACCACCCTTAGCCACAGCGGCAACCCGGTGCCCGTCTTTGCCGTCGGAGCCGGATCAGAAAAATTCAAGAGCCTCAATAATAATAGCAATCTCCCGGGGCTCATCCTTCAGGCCGCCGGGCTCTAAACCTCAAACATCACAAAGAGTCGGTAGACACTGAAGAG